>JBNKFQ010000316.1:0-25339 GCA_050289385.1 Porticoccaceae bacterium | reverse complement strand
CAAACTCCGCTGCACTTCGTTTGCGCCGCACAGCTCAAGCGTTATACATGAGAAGGAGTTCAGATGAGCCTGAAAGAACACTTTGAATTACTAGCTGCCTACAACCAGTGGATGAACTCGAAGATTTATGCGGCTGCAGGGCAACTCTCTGCGACAGATTTGGCGAAAGACCGTGGGGCTTTTTTTGGCTCCATCCTGGGTACTCTGAACCACATTCTCGTTGGCGATACGGTTTGGCTCAAACGTTTTGCTACTCATCCGTCCTGTCTTAACTCATTGCGGGAGGTCGCTGACCTTCAAAATCCTGAGAGCCTTGATCAGGTGCTCTTTGAGGATATTGGTATCCTATCTGAGCAGCGAATCTGGCTCGATCGCCAGATTGTCAATTGGACAGCCGAGCTATCCGAGGGTGATCTAGATTTCGTCCTTAGCTACCGCAATACTAAGGGTATTGCTGCTAAAAAAAGATATTCGAGCCTGGTGCTTCATTTCTTTAACCATCAGACTCATCACCGAGGGCAAGTTTCTACTTTGCTATCACAAGCAGGCGTGGATGTCGGGGTTACTGACCTGTTGGCTCAGATTCCAGAGGAAGCTCATGCATAACCAGGCCAGTCACGGCGACGGCGACTCCATTGCGCCTGCGCCTCCATTTCGTAGTCGCGCATGCTGGCGACGTTATAAAAACATACACTAGGAAATCGTTATGAAGCTTATTCTTTCCATAATGGCTATTATATTTGCGTCTAATGCTGCTGTAGCTGAAATTAAATGCTCTAAAGAACTCAAGGTGGAGGCGAATCGTGTAAGACAAATGATGATTCAACAAAACAGTCAAGGAAGCAAGCAAATAGAAATTGCATTTTCAACTGATAGCGTCGCAAGCAGCTTGGAAAAGGGCAAGCTTTCCAAGGTTGTATATGAAAAAAATTTTAAAGGCTTTATTGACGAAGAGATATTAAAGACAGAAAAATTAGTTCAATCTACACTGAAAAAACTCGAAAAACAAGGAGACTCATCTAAGGTCTGTAAAAATAGAACCTTAATTCGTCAGATTGGTCAGGAAAATCTCGACGCGTATATGCAGATTTGGAATGTAAAGCTATATATTGTTGAAGAAATAACAAGAAATGATGGAGAGTTATCTGATGAAGTTTTATCGAAAATATCTTCAAAATTGAAGAAGAGTTTATAACAAATGTGTTATGTACGCCCGCAAAAAGCGTGGGCTGGGACCTCTGTAAGCATCGGCCTAAAAAGCAGACCGCCACTTACTCCAGCCCCATACACAAGCGTTGGGCGTCTATCGCTTGAATCGGATGTTGCGATCGTGAGACCATCAAACTTAAAGCATCCACAAAAAAGGAAAAACAAACATGCATATAGCGAAAGATGACATAGACGTTAAGATGGAGATTCCAGGTGCTGTGATTCGTCAGCGAACGGAATTCGGCGATGCCACTGGATTAGGCAAGATTAGTGGCGAGTATTTCAGTCTCGCGGCAGGCGTTGATACCACACCGTTGTTCCATGGACTTGATGGCGATTTGTGCCAATGCCCACACTGGGGTTTCGTCTTGTGCGGACAACTTACAACGACGGACGCGAACGGGACACAGGAAACAGTCAACGCGAATGATCTCTTTTACTGGCCACCTGGGCATAATGTAAAGGTTAACGCAGACGCCGAGATAGTCATGTTTAGCCCACAGCAACAGCACAGCCATGTCATTAATCATATGATAGAGAAGGTAAAAAGCTGACCTGGTACAGTTCTGCCCAACAAATCGCTACAGCCGACGTCGCCGCTATCGCGACAACACGGCTGAGCGCAGGCGTTAAGCAGCAAATAATTCAGCGGATAGTACGAGGAGAAAATTGAATGAGTTCACCAACAATAATCGCCTTAGTCGGATTCATGGCATGGAGTATGTTTTTGCTTGTGCTTATGGAGTCAATCCGTTCAAAGCTGGTTCTTACGAAAGAGGTGTCTCCGAATGGATTTAATCCAGAAAATTCAAACTTATCACCGTTTATGCAAAGGCTAGCTCGGGCACACGCAAACTGCATAGAAGGGCTTCCTATTTTTGGTGGCCTAATGATAGCCGCATTGGTTACTTCCAATGCGTCTATAACAGACCAGCTAGCTTATGCCTTCCTGAGTGCAAGAATAGTACAATCCTTAATTCATCTTGCTTCACTAAGTCCTGTAGCGGTAACACTGAGATTCAGTGTATTCGCTGTACAGATGATTATCGGCGTGTATTGGTGCTACAAATTATTAGGAGCATTGATCTAAGGAATAAGAAGGAATAATGAAGGAATAAGGACATCCCATAGGAATAAGGACATCCATAAAAAGGAATAAGGAAAGGAATAAGGACATCCAGATATTAATAATGTGAGAGAAATCGGTTGGCTTCACGGTAGTGAAAAGAATTAATTTGTTGGATCAATCGACGTGTTATCGATTTTTCTTGTGGCTTGGTGTTTTGGGCTGATTTCAGTTGCCTGGATATCTCCAAGCTGGATTGGTGATTGGTGATTGGTTATTGGAGGGGTGGCGCAGTTACGTTATTTTTTACGTCACGACTTTCGGTGGCCGATAAAGTTGTCGACAGGCTACAATGCCCTGTAACCACTTTTGTTGGAGTCGATTACAGAGTTTCATCAGCTTCTCTTCCGGACCCACAGCGTAGCCAAATTGTTGCTCCAGGTTAGTACTTGCTTTCAGCCATTGCCGGGTGTCGATATGCAAGCGTTGCAAAATGGGCAGCAGATTGTCGGGTATAGCTCCCCGTTTGTGTTGCAGCACCGCTCTGCCGGTCCAGTCGACCAGTTCCAGATAATCGGCAAAGCAAAATGGCAGGGCCGAATCCGGGCTATTTGCTGTCAGGCTTTCGGCAAAGGGCAGCAAGGATGCTGTCTTGGCGTTATGGTTTGTCGAGGTTGATTCGTTATTATTGTCATTTGGCGTGGTTGACACTTCCGGCTCTATGCCCAGACGCTCCTGCAGGGAAGTAAAGTCAGACTGTTCCGGTGTCGCAGCAATACCAGCCCGTATCGGGTTGAGATCTACGTAGGCCATGCAGGCCAGCAGAGCGGTGCCGTCCAGCAGCGCCTGACTTTTAAAGCGACCCTCCCAGAACCGGCCCTTGCAATGGTCCTCTCGGTTGGCCTTTCGTGCCAGATGTTCGTTCAGGCATCGCATGAACCAGCTGATATCGCAGAGTCGGTCTCGCCACAGGGCCACAATACCGTCGACGGCCTCCCTTTCGGGCTGAGAAAAATTCTGTGGGTTGTCTCGATAACGCTGTATCAGTTCGGGGCCGGAAAAGAGCCGTTGCCAGCGTTCGATAACTTCGAATACGGACCAGTCCGAAGCCTTTTGCCGGTCTACCCTGAGTACCACGTGATAGTGATTGCTCAGGACTGCATAGGCGGCGATGTCGATGGCAAAGACGGATGAAAGAAACTTGAGGCGTTCAACGACCCATCCACGCCGGTGCTCGTAGCTGTTGCCGCTGAAATGGTCTTCACCACACAGAAAAGCGCGCCGCACACAGCGGGAAATGCAGTGATAATACGGGGTATCGTCCAGAGAGATCAGAGTCTTCCGTGCCTGTGTCATCGCCGAATCCTTGGCTTTGAATGTATTAGGATTCAAAGCATAGAAGGGGCGTGATAGGATGTCAAAGTATAATTTGGATGTCCCCAAAATTCTACGCTGCGCTCCAAGCGGCAAATTATGGCGGGGAAGATCACGTTACAAGGAAATTTCAGACTATGGGCAGAGCACCAGTAATCCTTGAAGGATATGACTCTTCTTGGCCTGCAAAATTTGAGGAAGAAAGGGAACACTTAATGACCATTGCAGGCAAATGGTTCTTTGGAAGCATTGAACATGTGGGTAGCACAGCCATTCCTGGTATGGTCGCTAAACCAGTCATAGATGTTATGTTTGGTGTCCGGTCGCTAAATGAGTCTAAACCAGCAATAAATGCCCTTGTAGATAATGGCTATGAATATTGGCCTTATAAATCAGAAGTCATGCATTGGTTTTGTAAGCCATCAGATGCTTTCCGTACCCACCATCTTCACTTGGTTCCTTATGAAAGCCCGTTGTGGCGAGAACGTATTAAATTTCGAGACCTGCTACGATCAAACGAACAAGTAGCAACTGAATATGCAAATCTAAAACGAGAATTGGCTGAAGCCTATAAAGAGGATCGTGAAGCATATACAGAAAAGAAGTGGCCATTCATTCAACAGGTACTGCAAAAATGAGCAATGCTAACAAGGCCATTAAATCCGCTCACTACGCTTGCCGGACGCTCGCAAGCTCGCACCGTTTATGGCAGCGTTACGTTTAAGGAGTCCTTTTGAAGAGAATTTGTGTTAATTGTGGCTCTAGCCCTGGATCGGATTCTAAATACATGGAAAGCGCTAATTTATTGGGAAAAGAATTAGCACGACGTGGCATCGAACTAGTATATGGAGGTGCACAAGTTGGCCTCATGGGTGAGGTCGCCAATTCAGTTTTAGAAAGTGGCGGAAAGGTAATTGGTGTAATTCCAAAATCTTTCGCTGATAAAGTCTCGCATGAGAATTTAACGGAGCTGTACGTAGTAGACTCTATGCATCAAAGGAAAAATAAAATGCATAAGTTATCTGACGGATTTATCGCTTTACCAGGTGGATATGGAACGCTGGAAGAAGTTGCAGAAATTCTCACATGGTGTCAGTTAGGCATTAGCAATAAGCCCTGTGGCGTTATAAATATAAATGGTTATTTTAATTTGCTCTTTGAGTTTCTAGACAACGCCGTTAGAGAAGGTTTTATGAAAACTGTGCATAGAGAAATGTTGCGTGTATCTGAAACACCTTCGGTATTAATAGATGAGCTAATTGGCTACGAAGTTCCAAACGTAGATAAATGGGTAGGTGTTAAATTAAAAACGTAACAAACACAGCCAGAAGGACGCCGCAAACGACGCAGCGCCTCTGCAGTGAGCGTTATATGTTTCATCAGTTTGGGGGTCATTTTAATGTCTTATTCTGAGGCTGGTTGCCTTTGTGGTTCCGTGAAGATTACGGCTGAAAACGTAAATCCTAAGTTTACTGTTTGCCACTGTCAGTCATGCCGAACTTGGGGTGGTGCGCCATTCTTTGCGGTGAAATGCGGTACGCAAGTGAAAATGGAAGGTGATGATAAAATAAAAATGTACAAGTCTTCGTCTTGGGCCTCTCGAGGCTTCTGCACCGAGTGCGGAACCCATCTGTTCTATAAATTCAGAGAAACAGGCGAGTACAATATTCCAGTGGGTTTTTTTCCAAACCTGGAAGGATTGAAAATGGATATGCAGTATTTTAGTGATATGCGCCCAAGCTACTACTGCTTTGCCAATGAGACGAAGGAAATGACCACCGAAGAAATCATGGTCTACTTTGCGGATAAGGTGTAACCAACATATAACAAAGTGCATAAACTTGGACCTACCTCCGCAGTGTCTGTTTTGTGCTAAAAAACCCTGGCACAAAAACATCCACTGCTACGGCGGGCCGGTTATGCACGACGTTAATTGTCCTGTATGATAGAACATATGAATAAATATTTGGCATCTACAGAATATATAAATTGGGAACACCCCGATCTTTTAGCTCAGGCGAATGAACTTGCTAAAAGTTATCATTCCCCCATAGAAATCGCTAAAAGTTGCTTCGAGTTCGTTCGTGACGAGATCAAACATAGCTGGGATTACGAACTAAACCCGGTGACTTGTATTGCATCTGATGTGCTGGAGTATGGTACTGGTTATTGCTATGCAAAAAGCCACTTGCTAGCAGCGCTCCTGCGCGCAAATAACATTCCTGCTGGCTTATGTTATCAGCGAATGACTATTGCAGATACTCCCCCATATTGTCTTCATGGTCTAAATGCGGTTTATCTTGAAAGCTTTGGGTGGTATCGAATTGATGCAAGGGGAAATAAACAGGGAGTGATGGCGGAATTTACTCCCCCAAAAGAAAAACTGGCTTTTCCTATAGCTACACCAGGAGAAGCCGATTTGCCCGAAATTTGGGCTGAACCTTTGCCTGTAGTAATCCAGGTGCTTA
The DNA here is from genome assembly GCA_050289385.1 of Porticoccaceae bacterium. Taxonomy (GTDB): domain Bacteria; phylum Pseudomonadota; class Gammaproteobacteria; order Pseudomonadales; family Porticoccaceae; genus JBNKFQ01. The sequence goes on along the minus strand of JBNKFQ010000316.1, from coordinate 19,222 downwards.
AGCAGAGCAAAAATTTTCAAGAGGTCGCTGACAACTTGCCAGACGTTGAGCTAATCACGGTTAAGGTGACCGAGGAAAAATTGCAATCTGACCCCAATAGTCTGACCCCAATAACTCAATATTCATATTCGTCCAAATGACTCCAGGCATAGACGGGAACTGATTGGGTGTTGGAAGGCAGTCTGAGTGGTCTGTTTTGCATTTGATACCACGATATTTCGCTCAAATTGCTGCCGGGTTGCTTTACAAATGAAAATAAAGTAATTATTCTTCCCGCGTTCATAAAATACAGACGATGGTCCAAGGATGGAGACACAGATATTTCGGTTTTCCTGCCCCTGCCATAATCTTAAGTTTATATTATTTGTCTACTGTGCACTGTTTTGGCGTGCGGTGGTGCACACATCAATTCATATTGCACCAAATAAGGAAGCACCATGCTCAAGAAATGGTTGGTTAAGGTTTGTCGCAATGGCAATTTCAGCTATTCAATAGGCAGGGTCGCTATTTCATTGTGATTCAATGCCAATTTTCATGGAGAAAACGTGATGATTTATATTTCTAAAGTGTTGCCGGTTTATGCAGTACTAGCTGTACTGATTCTGGTGAATGATGTGTCTGTTGCACAAGCGCAAGTGGAATCAACGACTAAAGGTAGTGCTCTGGAAGAAATTGTTGTAACAGCACGTAAACGCAGCGAGTCATTACAGGACACGCCAATAGCAGTTTCTGCCTTTAACGCTGCCGATCTTGAACAGCGCAGCCTGACCAACCTGATTGAAGTGACATCTTTTGCACCCAATGTGTCAGCCAACTCAGTCTCCCGCGGCGCGGGGGCTTCCAATGCAGGCGTTTACATACGCGGTGTCGGCCAAAATGATTTCCTTTTCACTACTGATCCCGGTGTAGGGATATATGTGGATGGCGTTTATTTCCCCCGTACTATTGGCGGGGTGATGGACCTGCTGGATTTCGAGCGCGTAGAAATCTTGCGTGGACCGCAGGGAACACTGTTCGGAAAAAATACTATCGGCGGAGCTATTAATGTGGTTTCGGCCAAACCTGATGGGAAAAACGGTGGCTATGCACAGGTTACTGCGGGTAACTTTAATCGTGTCGATGCCAGAGGCTCCTTTGACTTTCCCGTTATCGCCGACAAATTATTTGGCAAAGTATCGTTCTCCACCAAAAACCGGGATGGACATAGCAATCGCCTGGACTTTCCTTCCGGTGAGATACTTGAAAAAGGTGTAGGTGATGAAGATCAAACGGCGGTTCGTGCCGCACTCAGGTGGTTACCATCAGAAGACACTACTGTAGATTTTAGCATGGACTATACTACGCAAAAACAGTCCGGTAAACCGGTCACCATGACGGCAATCGTGCCGACGGGGAAGTTGGCTCAATTATGGAACCTTACCGTCGGTGGTCCCGCCGGTACAGTCTATGATGATCGTTATCTTATCCCGGGCAACGTCGACGACAGTTATGCTACCGGGCCTAACATTAATAATTTCGAAGGCTGGGGGGTGCATTTAACCATTGAGCAGGATCTGGGTTGGGCGACTGCCAGGTCGGTCACCGCCTACCGTGAATTCAATGCTCATTTCGGGTTCGATGCGGATGGTTCACCTCTTGAGATCGCTTCAACGGAAGACAGACAGAAGCAGGACCAGATCAGTCAGGAAATACAACTGTTTGGCGAAGCTTTTGACGACAAGTTACGGTGGCAGACAGGCTTGTTTTATTTCAATGAATATGGCCAGGATATCAATGAAGTAATTTTGAGTGAAGGCCTTTATCAGGGCCTGGAAGGATTGCCCGGTCCGGTAGACGGTTCACCTCTGGCATTACCGACGGCACCTGGTGGGCCTGGAAATCCAATAAATATCTATTTTGATCTGTTACTGGATATATTTAATGATATAGATATTACCAGCATGGCGGCCTATGCACAGACAATCTACGATATTACCGATCGTCTCAGTGTCACTGCCGGTGCGCGTTATACCTATGAAGAAAAAGAGTATTATTTGAATATGATCCGTGGTGCTTCCGGTGTTCCCGCAGTAGATAAAAGTAGGGCACGAGAAAGTTGGAATGAAATGACTCCCATGGGAAGTATTCAGTTTAAATTGACTGACGACTTGATGACCTATGCGACAATTTCAAAAGGCTTCAAAAGTGGCGGATTTAACGGACGTGTCATCGAACAGGCGGCGATTGAATCATTTGAGCCTGAAGGGTTGACGTCATATGAGATCGGGCTGAAATCTGAATGGCTGGATCGGCGGTTACGTATCAATGCGGCCGCCTTTTACATGGACTATACCGATTTACAGGTTAACGCTATTAGCTTTTCCGAAAAAACCGGGTCATTAGTACTCAGGACGGATAATATTGCTGACGCTGAAGTAAAAGGCGTTGAAGTAGAGATGCGTGCATTGTTGATGGACAATCTCGACCTGGGGGTAAATCTGGGGTATCTGGATTTTGAAATCGTCAATCTTGATCCAACAGTTGTCGGTATCACGCTCGACACACAAAATGTCAGAACGCCTGAGTGGACGGGGAGTGCCTATGGGCAGTATACCTGGCCCTGGAAAGACTATGGCGAATTCACTCTCAGGGGCGATTGGTCTTATGAAAGCGATTCTTTTTCCGATATTGAGAATACTGCTCTGGCAGTCAGGCAGGCACATAGTATTTTTAATGCGCGACTGAATTTTGATATGCCGCAAAACGGCTGGACGTTATCGATATTCGGCACCAACCTCAGTAATAAACGTGTGATTGATAATGGTGTTCAGGATACAGCCGCATCCGGATTTATCTATGGTAGTTATAACCGGCCTCGTGAATGGGGTGTGACAATTAAAAAGACTTTTTAGAGGGGATATATTGTGGCTGAAATAGATGCAAAATCCCGGGCGATGCTTGATCAAATGCATGCAGAAGGTCACTTGCAGTTATGTGAAATGCCGACGCCTGAAGCACGGATAGCCCTGAAACAGATCAATCTGGAGCATGCGCCTGAAACACATATAGATCGCTGGCAGGAAACCAGCGCTCCGGGGCCGAATGGTGATGTACCAATTCGGATTTACTGGCCGCGTAAACTCAAGCCAGGTGAAAAATTACCCGTCATGGTTTTTTACCATGGCGGAGGTTTTTTCCTCTGTGATATGGAGAGTCATGAGGGCGTTGCCCGGTATCTGTGCCAGCATGCCGATGTCATTGTTGTGAATGTGGGGTATCGTCTGGCTCCGGAACACAAGTTTCCGGCGGGAATAGAAGATTCTTATGCCGTGCTTTGCTGGTTGGCTGAACATGCAGGTGAACTTGATGGCGATCCGGCAAACATTTCAGTCTGTGGCGACAGTGCGGGTGGTAATATCAGTGCGGTAATGTGTCATCTGGCCCGATCGCGAGGTGGGCCGCATATAACGCACCAGATACTTCTATATCCGTGTGTCAATCTTTCTCCGGATGCCGATTTTCCTGCCAGGTGTAAATACGGCCAGGGAGGGTACTTTGTCACTATCGATGATTTGCGCTATATCAACGACTTGTATTTTCCCGACCCGGTCAATGACGTAAAAGATGTGCGCGCCTCACCTATCCTGGCGGAAGATTTCAGTGGTTTGCCGCCCGCGTTGATTATCACCGCCGCCTATGATGCGGTACGTGATGACGGAAAATTTTATGGTGCGAAGTTGTCCGCAGCCGGTGTGCCGGTACATTACAAATGTTTCGACACCACTTTTCACGGGTTTCTGAACTTGACCACGGCATTGGATGTCGCCGTTGAAGGGCTGGACTATATTTGTGATTATCTACGCCGTGAACTGCATGAATACGTACGGTATACAGACATGTCGGAAAATTAAAAAAATTTACAAGATATAGTTGCGGTTATAACAGGAGTAGTGCGAGTAATGCGGGACAGTTTACTTGAGTTAAAGCAGTTGCGTGTAACAACTGTAAAACAAGTAAACCGTCCCCGGATCGCGTCCCCGGATCGCGAGTTGTCCTTATACTCGACTACTCGCAATCCAGCCATCAATGACTTTTTCCAACACCGATAACGGCATCGCACCACCACCTAACACCTTGTCGTGAAACGTACGAATATCGAACTTGTCACCCAGCGCCTTTTTGGCCTTGTCGCGCAACCCCAATATTTTCAACATGCCAATTTTATAACCCGTCGCCTGAGCTGGCCACACAATATAGCGGCGCACTTCCGCGCGAATCTGGCCTTCGGATATCGGTGAATTCTCCATAAAATAATTAACCGCCTGCTCCTGAGTCCAGCCTTTGGCATGAATGCCGGTGTCCACAACCAGGCGAATTGCCCGCCAGATTTCCGCGCTCAATCGACCGAGATCGGAATAAGGGTCCTGAAAGGCGCCCATCTCTTTTGCCAACCGCTCGGCATACAAAGCCCAGCCTTCGGTATAACTGGTAAAGTGAATTTGCGTACGAAATTTGGGTATGCCCTGCAGCTCCTGCGCAATAGCAATTTGCATATGGTGCCCCGGCAGCCCTTCGTGATAAGCGATCGACTCCATTTCCACTTTCGGCATGGCATTCATATCAGAAAGGTGCGCGTAATATACACCGGGCCGGGAGCCGTCGGGAGAACTGGAACTGTAATGCTGTGGTGCGCCGTCTTGCTCACGAAACGCTTCTACCCGTTTCACCACCAGATCCGCCTTCGGTAATATGCCAAAATATTGTGGAAGCAGCGCTTTTATATGGTCCAGGTACGCGCTGGAATCATCCAAGTAAGCCTGCCTGCCTTCGTCGTTGTTGGGGTAGAAAAAGCGGCGGTCGGTTTTAACGAATTTAAAAAATTCCTGCAGCGTGCCATCAAAACCGACTTTATCCTTTATTTTTTTCATCTCTCCGTGAATGCGTTCCACCTCTTGCAGACCGATGTTGTGAATTTGATCGGCGGTCAAATCGATAGTTGTCATGTGCTTCAGAGTAGCGTTGTAATACGCCGCACCATCTTTCAGATTGCCAACGCCTTTCGCCTCTGCATCGGAATTGGCGATGTCGCTTTCAAGCCAGGCAATCAACGCCTGATAAGCAGGCTTAAAATGCTCTTGCAATGCTTGCCTGGCCGACGCTTTCAGAGTGTCCGCATTGGCATCGTCGACCGTACCCGAAGTGTTCAGAGCGTCGATTTTCTTTTTGGCATCCGCCCACAATGGTGCGTCCATTTCGGCATCGGCTTCAAATGGTTTGCCTGTCAGCAGTTTTTCACATTCCTTTTCCACGATCTCGTAGGCGAAACGAGGCGGCCTTACGCCTTCAGCAGCGCCCAGTTTTGCGCGTTCAGTTAACTGCTGGATAGCGCGCGACAAGCCTTCAATACGTTTGATATAGGCTTGCATATCGGATTCATTGTCCACGCGATGAAAATTGATCAAAAAATTTGGCAACTCGGTATGCGACCCGGTCATTTGATTAAAAATATATTCGTGGCGGCGCCAGGGCGTCATCGCCTTTTCGCTTTCGTATTGATAAATCCACAGGTCGTAGGAAATTTTGGCAGCGTCGGTTAATGCAGCGTAGTTAAAGGTCGATTTGAGTTCATCGACAGTTGATGCCAGCCATTGCAGGTATTTGTCCTGACCCGCTTCGCTCATGTCGTCGATTTGGTCGTAGAGATCCTTGCGTCCCAAAGAGGTAAGATGCATGGGTGAAAAATGCAAGCCCTGTTCATATTGTTCGTCAAGCCATTGCGTCAGTTTTTTACTTTCACTGGGCTGCGTTTTGACCGCTACGGCCTTGTTCTTTTCATTGGCGCTGCCGGAAGACTCTGGCGAGCAGCCACAAATCAACAGTAGGGCGGTTAGAGTGACAAGAATGGCTTTCATAAACTATTCACTTGTGGTTGGGTTAGGTTTGGGTTTTTCTAGTGTATGGGAAAAGCAAAACCAAGAGATTCAGCAATTCTCGCCAGACGTTTATCGCGTGTCCAGAGTTGCGTATCACTCGAAAGCAAGCTGGCTGCCAGCACATGTAAATCCACATAACCGATGCCCTTGCCCATTAAGGCACGGGACTCAAGTAGAAACATTGCTTCCTGATGGCTGGCTTCAACCTGCATTGGAAGGTTTTGCCAAAGACCCAGCAGTTCCTGCCGGTTTTGCAAATTTCCACAGGCCAGTTCACCAATGATCATCGAATGGATACAGACTTGCCCCTGCATCAGTAATTGAGAAAGCGTTTCGTCTCCGCTACGCAGATAATCTACCCAAACCGATGTATCCACCAAAACCATCATTCAGCCGGTGTTGATCGACGGCGGGGAGCAGGTTTGAGTTTGGGTTCGGAGCCGCCCAGTTTGGCCAGTCGGCGAGCACTTTCGCGTTCGATCAGCGCCCGCAGGCTTTCACGCAATAACGCTGATTTTTCGTGGAGACCAGTTAATGCCTCGGCCCTGGCGAATAAATCATCATCAATAGTCAATGTTGTGCGCATGAGGGGAGAACCTCTGATAGCATCAAAACAGACATCATTGTATGCATATTTTGATGCCTTTGCCAACAGTTGTCATGCAATTAAGGCTATGTTTGTTATTCGATCAATCTGCTCGCCGCCCCAACTCCTGCATTTTCTTCAACCACTTTTGCCGCCGTTTCGGGTTGTCACTCTCAACCATTCCAAACAGAATGGTTTTTACCGGATGAATACCACAAAACTTGAGGATGTTACGTTGCAGGCTTTTCAGGCTGTGCGCCTGAAAAAACCAGCGGTAAATAAATGCCGGCATTCCCATGGTGACCACAATGCGGGCGCTTTTGCCGGTGAGCAGGCGCTGCGGCCATTTGTCGCTTGTCTCGCTAATAGCAAAACCGGGGCGTAGTACCTGCTCCAGGAATCCTTTTAAAAGTGCTGGCATACCCCCGAGCCAAAGTGGATAAACCAGCAATAAATGATCGGCCCATACAATATCTTTTTGACTTTCCGCTATGTTTGGAGAAACGTCATTGTTGTAATAATCATCCTTGCTTTTTAGTAGCGGGAAATTCTCATCGGCGACAAAAATTTCCTTCACTTCGTGGCCGGCCGTTTCGGCAGCCTTTTTATATGCACCGGCCAATTGATAGCAAAAGCGGGAGCGGTCGGGGTCGGGGTGACCGTTAATAATCAAGATGTGTTTCATGGCGTATGTTAGTCCGCAACAATCCAGTCGCGTGCCGCCTGCATTTCGGTAGTGGAAAAAATCCGGATTTCCCCGGGAATCATAAAACCAAAAGCCTTGATAGAGCGTCCAATCCAGTGCACATCGGTCACCACCGCAAAACGTTGCCAGTGTGTCAAGTGCTCAAAACCTACCTTGATGTCTTCCCACACTGCGCTGGCGTCAATGTCTTCGAAGTCCTTGCCGATTTCGTAATAAAGGCGGACTTTGTCGTGTTGTTTCAGTGTGCTTTCCACCGCAGGAATAAGCACATTTTCGTAGTCGCTTCGTGTCACGTGGCCCTTGCAGGCAACGGCGACAACGTTGTCTGGAAAACCGCTTAATACTTCGATCATGGCAACCTCCTGATTCATTTTTTCCGGTGTTGCAAAAATTTTCGTCCCTGTCACTGGCCCGTCGAAGCAAGCACGCGGTCGACGAGCGTCTGCGCCTCTTCCAGAATGCGCTGCAAATGCGCTTCACCTTTAAAACTTTCGGCATACAGCTTGTACAGATTTTCGGTGCCGGAAGGGCGCGCCGCAAACCAGCCGTTTTGGGTAGTCACTTTCAGCCCACCAATCGGTGCATCGTTGCCGGGAGCGACAGTCAGCTTGTCAATAATTTTTTCACCGGCCAATTCGGTGGCCTGCACCGCAGCTGGCGTCAGTTTTGCCAGCGCCTTTTTTTGTGTGGGCGTTGCCGGCGCATCAACTCGACGGTAAACCGGATCACCCAGCTCGGCAGTTAGTTCGCGGTATAACTCGCCCGGGTCAGAGCCAGCTACTGCCGTTATTTCGGCGGCTAAAAGGCCCATGACAATGCCGTCTTTGTCCGTGGTCCAGGGTGTGCCGTCGCGTCGCAGCAGTGTAGCGCCAGCGCTCTCTTCCCCACAGAAAGCCAGTGTGCCGTATGTGAGCCCGGAAACAAACCACTTGAACCCGACCGGTACTTCGGTCAGGTGCAGTCCCGATTGTGCCGCTACCCGGTCGATTATCGAGCTGCTCACCACCGTTTTGCCAATTCCGGCGTCGCAGCTCCAGTGTGGTCGGTGCTTGAACAAGTAAAAAGCGCAGACAGCCAGATAGTGATTCGGATTCAGCAGCCCCGAGCTGCGAGTGACAATGCCGTGGCGGTCGTGGTCTGTATCGCAGGCCCAGGCGATGTTGAAACGATCCTTCATACCAATCAGCCGTTGCATGGCCCAGGGTGAAGAACAATCCATGCGAATTTTGCCATCCCAGTCCAGGCTCATAAAACCAAAGGCGGGATCTACCGTGTCGTCTACTACCGTCAACGGCAACTGATAACGCTCGGCGATGTAACCCCAATAGTGCACGCCTGCGCCGCCGAGAGGATCCACGCCAATGGACAATCGTGCTGTCCGTATCGTGTCCATATCAATAACCTGGACGAGATCGTCGACATAGGCGGTAATGTAGTTGTGCCGGTGAGTAGTCTCGGCACTTTGGGCTCGTGCTAGCGATATCCATCTGACTCCTTGACCTCTATCTGCCAATAGTTGGTTGGCTCGTTTCTCGATCCACGTGGTGACATCGCTGCCAGCGGGCCCGCCGTGCGGCGGGTTGTATTTGAAGCCACCCTGGTCAGGGGGATTGTGTGAGGGTGTAATCACAATGCCGTCGGCCGGGCTGCCTGGCCGGGCGCGATTGTGAGTGATGATGGCGTGGGAGATGACAGGTGTCGGGGTGTATCCCGATGCCGAGTCGATCATTACTTCTACGCCGTTGCCGGCGAGCACCTCCAGAGTGGTGGCAAAGGCCACCGGGGACAGTGCGTGTGTGTCCATGCCGAGAAACAGTGGGCCATTGATGTCGTGGGCGCGGCGGTAGTCGCAGACCGCCTGGCTGATGGCAAGTATGTGTGCCTCATTAAAACTGCCATCAAATGCCGAGCCGCGGTGCCCCGATGTGCCGAAGGCAATGCGCTGCGCCGGGTCGGCAGGGTCAGGGGAATTGGCCTGATAAGCTGCTACGAGTTCAGCGATATCGACAAGCATTGACGGTTCGGCGGTTTTACCCGCCAGCGGGTGGAGTGGCACGATTTTCTCGCCTTGACACAGACCAGCCTGTGAATGTTGTGATTTAATTTTGAACTCTTGATATTTTTTATCCGTTTTACGCAAGCGCCGTTGATTGACGTCAAATTGGGTTGTGTACTATGAGACAGTTAAAGCCCAAACGGAAAAGTATCTGGCGCATCTTTGCTGCGGCCTCGCTTCAGGGGTTTTACGGCCCGGGTTTCGTCCAGCCAGATATATTCATCAAACTGGCGCGGAAGCGAGGCGTAAAAATAGTGGCTTTGCAACTCGGTTTCGGGGCGATAAATTACTCCTATGGCACGCTCCAGGCGTTCCGCCAGCAGCTGTTCACGCACGGTTGCCTGTATCGGGTTGCGTAGAGGCAACAAAAAATTGTCAGTGGCAACTTCGTGACACACGCGCTCATAGCTATCGATATGGGAAGGTTGTACCTCTTTTACTTCCATCGGTCCCCCCCATTCCGAGGCTGCGGCCACAGTGCCGTGGTCGGTACCAAAACCGACAAGATAAGCTGCGTCACCGTATTTTTCCCTTACCAGCTGGCCAATATTAAATTCCCCGCGTGCACTCATTTGCGTTGCTCGTGCATCACCGATGTGCGAATTGTGTTCCCAGATCACGGCTTTGGATTCCGGGCCCCTGAATGTCAGCACGGCTTGCAGAGTGTCAAACATATGCCGGTCGCGCTGATTCCAGGAATTGGCTTCGGCGTAATACATGGTGCGGTAATAACGCTCGGCATTGGCGACCAGGCGAGCGTTTTGTTCGGCGTTAAAAAAATGCTCGCCATCTGCCAGGGAATAGTTCAGGCGTTTTGCCAGAAGATCTTGCAAGGTGGCCAGCACTTCTGACTCACATTGCCGGTATTGGCGGGTAACCGTTGCGCGACCGTATGAACCGGGATCGTCCGCCCAGGGTGTCAGGCAACCGTAACGTATTCTCGCCACTTCGGCGGTTTCGGGGTCGACGTTCTCCAGATAAGACAACACGGCGTCGATTGACGTGTTCAGGCTGTATAAATCCAGACCGTAAAAACCAACGCGCTTGTCAGGATCAGACATTTCGGCGTTAAATGTTTTTAACCAGCGAATAAATTCCAGGACTGAATGGTTTGCCCACATCCAGGTGGGGAAGCGTGCAAACGGTTTGTTGTCTGGCGAGTGTTCAGGTCTGGTGCCTTGTACAGAATGATGGATTTGCGCGGCGTCCGGCCAATCGGCTTCCACGGCGACAATGTTAAAACCTTTGGTTTCGATCAGGTCCTGCGTAATTTTTGCCCGCATCTCATAAAATTCGGCGGTACCATGCGATGCTTCGCCAAGCAGTACCAAACGACTGTCACCGATACGAGCCAGCAAATTATTCAGATCAACGTGCTCTACAGTGGCAAAATGCTCGCTCGATTGATAAATCAATTCGGGCAAATGGCTCTCCGTTTGTCTGGCCGTTGCAATATCTGTTGTTTCCTTATCACCCTCAACCGAGCCGAGCAGGGGTACAAAACGGACATCGCCGAGTTCTTCCTGCTCGTACTGGTGCTCATCAATTCGCCGCAAGCGAAGCAGTTTTTGTGAGCGCCAGTTCGGACCCACCGGAATCACCATACGCCCGCCGGTTGCGAGTTGTTGTTTGAGTAATTCGGGAATCTCGGTGCCGCCAGCAGCCACCACAATGGCATCAAACGGAGCAAACTCCGGCCAACCTTGAGTGCCGTCTGCATGAAGGACATGAATATTGCCATAACCGAGATCGGCTAACCGAGTGCGCGCGGTATCGGCGAGAATTTTGTGTCGTTCGATGGAATACACCTGGTCGGCAAGCTCTGCCAAAATGGCAGCGGCGTAGCCCGAGCCGGTGCCTATTTCCAGCACGCGATCTGTTGGTGTCAATTCCAGTGCTGCGGTCATCAGGGCAACAATATAGGGCTGGGAAATGGTTTGACTGGCGGCGATTGGCAAGGGCGAGTCACTGTAAGCAAATTCCACCAGTTCGGGCGGTACAAATTTTTCTCGTGGTACCGCATTTACCGCGTCCAGAACTTTGTTGTCACGCAAGCCGCGAGCGGCAAGCTGATACTTGATCATGCGTTTTCGCAACGGTGCAAATTCAGTTATGACCCAACGCCTCCGGTAGAAAATGAATGTTTAGAGGTGCTCAACAATCCATAATAAGCGTGAACAGGCCCTAGTGGTTTTTTTCGATAGTGACTATCTTGGTTACACCGCTTTCACCGGGAAAATTGGTAAACATGGCGGTAATCATGTAAGGCATGACTTTTGCAATTTCATTTTCCCGGCCAATGCTTTGCACGCGCCCTTCAAACAGCACCTCGCGCCCTTCGATCGGACGCACAATGTTCATGCGCAGAATGCGGTTGTAAACCGTGTATGAATAAATTTCCGGCGGCCAGTCGTAGCGCAAGCCGTAGTAATAAGGGAAGTAACGTCGATTGTAATAAAAATGGTAACGAACATAATTTTGATGTTCACTTTTGATTTCGGTCTGACCTTCGCTAACTGAATAATCAAGTTCGGCAATCAGCGTAGCGGGTTGATTGCCGGTCACCGGCGTGTAACCGAGTTTTTCCAGGTTGTCCCGTACCCGTTTGGCGTAGTGTTCAAATTCCTGACTGTTGCGCAACGAATCGTCGATTGGTTCAACGCGAATGGTTTCGCCTTTTGGTAAATCGTTTTCGTGGAAGGTGACGACATCGCTTTTGAGGGTCGGCGTACAGCTGGTTAAAAACAGTGTTGACAGAAAGAGACTCCATTGAAACAAATTTTTGATATTCATCGATCGAATTTCCTTGTTAAACAGGTCTTGAAAAAACGGGTCAAGGCACGAGCAGGGCAACGTTATTCAATCGCACTACTGCGCGACGTAGCCTCCGTCAACGGGAATATTGGCACCGGTAACAAACGCGGCCCGTGCTGAACACAACCAGACAACCATTTCGGCAATTTCCACTGGCTTGCCGATGCGGCCAATCGGGTGCAGTGGGTCCATCATTTCCCGAGCACTCATGCCGTTGCCTGCCTGCTGCGCAACAGCGTCCAGCATGCGAGTCTGAATGCCACCAGGGCAAATCGAATTGACCCTGATGCCCTGTTTACCGTATTCCAGCGCGGCATTTTTGGTAAGGCCGTTAATCGCGTGTTTGGACGCAACGTACGGTGACAAGCCGGGGAATCCGATCAGCCCGGCTACCGAGGCAATATTGACAATGGCACCACCGCCATTTTTCAGCATTTGCGCGATTTCGGCTCGCAGGCAAAGAAACGTGCCCCGGGCATTGATGGCCATTACCTGGTCAAAGCTGTCGGGAGTTTGTTCAGCAAGCGGCGCGATGTTGCCTTCTACTCCCGCGTTGTTGCAGGCGCAATCGAGTCGCTCGAAATATTCAATGGTTTTGCTGACCAGTTCAGCGACTTGCTCGGGGCTGGAAATATCGACGCGAATAAAATGTGCTTCGCCTCCCTGTTCCCTGATCATGCCGACGGTTTCTTCACCGCCTTCGGTATTGACGTCGGATACCATGACTTTGGCGCCTTCTGCGGCAAACTTAAGCGCGGTAGCGCGCCCGATGCCCGCGCCCGACCCTGTTACCAGGGCAGTTTTTCCGAATACCATGTCCATAACCGCAATCTCAAACAGTGTGTCTGAGCAAACATAGTAGAGTAGGGGGATTAATAATTGATGGTTATCAAGTTTTGCGCGCTGTCAGTCGAACGCCGTCATGAATTCGATCACCGGGGTGCAATACCACCTGCTCACCCCGTTTTAGCCCCTCGGTAATTTGCGCGTGTAAACCGGAGCGGTGGCCGATTTTTATGTGCCGTTTTACGGCAATACCATCTTCTTCGACAAACACCGCCCAGGCATCGCCGTCCCGGAACAACGCTGTTATCGGGGCAGTGATTACATCTTCACCTTCCCAAATCACAATGCGCGGTTCCACGCGATAACCGTGCCCCAGGTTGCGACGGCTTTCCACCGGGCCGGTAAAATCAATAATGACTTTTACCCGTTGTTCTTCAATACCGAGTGCCGAAATTTTCGTGTAACCAAATGGCTCGACACGACGCACAATACCGGCCAGCGCGTTGTCGCCACCCCAATTGTCGATAATAACCCGTTGCCCGGCGCGCACTTTTACTGCGTCAGTGGACAGCAGTTCGGCATAGATTTCCAGATCGGCAGGATCGCCGATTTCAATCAAGGGGGTGCCGGCTTGTACCACGCCTTCGCTCTCCTGAAGTATTTGCAATACCTGGCCACTTACCGGAGCGGTAATATCGATGCACTTGCATTTGCCGTGCTGGTGCTGAGTTTCGCGCGGTGTAATTAACCGTGCTTGCGCCCGGTCGAGTTCTGACTGCCGCACTTTGAGGTTGGCGTTGGCGGCAGCCAGCGTGGCTTGCTGGGTACGATAAGCGCGTTCACGTTCGTCTATGGCTTGTCTGGACACGAGGTCTTGCTCGAACAAGCGTCGTACACGGTTGGCTTCAGCCTCGGCAAAATCGCGCTCGGCGCGAGCCTTGTCCACTTCGGCCCGCGCCAGTTGCAGGGCCGCTTCAGCTGCCTGCACCGCGGCTTCAGCATCGGCCTGGGTCCGGGCGTCGAGAAATTCCGGGTCAGTGGGTTCAATATGCGCGATAACGCTGTCGCCCTGCGTCACGTTGTCTCCTACGTCCAGCAGAATGCGGCGCATGCGACCGGTAATGGGTGCCGATACCATAAACGTGTCCTGCACCCGCGTTTCGCCCTCATCGTCGATGGTCACCACAAACGGGCCGCTGGCGATTTCCACCAGGTCTACCGGTACAGCGTGCGGTCGAAAAGCTTGCACCAGGCCGAGGATGACCAGCAGCACGGGCAGTGACCAGATGAAAATTCGCCTGGTGGTTAGAGACATTCTTTTTGCAGACACGGTTTTTAAAGCCTTTTTTTGTCCTGCTTCTTTTGGTTCTGCTTCCAAAACTCACTCCCTCGTTTTCAACACCGCAATCAAATCGAGTTTGCCCAACCGCCGACGGACTAACGCTGCGGTTGCGATCGCTGTAATCAGACTGATCAACACGGCGACGCCATAAGTGGTTTGTTCGACAACCATGGGGACGCGATAAAGTTCGGTTTCAAAGGCGGTTACCATCATTTTTGACAACAGCCATCCCAGTACACAACCCGGCAACAATGCGAGAAAAACCAATAGCGCAGCTTCGCCGATCAGCATATAGCTAATCTCGCCGACACGAAAACCCAGCACGCGCAGTGTGGCCAGTTCACGCCCCCGTTCGGACAGGGCAATACGCATGTTGTTGTAGATCACGCCGAATGCCAACATGCAACCGAAGGCAACAAAAAAGGACACATAAATATACATGGTTTCGCCCATCGTATCGTAAAAGGTCTGCACGGCACTTTGCTTTACGGTAATGGCGCTGACCGCAGGGGTGTCTTTCAGGCGGCGAAATAATAGATCTTGCTCTGCTGCATCAAGCCTGGCGTAAAGCATATTGGTTGCGGGCGGCTCTCGCATCAGTCGGTTCAATGCGCCCTGGTCCATGTATGCCGGCGCGCCGATCAAGGTATCGAAAATTTTAACCACGGGTAAACGTCGCACAGGTTTGCGGCCTTCCAGGATCTCAACGGTCACTTCGTCGCCTTCCGATATCTGCAAAAGTTTCGCCAGCATCGAGGACATCAGCAGACCTTCCCGGGGAACGCTGACCTTGTTGCCATCGGTGTCACGCAACACTTCCAGTGTGGAATGGGGAGCGAGTCCGGACACGGTTTCACGGCGCTCCAAATGACCGTGATGAAAGCGCGCGGCAACGGCGCGGCGCGGTTCCACCGCCAGAACTCCCGGCAAATGCAATACATCATTTGCGACGACGTTGTTAGCGGGTTCGTGCAGACTGATCACCAGGTCCTGGCGTTGTTGCGCGAAGAAGTAATCCTGCATCATAAAGTCAATGGCATCGAGCCACTGCAGAGCCATGACCAGCACACCCGTTGCAGTGGCGACACCGACAGCAGTAAGGCTTGAACGAATAGGCGCGCGCGCCAGGCTGCGCAGTAAAATACGGGTCGGTTGATCCAGCACGTGCGCCAGTCGGGCACTGACGCGGGCGCGCCGGAAATTCGGCGGTGCCGGCGGCCGCATCGCTTCGGCGGGAGCCAATCGTGCCGCCTGCCGCGCCGCACCCAGGGCGCCCAGCAACGAAACCGTAAAACTGATCGCCGCTGACTGCAGAAACACCTGCGGACTCAACACCATATACAATTTTGGAAAGCGGAAAAAATCGGTGTACATAACAGTGGACCAGCGGCCCATCCAGTAACCGATCAACCAGCCCATCACAATCCCGCCGGCAGTCACTAACAGCACAAATTTGGCGTAGTGCCACACCACCGCGCTGTTGCTGTAACCAAATGCTTTGAGCAGACCAATTTCACTGCGTTCCAGGGCGATCAACCGGGCCAGCACAAGATTGGTCAAAAACGCCGCGACGATAAAAAAAATCATGGGCAGAAGCGTCGCCATTTGTCGAAGCTGCTCGATTTCATTCATCAAAAACCAGTTCGAGATCTGGTTCTTGCGCTCGACGGCGCCGAAGCCACCAAAGGGTTCCAGCAGGTCGTCAAGTGCGTGAACCACCAGTGCCGGTTTGGCGCCGTGCCACAGCGACAGGGAAATGTCGTTAAAGGCTTCTTTCAGATCAAACGCGCCGGCCAGTGCCTCGTAGTTCATCCACAGCACGCCAAAACGTTGATCGTCCGGCATCAGTGCGCCGGGACCAATGGCGTAGACAAACTCCGGTGATAACGCGACACCAACAATATCAAGGCGCCGCTTGCGCCCATTGATCAATGCCGTGATGTGGTCGCCCGGCTCAAGCCTGTGGGCTTCGGCAAAAGGTTCGTTAACAATCACCTCGGCGGGGCGGGTGCTGTCCAGGTAACGGCCTTTGCGCAGGGCCAGCCGGTTCAATTGCGATTGCTGTTGCGGCATGGACACCAGCGAGGCAATTATCGGTTCGTTAAAATCCGCTACGTCAAGCGTGGCCAGTTTGACGATGCGCGGCTCTGCAAGTTGCACGCCGGGGATTGTGGCGATGCGGTCAACCAGTTGCAGGGGCGCGCGTTTGGCGTGGGCAAAAATATCCGCAAAGCGATAGTGCTGGTAGTAAGCGTCGGCACTTTCGCTCAGTGAGTTGATCGACACCAGTGACATCACAAACACACCCACCCCCGACGCGATAATCAGGGCGATGGCAAAAACCTGGCCCCTGAGTCGCAACAAGTCGCGCAGCAACTTGCGGTCCAGTGCGGGCAGCAGGCGCATTACCACTCGATCTCCGTCGGTGGCACGCGTTCGGCGTTGCGGCGGCTGCTGGCGATTTGGCCATCGGCGAATTTCAACACTCGATCGGCCATACCGGCAATACTCTGGTTATGGGTAATTACTGCAGTGGTGGTGCCGAGTTCCCGGTTCACCTGATTGATGGCTGCCAGCACCAGTACACCGGTTTTACTGTCCAGCGCCCCGGTGGGTTCATCGCAGAGCAGGATCTCCGGGCGTTTGGCAATGGCTCGGGCGATAGCAACCCGCTGCTGTTCGCCGCCGGACAGTTGCGCGGGAAAGGCGTTGCAACGATCCCCCAAACCGACCATTGCCAGAGCCTCGGCGGCGGGCATCGGATCTTTGGCTATTTCGGTCACCAGGGCGACGTTTTCTTCTGCAGTAAGGCTGGCAATCAGGTTATAAAACTGAAAAACAAAACCGACGTGGTCGCGGCGATAAGCGGTCAGCAAGGCGTCGTCCTGGTGCAGCGCCTTGCCGCGAAACTGCACCTCGCCGGCAGTGGGTTGATCAAGGCCTCCGAGGATGTTCAGCAGTGTCGATTTGCCACTGCCGGAAGGGCCCAGTAGCACCAGGAGTTCCGATTCGAACAAATCGATATCGACACCGCGCAGGGCGTTAATGGCGACCTCTCCGCTTTTGTAGACTTTGCAAAGTCCGTGCCCTTGAATGACGGCAGTTCTTGTTTTGTTGTCGGCCATTGGTGATTTTTTAGAAGATTTGTCCTGAATCATAGTAAAAGGGGCGACCTGTTTCACAGTAATCATACCGGGTATGATTACTGCGATTTCACTTTTTTATTTTCCCAGCTTGGCATGCAGTAGTGCATTTGCTACGAGTGTCCAGTCGAATCTACCAACTTCCAACTTCCAACTTCCAACTTCCAACTTCCAACTTCCAACTTCCAACTTCCGACTTCAAATCGCCAATCTTTCCAGCAAGTCGAGGCAACGGCAAGCGTAGGCGTATTCATTGTCGTACCAGACTTGCACCTTGACCAGTTTGTCGCGCAGCACTCGGGTGGAAAGGCCGTGAATAACGGCCGAGTGGGTGTTGCCAATAATGTCGGATGACACCAGTTCCTCGTCGCTGAATTCGATAATGTCCAACATCGAACCCAGTGCCGCAGATTTGAATGCCGCATTAACCTGGTCCACGGTCACGTCGTCGCGCAATTGGGCACTGATATCGGTTATCGCGCCGTCCGGCACGGGTACTCGCAGCGCCAGCGCGCTGAGGCGGCCCTTTAATTGCGGCAACACCAGCACCGTGGCAGCATCGGCGCCAGTGGTCGCGGGAATGATATTGATCGCGCCAGCGCGACCGCGGCCCTTCTTGCGCGACATTGTGTCCACCATGCTTTGACTGGCTGTGTAAGCGTGCACTGTAGTTACCAGTGCTGCTTCAATACCGAACTGGTCGTCCAGTACTTTGAGCGGTGGCGCCAGCGAGTTGGTGGTGCACGACGCGTTGGAAATCACAAAGTGGCGGTCGGGGTCAAAGCTGTTTTCATTTACGCCGAGCACCAGGGTGATGTCGGCATCGGGTGACGGTGCGCTCAGTAACACTCGGCTAGCGCCCGCGTCGATATGCTTGATGGCGTCGGCGCGCCTGGTAAAGCGACCGCTGCTGTCGATCACCAGGTCGATTTCCAGATCCTGCCAGGGCAATTGTGCCGGATCGGTTTCGGAAAACAGCTCCAGCGAAAAATCATCCAGCCACAATTTGCCGTCTTCCATTTGCACGCCGAATGGCGCGCGGCCGTAAATCGAATCGTATTTCAGTAAATACACCAGGTTGTCGACCGGCATCGGGTCGTTGACGGCAACCACCGAAAACTGTTCAAAACCACCTTCGAGATAGCGTCTGAGCAACAGGCGACCGATGCGTCCCAGGCCGTTAATGGCAATGCGTTTCATGACAAGCTCCCGCTTCTTCCATAGATTTGATTCAATTGCCGAAAGTCGGCGTCGATCTCTGGCGTCAGTTGCTTCCAGTGGAAACGCCAGCGCCAATTGTTCTGCCAGGTACCTGGTGTGTTGAGTCGGTGATCAGCATCCAGGCCAAGGATGTCTTGCAACGGAATCACCGCCCACTGCGCTACCGACGCCAGCGCCGCTGCAACCAGTGCCTGCGGCATATCGCTGTCGGCACAGCGCAAATAGCGCACAACTCGAAGGCGCTGGGTTTTCGGCAGCGCCTGAAACCACCCCAGCGAGGTGTTGTTGTCATGGGTGCCGGTATAAAGCACACAGTGGCGGTCGAGATTGTGCGGCAGGTAGGGGTTGTCGGCGCCGCTGTCAAAGGCAAAATGCAACACCGCCATCCCCGGCAGTGAAAATTGTTTGCGCAGTGCGGTCACTTCGGCCGTAATCAGACCCAGGTCTTCGGCGATTAAAGGCAAATGAGAAAAAGCGTCCTGCAGCGTGGCAAGCAGTTCTGCACCGGGTGCCATTTGCCATTCTCCCGCTTCAGCGGTGGCACTGTCGGCGGGTATCTGCCAGGCGGCCTGCAAACCGCGAAAGTGGTCGATGCGCAGCACGTCGTAAAGTTGTAGCTGGGTGTGCAGGCGTTGCCGCCACCAGCGAAAACCGTC
>JBNKFQ010000315.1:0-3463 GCA_050289385.1 Porticoccaceae bacterium | reverse complement strand
GATTGGGTATAGGGCGTTTGCGGGAACAACAGTGAGAGAAAAAATATGCCGGAGTTTATTCTGTTTAGTGAGGCGGTTTCCAATCTTGCGGTGACATTGCCGCGTATGGCGGCGGCGTTTATTGTGCTTCCTCTGTTGACTCAGGACACCATTCCCTCCCTGGTCCGCAATATTTTTCTCGTCAGTCTGGCGATTGTGGTATTTCCCTTTATCAATCAGGAACTAAGTGCAATCAGTGGTATCGCACTGGCGCCGGTGATTCTTAAAGAGCTTTTTATCGGTCTGGTTATCGGCTTTTCTTTCAGCATTGTATTTTGGGCGTTGGAAGGGGCCGGGCAGGTGATCGACAATGCCATAGGCTCCACTACCGCACAGATCGTCGACCCTCTGATGGGGCACCAGGTAACGCTTACCGGTGCTTTTCTCAGCCGTTTGGCCGTGTACCTGTTTATAACCTTTGGCGGCCTTTTGATCTTTCTGGAGTTATTATTTCTCAGTTACACGGTTTGGCCAATTGCAGAACTTCTGCCAAATATACAGGCACTGGGGCAGGTATTTTTTATCGAACGCTTTGCCGACCTGATGCGTTTAACACTGTTACTGGCGGCGCCGGCCCTGGCGGTGTTGACACTGGTGGAATTCGGGCTGGGTTTTGTCAACCGCTACGCACAACAACTCAATGTGTTTTCCCTGTCGATGCCGGTAAAAGCCTGGTTGGGAATTTTTATTGTGCTGTTGATGCTGGGCAATATTGTTGAGATTTTACTCGAGGATTTGGGGTCGCAGCGCAATCTGCTGGAAACACTGCAGCAGATATTGCCGGCGTCGGCGTCGGCGACATAGGCCATGACCGCTACCAATAAATAAGGGTACTGAATAATATGAGCGATGACAGCGGTACCGGGGAAAAAACGGAAAGACCTACATCGAAACGGCTGCAGGATGCGCGAAAAGAAGGCAATGTGCCCAAGAGCAAAGATCTGTCGCAGACAGTGACAACCTTGATTTGGGCGCTGCTGTTGATTGGGCTCAGTGGTTTTTTCAGCGACCGCATAGGGGCCTTATTGGAACAGGCCTGGGTAGATGTCGGCGAGGTTTCGATAACCACAGTGGCGAGTCTGGGGTTCTCCGCGCTGAAAACGTTATTGTGGTTGACCCTGGTGCCGCTGGGGTTGGTGGGAGCCGTGGGTATTCTCAGCGAATTTCTTCAGGCCGGCCCGGTGTTATCGTTTAAAAAGATCATTCCCCGCTTTGACACCCTCAATCCAGCGCAAGGGCTGAAGCGTATTTTTTCCCTGGATAACATATTTGAAACGGGAAAATCCATTTTTAAGACGGCGGTATTGATTGCTGTGACGCTGTTTCTCGTGCTGAACCACTTGAACGATCTGATTAATCTGATGAGAAATGAAGTCACCGATTACGCTGAATTACTGCGTCGTCTGCTGTTTTTATTGATGTCCTGGATTGTGGCCTTGTTTTTGTTTTTTTCCATTCTGGACTGGTTTTATCAAAAATTCAGTCACTTGAAAAAACTCAGGATGAGTAAGTACGATATTAAAAGGGAGCATAAAGATCAGGAAGGGGACCCTCAGCTTAAAGGCAAACGCAAGCAATTACATCGCCAGTGGGCCAACCAAAATGCCCGCAGGGCCGCCCGCGAAGCTTCGGCGATTGTCGTTAACCCAACCCATATTGCAGTGGCGCTGTTTTATCGGCCGGAGGAGACAGTGGTGCCCATAATCACCGTGAAGGGGGAGGGACCTGTGGCACTGATGATCAGAAGCGCCGCCGAAGAGGCGGGGGTACCTATTGTGCGCAATATTCCCCTGGCGCGGGCACTCAATTACCGCGGTGACGAAGACGATTTTGTTCCGGAGGATTTGTTCGAGGCCGTGGCAGAAGTACTGGCGTGGGCAGAGTTTGTAAAAACTGAAGCACAGGCAGGCAATGAAGTGGTGTTTTATAAAGAGGCTAATGCAAATGAATTATTTTCTTAGAAGTGCAAATACCGGAAGCGATGATGTTCAGCTTCCTTCGATAAACACTTTAGGGTAGGAAAAAATTATGGTTTCATCTGTAAATGGCAATCAAAGTCAACGTGGTGTCAATGACTATGAAATTCAACCATTTGTTGATCCTCCGGATCAATCATTAACTAACGAGCAAACCTCGCAGGTTGTAGCAGGAAAAACAGTATTGACGGACCTCCACGGAGGAACATTGGATGGCGGTGCGGCAAAGGGCATTTCTACTGAACAAAAGGGGAACTACGCCATCACTGATGCAGAGCGCCAGCTTGTTGCCGACGGAAAAATTCAGGAATTTTGGGAATCTCGCTTGGCGGTGGGTGATCCGGTTGCTAGAGCTGGATTGGCTTCTTTGAATCCTTCCGGTGGAGCATTAGATTATCTCTTTGGCGGCACCAGCATTAACAATCGATTGCAGGCATTCGCCAATGTGTATACCGATGGTGTATTAAATATCGATCAAATCCGGGTTGAACTTGCGAACGCGCATATTCAGTTTACTGACAGCGATAAATTAGGTATTCGAGGGCTGCTCAATCCCGGCCAAATAGCTGAATATCACCACCAGGTTTTTGATCGCCATGGTTTGCCACCAACTGCATTTGGGGGGACACCGTTTACGGGAGCTGTTCACGAGGCTCATTTTACACGATCGATTTGGTGCGGAGGCTGTGATTGGCAATGAAGAAGATCGCGTTAATAACCATTATTGTTTTGGCCGCTGCATTTGGGACAAAAGCGATTACTTACGCCTTGTCAGATGTTGTTCAGATTAAATTGCGGCAGCATACATTTTTAATCCCCAAATACATTGCGATGGATCGAGGCAGTGTAATGCCGGATTGGCTGTTAAAAATGAGTGGTTTGGATGATGGTTCAAACTCGACGTTATTCCGATTCGATGACCAGGACGTTAAAGCGAGCGTGCCAGGTTATCAGGTGGCCAGCGATAACCAATTTGCAGATGATATAGAAGTCTTAATGACTGCATTAACCGTAGAAGAGTCTAATGCATATAGAGATCCGAATGATTACACGATGCTAAGAGATTTATGGCAGGCAACAGGTTCTTACAAAGATCGTAAAGTGCAGCCTTCCGAAATACCTGGCTTTTTTAAAGTTTACCGTGCGGTAGAGTATCCAAATAGCTGGGCATTACTGAATCAATTCCCTGATTCTGAAAATCCTATACCTGAAGAGATTCAGGGTTTTTGGATTGCTCATTGTCTTACGCTGGGGCCTGAAGGTAAAAGAACCGGGAGTTGCCGTACATACGAATTGATCGGTGATATTGTTGTTGAATTTAGTGTGTCGGATTATAACCTGTCTGCCCTTGATGAGGTTCGACATTTTGTAAGGAAACAGGTTCTGGCATGGAAGCAGGAAGACTCTCATTGATACGCTACAATGCCAGCGCTAGCCGGCATTGCTGT
>JBNKFQ010000314.1:0-9075 GCA_050289385.1 Porticoccaceae bacterium | reverse complement strand
GTGAAAAAGCGATGTTGTATGACAACGTATCGTTAAAAAGCACAGTATCTTGTGGTACTACAGCAATGGCCTGACGTAGTTCGGTTAGTGGTAAGGCATTGATTGATGTGCCGTTTAAAGATATTTCGCCTTCATTTACGTCGTAAAGTCTCACTAACAAACGTACCAGAGAAGACTTGCCAGATCCGCTGGGACCGACAATGGCAGTAGTTTTGCCAGCTGGCACGGTAAAGCTGATGTTCTTTAGAATTTTGCGGTCGGGATTGTAGTGAAAGCTGACATTTTTGAAAGTTAGTTCGCCAGAGGTAGATATGAAGCCGGGCTTCGCTTTGCTTCGCCGTGCCAAGGGCCGAGAGGATTCGGTTCTCTGTTCGAAAATATCGATCATTTTTTCCACGAAGGCAATGCCCTGGGCGAGGTCACGAAAGGCCAAACCCAACTGTTCCAAAGGTTGAATAATTTGCATCATGTATGTGTTGATCAATACAAAACCACCGACAGTCAATATGCCCTGTAAAACGTGATCGGCAGCCAACCAGGTTGAGGTGCCAAGCGACGCACAAAAAATGGTTGCCAGCAATGTACCGTTATGCAACTTGCGACGAAAAAATATACCCCACTGATTCTCTGTTTTTTGCAAAGCGCCGTTGTAGCGGTTTTGAATCGCCTGTTCACCGGTAAAATATTTAATGGTTTCATAATTCAGTAAGCTGTCGGTCAATACCCCATGCGACTCCACGGTTGTAGCCGACACCTCTCTTGATGGCCCGCTGACCTGAACAGCACCGCTGGCAAAAGCAAAGGTATAGGCAATGGCTGATACACCCAAGATCAACAGAAAAACCGGCTCCATATAAAACAGTACTGCACTGATAATTAATAATTGGATGATAACCGGTAGGAGTGTGAACACCGCGTGTTGCATAACCATGCGGTAGCCAGACAGACCTTGTACCAGGGTTTGGTTCAGAGCTCCACTTTTGCGATCCAGGTGAAAGCGCAAAGGTAAACGAATTATATGAGCAAACAACTTGCGGCTAAGGCGACGGTTAAGGCGAGCATCTGCAGTGCCATAGACCAGACCGCGAAGTTCATTAAAAAAGCGGCCCAACCAGCGACTGGCAATGTAAGCGGCTACCAAAAACATAGGGCCAACTATAAATGCGCCGAAATTTTTTGTGTCGTCGATAAAAGGTAAATCTAATGAAGGCCATTCACCGGTATCCAGACCGTCGATAATGAACTTCATCACAACCGGGGTGAGTACCGCCAGTGCTGAAGACAAAAATACCAGGAAAAGCGTAACCAACATACGCAATTTTACGTAACCATCCACTTCTGGCCATATCAATTTAACAACGGCTTTTAGCGTCTTGGTTGCCGACCTTTTTTTCGCTGCCTGCTCAGTTGGCATTGTTCGTTCCTAGATGTCTGTCTACCGAATGATAGTAGGCAAAGTCAGAGAAATCTCCCAGCTATATATGAAAGATATATGTTCAGGGTAATTTGCAGTTGACAGTAAATACTTGACGGTTGTCAGACATCTGATCGATGTTAGGTTTCGATGGTTGATAATTAAAAATACAGGGAAAATGTCTTGCTGGAATTTTTTTGAAAATCAGGGCACCGCTAAAAATTGGCGTCATCCTTGCGCCTATTGCCGCTGACGTAAAAATCAGATTGCTCTTTCGGTGCACACTGAACTGTAACCAGCGAATTATCAGCGTAAACACAACACTCAATTTTTAGTGATGCCCTTAACCGGTTAGTCCCGGCATGAAAAATAGTAGGGCAATGAGCTTTGTGAAAACAGTTATATATTTGTCATATTTTTGAGTTGGAAGTTGGAAGTTGGAGGTTTGAAGATGGAGGGGAGAGCAAGAAAAGTAAACAAAGAACGTTAGAAGTTGAATGTATGAGCCCAAATTGACTCGCTATCGCTGGGTTCCTGGTCGAGCCTGTAATTTTTTCTGTATTACTGCCTGGTTTAAATATAGTCTTTCAGGCGGCGCTACTTTCAAGATGCTCGACATCTGAATACTGAGGGTCCGGGTTATTCTCCGCTTCCCAGATATCCAGAGCCGTTTGCATATTTAACCAGCTTGCTATTGATGTTTCGGTTGCAATGGCCAAACGCTGGGCCATGTCGAGATTACAACGGGTACGGCCATTTACAAAACTGGACAAATGCTTGCGAGAGATACCAAGCTTACGCGCTGTTTCAGTAAGGCTTAAGTTCAGAGGCTCGAGTACATCATGGCGGAACAAATAGCCTGGGTGTACAGGTTTGCGGGTTCGTTTTCTGGTCATGTCGTGCTCCCGGTGCTATTTAAAATAGTGGTTACGGTTTAATGGTACTGTTCGTAATCAACGGCGATAGCATCTTCGCCCTCAAACTCAAATGTGAGACGCCATGCACCTGAAACATCAATTTCCCAACGTCCAGCACCCTTTGGCTTGAGCTGATGCAGACGGTAGCCGGGCAATTTCATATCTTCTGGCCCTGTCGAGGCATCCAGCCCCTTGTGCCTAAAGCTCTTTATGGCCATTACACGTCCCTGTCACTAATTTGGTTACACTATAGTTCAGTTGCCAAATAGTGCAACCAAAATGGTTACATTGAGTTCAGAAATTGCATTGCTGGCTTGTTCACTCTTATCCTTCCAACATCCAACATCCAACATCCAACATCCAACATCCAACATCCAACATCCAACATCCAACATCCAACATCCAACATCCAACATCCAACATCCAACATCCAACATCCAACTTCTTCACCCCAACCCCTTATGCCTTAACAACGCATCAGCATTGGGCTTGCGGCCGCGAAATCTGATATACATGGACATCATATCTCCGCAGCCACCGCGCTCCAGTATATGATGCAAAAATTTGTCGCTGATTTCCCGATTAAAAATACCGTGTTCCTCAAACAGGGCGAATGCATCTGCAGAGAGCACCTTGGCCCAAAGGTAACTGTAATAACCACAAGCGTAATTGTCCGCAAAAATATGGCTAAAGCTGTGCTGCATACGGTTAAACGATGGCGGCATGGCTACAGCCATCTGCTGCCTTACATGATCCAGCAACAATTGCGGGTCTGTCGGTTTGGCCGGGAAATATTCCCGGTGCAAACGAAAGTCGAACATCGCCAGTTCCAACTGTTTGGCCAACTTCATGGCCGACTGAAAGTTTCTGGCTGCCAACATTTTTCCCAGCAATGCTGACGGTAGTGGTTCACCCGTTCGATAATGACGCGAAATCATCGGAATCACGTCCGGCTGCCAACACCAGTTTTCCAATAACTGGCTGGGCAGTTCCACCGCATCTCTGGGTACACCATTGAGCCCGGCCACCGAGGGCACATCAACACGAGTCAAAAGATGGTGCAAACCATGACCAAATTCATGGAACAGGGTAGTAACCTCTTCGGGGCTCAACAAAGACGGAGTGTCTGTAGTGGGGGGCATGAAATTGCAAATGATGTATGCCACCGGCAGTTGCAAACCGTCAGGCCCCTGATATCGACTGCGGCACTCAGACATCCACGCGCCGCCCTGTTTGTTGTCGCGAACAAACAGGTCCAGATAAAAATTGCCAATAGGATCACCGTTGCGACTCACCTTGAAAAAACGCACATCCCTGTTCCAGCAATCGGTGCAAGGTTGCTCTGTAACCTCCAGCCCAAACAAACGGTGCGCCACCTTGAACATACCCGATACCACCTGATCTACCGGAAAGTACTCTCGCAGCTCCTGTTCGCAAACATCGTATTCGGATTGCCGCAGCTTTTCCGAGTAATACTCAATGTCCCATGGTTGCAGGTATTCCACCCCGTGCTTGCTGTTTGCATAATTGCAGAGCGTTGCCATCTCGTGTCGTGCAAGGGGTAAAACCTTGTCGGCCAGATCGTACAAAAAATTGGTGACCTCGGCGGGAGATGCCGCCATACGTGATTGCAAGGCGTATTCGGCGTAGTTTCTGAAACCCAGCAAATTCGCCATCAAGTGACGCAAGCGCATAATGTCGTTGATCAGGCCTGTATTGTCCCAGCGCCGCAACCCCGGCCCGCGATCCGACGCCCGAGTGGTATAGGCCCGGTACATCTCGATGCGCAATTGGCGCTTGTCGGCATGAGTCATTACCGCTTCGTAACAGGGCCGATCCAGAGTGATTACAAAACCACGCAGGCCTCGCGCGTGCGCTGCCTGTCGAGCATTGTTCAGCGCTGACTCTGGCAGGCCTGCCAGATCTTGTCGGCTGACATGCTTGTACCAGTGTTGAGTCGCGTCCATAACATTGTTGGCAAATTCGCTGGACAACAGTGCCAGGCGTTTTTGCAGGTTAGCCACCTGGTTTCTTTGCTCGGCAGGCAAAGCAATGCCAGACAAGCGAAACTGACGCAAGGCATGGTCCACCGCGCCGCGCTGTGATTCGTCCAGGTGAACATAGACCTCGGGCTGGGCCAGTTTTTGATACGCCGCGTGCAACCCCGGGTGCTGACTTAGTTCGGTGCACCACTCGGTCAACTTGAGCAGGCCATTGTGGTAGGCCTGGCGCATTTCGCCGTTGTGGGCAACCGCGTTGATGTGCGAAACAGACTGCCATACCTGCTTGAGTTGATCATTACAAGCCTCTACCGGAGCAATAAGAGTGCGCCACAAATGTTGCGCGTGAGCCGCTGGGCCGGACTTCGACGCCGCTTCTTCGCGAGCAGATTCGGGTTCGATAGCGACGGGCTGTTGCGGCACAGCCAGCATTTTGCGACTTTGTTGAATCAGGCGATCAATGGCAGGTTCGATATGCACGGGGCTGATGGCATTGAAACCGGGCAAGTCCTGATATTCCGACAGCGGGTTAAGCATGGTGTAGAGTCCTTTATGTTGACCGATGAGCGGTTGCATTCCGTTTCATGTCTTTCTGTTTTGTAACGCTGTTTTGTAATCTTGTGTGTCGAATATCTTGCAACGGATAAACAAACACGATCGAAGTAACCGGCAAACCCAAACTGTTTTTGCCCGCTGTGGTTCTTGTGATTCATGCTGTGCGACTTGCCGCTGTTGCAAAAAAAAAGTGTGTGGCCAAGTTTTGGAGTGAGGCGGCCACACACTTCGCTGCTTCAAAGTAGGGGATAAGCAAAGTTTTACAGCACGGGGTTGAACCAGAAACGGTTACAGGAACTGCCGGCAATCATACCGAAGCGATAAACACCATCGGTTTCTTGCTGTGCCACGCAATAAGGTGGCGCAATAGTGTTTTTATCAACCCCGGGTACAGTTGGGGAATGCATTTCCTGTGAATACATGGTGGCCTCCTTTAAAGACCTGCTTGTTTTCGATACGTTTGTTTTCGACAGGGATATCGTAGAGGGGCCAGTGCAAGCTTGAATATCTATATATGAATTATATTTAAGAGATATATCGTAGTGGCACCCGGCTCCCGGTTGGCCGCCGGTTATCAGGGTGGTAATTGAAGGTTTGTTGTCTGAATAAATATTTTGACAGAGAGAGACGGGCAAGTCCCTGGGCGGTCCATCCGGGTCGAAAAACTGTATTGCTACGAAACAGCAACACCGTTGCTTGAGCTCCTGCCAATGCCCTTGTTACTAAACGAGTCGGTAGTTTGTCTATTGGTGAATCAGGCATATATTAACAATATATTATTTTGGCAACGGCGTTGATATATTGATTTTTGACGCTAACAGATTGACAGGAAAGCTCTTTTTTAAAACTGATCCGCTGTTTTTTGCAAATGATAAATCATGGCACTTTTCTGCCATTTTGCTACAATCAAATTCCTTTAGTGCGTACATCAGGATGTGTCTTTCACTGATTTGATCGGATTGTCCAGACTGCAGTGAGTTTGGGGCAGATCGCAGTGTCAACTGATGCGGTGGAGTGGGTGCAGGGTAACTGGGCAGGGCAATCGTTTCCATTGATGCATAATTAATGTGGGGCATATCTCAGGTACAGTGTAAAGGGAGGTTCTGCAATTATTGCAGCTGGCAGGGCGTATTAAATGTATTAAGTCCCTCATAACCCGGAGACAAGGACCATGGTCATAAAACCGGAAAACGATAATATTATTAAACGTGTTTATCACAGCATCAAAGAACAAGTAGTTGGTTATGATTTTCCACCTGGCGAACGTCTGAGTATCGAAGCGCTCGCCGAACAACTCAGGGTCAGTACCACGCCGGTTAGAGAAATTCTGAATCGCCTGGTTGCTGAAGACCTGATCATAATGGTCCCGAAAATGGGATTTTTTATGAAGACTCTCTCGGAGTCGGAAATTCGGGATCTGTACGAATTTAATCAGTTAATGCTTACCTGGTCGGTCAATGCGGCCCAAAAAAACTGGCGAAAGTCCAGCAAACCCGGATGTTCCAGACTGTCTTTGATGATCAATCGCTTATCACAGAGCGAAGATCTGGCACCAGGCAGTCAGGCCAAAATTGTCGGTGACCTGTTTGCGAATCTGGCCTCTCAGTCAGGAAATACCGAAATCAGTCTTCGCGTGCAAAGCATGAATGACAGGTTGTACTTTGTTCGTGTTTGTGAATGCGATTTGATACCGAACTCAATTGCAGAATTATTGAATCTGTGTCGGCTGTATGGCAAGGGAGAGCATGAAGAACTGATTCAGAGTGTCAGGGAATATCACAAGCTGCGCTTGATGTCATTGATGGAGCTGTGTCAGATGGTGCGCTCTTCCTTTCCGGAGGAGAGTCGCGTAGCGGAGTACTAGCTGTTAGAAGTTAGACGTTAGACGTTAGAGGTTAGGAGTTGGAGGTTAGGGGTTGGACCAGGCAGGTTGGAAAATTACCCGCTGTACCAGAGGGGAAAACCTGGTGCCTGAATCGCACAATACGCAGTTTTAGTGTGCTTTAATTTCCAACTTCCAACTTCCAACTTCCAACTTCCAACTTCCAACTTCCAACCCTGACTCTGCGCGTTCTACTCCGTCTCGCGACGCTGCAACAACACATAGTTGCCCTTGCCATCAGCGATGACTCGCATTGGGAAGTAGGCCTTGAGAGCAGTGACAGCTTTGCCATGGTCGCCGGTTTTAAATACACCGGTGATTCGTATGTCTTGCATATTGTCATCGCCGAGCAGGATTTTTTTGCGCGAGTAGCGGTTGAGATCTTTAAGCACTTCTGACAGAGGGTTGTCTTCAAATACCAGACGTCCTTTTTGCCAGGCGGTTGCTTGCAGGATATTGGCTTTGCTCGCTGGCAGAACCCCCTGATTTGAATAAGAGGTTTTTTGCCCAGGCTCCAGTTCGATGCGGTTCAGAGTGGCCACTTGATTGCTGTTTGCTTCCAGGCTGGTGTCGGGAGCAGCGGTTCTTCGAGTGACGGCAACCCGTCCTTCCAACAGGGTGACATCGACACGGCTGTTGATTTTTCGTACCACAAAGGCGGTGCCAAGTGCTGTAATTTCACCCTCGTTGGCCGCGACGGTAAACGGGCGCATGGTGTCTTCTGCCACCTGAAAGCGCGCTTGACCTTTTTGCAGCACCACGCGCCGATCGTCATTGCCCAGTTCGGCGACAATCCTGCTCTGGGTATCCAGCGTAACAACAGTGCCGTCAGCGAGGGTAATACCTCTGGATTCGCCAATTGCCGTTTCGTATATTTCTGTTGGTCGCAGCAGATTTTCCATCATTGCCGAGTTGAGGACAACAACGGTCACAACCGCGGCAACGGCTGCAGACAGCCACCAGCGAAATGACAGCCCAGACCATTTTGATGAGCGATGGTCTCGATGCTGTTTTGCTGCTCGGCGAAGCTCTGGCACAGCGGTTTCCGGTTGCGGTGGAGCAGGGCCAGATTCAAACGATTGCAGGGCGCTGTCGCGCATGGCGACCAGTTCTGATCGATTGGCGTATTCGCCGGTAATTGACCACAGGGCTTCAACTTCACGCCAGGCAGCAAGATGTTGCGGGTTTTCGGCCAGCCAGGCTGCATGTTCCTGCCTCTCCTGTTCCGGGCGAATATCGGACCTCAGGCGAATAAACCACTCTGTGGCCTGGGTTGAATAATCTGGCGTATTCTTCGTCTTCATGACTCTTTTACCTCCCTTTTGATTGACGCCAACGCTTTCATCATGTGTTTTTCCACAGAACTTACGCTGATGGCGTATCGCACAGCAATATCCGAGTAAGTTACCCCGTGATAACGGTTTAACAGAAAAATCTCTCGGGTTTTCAGGTCCAGTTGATTGAGTACTTCGATAAAGCACCGATACCGGTTTTCACTGTCTATCTGGTGGTCGACAGAAAAATGTACGGCGGGGGAGTGCTCTTCATCAAAGGACACATGATGACTGCGCTTTCGGGAGCGATCGGTGCGTACCTTGTCACGTAAAACGCTCCAGGCCACCGTATACAGATAGGCTTCCTGATTACGTTTGTCATCAATATCGTCGCGTTTAACAATCTTGCAAAAAACCTCTTGGGCAAGCTCCTCGGCATCCCAGTAATTCTGGGCATGCTTGTGAAAAAATCGGAGTAAAGCCCCATGGTAACGGGAAACAAGGTTCTTCATAGCGACCAGGCACGGCTTGTTATGTGTATAAGTAACAGTTGTAAGCATAAATCAAAGTAAATGCCGGTTAAATCGCTATGTCGACCATTTGGTTCCATTTGGTAAATTTAAGTCACCTTAATGGACCTGTCCGGGTGTGCAGGCTGGCTACGCACCGTTCGTTCACCGTTGCTGTTCCACCATTCGGCATTAGCTGGCTCCACTTCCAGGTGGCCCGAAAACAGCTGTCCAACGGCAGTACATCACAAGCCCAACGCTACTGGGACGCTGCATTTGCCGCAATTGCACAAAACTGTGTTTAAGCCGGATTCTCTCGTACGGGTAGGTCTTATCGCTGATATAAGTCGCAATGTGATCGGCAAGGCTTGGCAAACCCCGATATATTGCAGTTTAACCGCCAATTTTGTGACCAAAATGTATTTTCAGGTCAAAAAATGGCAAATTGAAACCCTGATTAATCGTCGCAAGCGTTAAATATTCGAGCTTCATCGAATTTACATGCCAAAGCAGTAGGCATATTA
>JBNKFQ010000313.1:0-33223 GCA_050289385.1 Porticoccaceae bacterium | reverse complement strand
TGGTTATATTTATTTTTGTGTGTGACCCAAATAGTCTTTTGGGGCCTACAGGACTTGTACAACCTTGGCTGAAAGTTGGAAGTTGGAAGTTGGAAGTTGGAAGTTGGAAGTTGGAAGTTGGAAGTTGGAAGTTGGAAGTTGGAAGGACAGTCGAAATCAACCAGAGTCGAAAAACAAATATTTTTCAGTCGTTTGTTACACGACTCGCCCAGAGGTCATATTCCTCTGCCTCTTCGACCCGCGCACGCACGATATCACCGGGACTGACATCAGTATCGCCATTCAGGTATACACTGCCGTCGATTTCCGGTGCGTCCGCTTTGGAGCGGCCGATGGCGCCTTCGTCGTCAACTTCGTCGATCAACACATCAATCTCTGTACCGACTTTGTCTCGCATTCGTTCGGCACTGACTTTTTGTTGAGCTTGCATAAAGCGATCCCAGCGCTCCTGCTTGACCTCCTCGGGTACTGCATCGGGTAACTCATTGGCTTTGGCGCCATCAACTGCTTCGTATTTGAAACAACCAGCGCGATCAATTTGGGCCTCTTCCATCCAGTTCAGAAGATACTCAAAATCTTTTTCTGTTTCGCCGGGAAAACCGACAATAAATGTACTGCGCAGCGCCAGCTCAGGACATATCTCGCGCCAGCCACGAATACGATCCAGCACCTTTTCTTCATTAGCCGGACGCCTCATCGCTTTCAACACGCCCGGACTGGCATGCTGAAAGGGAATATCCAGGTAGGGCAATATTTTGCCTTCTGCCATCAGGGGAATAACGTTGTCGACATGCGGATAGGGATAAACATAATGCAACCGAACCCATACCCCCATATTGCCCAGCTCTTCGCAAAGCTGTTGCATATGGGTTTTAACCGGCCGGCCCTGCCAGAAGCCCGTGCGAAATTTCAGATCGACACCGTAAGCACTGGTGTCTTGAGAGATCACCAGCAACTCTTTTACACCCGCATTAACCAGCCGCTCAGCTTCATCCAGCACATCACCCACCGGGCGGCTCACCAAATCACCCCGCAAGGACGGAATTATGCAAAATGAGCAACGGTGGTTGCAGCCTTCCGATATCTTCAGATAAGCATAATGCCGCGGGGTTAGTTTTATCCCCTGCGACGGCACCAAGTCGGTGTAAGGATCGTACTCCCTGGCAGGGGGAGTCCAGTCGTGCACAGCACTGACCGTTGCTTCGTACTGATGTGGGCCAGTGACCGCTAAAACATCGGGATGCGCCGCACGAATCTCTTGCTCATCCACGCCCATGCAGCCGGTGACGATAACCTTGCCATTTTCAGCCATCGCCTCACCAATAGCGTCCAGCGATTCCTGTTTGGCGCTGTCCAGAAAGCCACAGGTATTTACCACAACAACATCCGCACCCTGATAAGTTGGCGATACGTCGTAACCGTCCAGCTTGAGCTGGGTAAGAATCCGCTCGGAATCCACCAGGGCCTTTGGGCAACCGAGACTGATAAAACCAACTTTTCCGGACATTCACCGCTACCTGTTGCAGTTAATCATGAACAAAGGGCGCGTATTGTAACTGAAGACCAACCATAATACCGGCCTGTCTGGTCGTCCGCGATTCAAAGGTCGCCATGAGCTTTTATGAATTTGACCCGACAAAACTGCCACCGAATATGTGAGCAACAAGGAAGGAAGCTTATGGCCCTTACAACCGTTTAAATACTTCTATTGCCTGTTGCCGGGACAATTTCAGGTCAACAATCATGGCCGGGTAATCGTCTGGTCGATTGGCTGCCAGTTTGTCTGGATCATGCAAATACCTGGAGGGAACGGAACGAAGTTCCGGGACATGGCGGTAAACATATTCACCGTCTCGATCAAACCTGACAGACTGACTAAACGGGTTGAATATACGGAAATACGGTGCGGCATCCGTGCCAGTGGAAGCGCTCCACTGCCAACCGCCATTATTGGCAGCAAAATCGCCGTCGATCAGGTGGCGCATAAAAAACCGTTCGCCTCGTCGCCAGTCAATCAACAGATTTTTACTGAGAAACATCGCCACAATCATCCGCACGCGATTGTGCATCCAGCCGGTTTTCAGCAATTCGCGCATACCGGCATCTACGATTGGCACGCCCGTTCGCCCTTCACACCAGCGCTGAAAATCGCTGTCTGCCTTGCGCCAGGGAATGTTCTCTGTCTGTGGCAAAAAGGGTTTGTGCTTGCAGATATGTGGAAATGCCACAACGATGTGCTGATAAAACTCGCGCCAGATCAACTCGTTCAACCAGGTTTGCACGCCCTGGTTACCCGAGTCAAACTCGCCGCGATTGACTGACAAACAGGCATGCAAACACTGGCGTGGCGATACACTGCCCGCCGCAAGGTACGGCGACAATCCCGACGTACCCGACACAGAGGGAAAATCCCGCTGTTCGTGATAGCTCTTTACCGCTTGCCCGGTGAATTCGGCAAGCCGACGCTGAGCCTCTGCTTCGCCAGCAGGCCAGGTTTTGGCGATAGACGGCTGGCCGGGAAACTCCGGCAATGACGACGGGATAGCGCCCAATCGACAATTGATATACGACTGCGCTTTTGGGGCTGGTAATACGTCGGGCAGACCCTCATCGTGCAACAGACGTAACCAGGCATTTTTGAACGGCGTAAACACCTTGAAGGCACCGCCATCTTTACGCACTACCATACCCGGCGGTGCAATCAGGGCATCGTGAAAGCGTCTCACCCGCAAACCGGCGCCAGCAAGTGTTTGCTCACAATTCCTGTCGCGCCGCGTTTCATCCAGAGGGTATTCGTTATTCCAGCAGACCTCCCTGCACTGATGTTGCTGCGCAATGGCAAGCAAAGCGCCCGGTGCGTCAGCAAACGTTGAAACAGACTGGACAATCATTGGTATACCCAAACTTTTCAGGGAAGCCCGCAATTCTTTCAGGTTGCGTAACAAAAAACCGGCCCGGCAGTCGGCCATATCATGTTGCTGCCACTGGGTCGGTGTGATCAGAAAACAGGCGATCACCGGGCCATCTTGCGCGGCGTTCCACAGCGCAGAATTGTCAGCGGCGCGCAAGTCATTGCGAAACCACACGAGAGAGGGACCTGAATTGCGGGTTCCAGGTTCCATTTTTGGGGAAGCGATTTTTGGACTCACCTTGTTTTCCAACTTCTAACTTCTATCTTCCAACCTCCAACCTCCGACTCAATTTTCCCGGTTGATCTGACTGGCAACCAGATTGATGACCAGTTCGCGCTCCTGCTCCTCGCTGCGCGCCACCAACAACACCAACGGCACCAGTGCATTCCCCGGCAAGCGCAGGGACCCGTCATCGCGGCGCAACAGGCCATTGCGGTGCAAGAACCACAAAAAGAGGAATGCGCCAATTCGAAGATTGCCATCCTGAAACGGCTGTTGTCGCACGATCATCCACAATAACTGACCGGCTTTTTCCTCAAGACTGGGGTAACGATCACGCAATCCGTCCCGGGCCAATATCGATTCCAGCAGTCGCTCCAGCTGACCAGACTTTTCCACACCAAACGCCTCGGCTTCTCCAGGAGGAAACAGAGCCGCACGTAAAAAGTCTACGGCCATCAATACCTCCATATACTCCAGAGGCCGAGCCGCCAACATGCTGGTATTGCGCAGCGCCAGTGAACTGCGCTCAAATTCCAGCAAGCGTCGCAAACCACGCTGACAAACATCAAGCAGGCCGGGCAATTCGTCGGTAACGGCGTCAACCGGGGATTCGGAAGGCAGAACCATCTGTGACAGTTCGCTTTCCAGAGTCTGGTTTGCCCACTGCCTGAACTGCTCACCACGTGCGGAGTGAACTCGCCAACCTACCGCCAATATCACTTCACGACTGTAACAGTTCAGCTCTCGGGTTACCTGGCGCTGCCCTTCAGTTTGCTCGGTTTGCAGCTTGCGTATCGTGAGGGTTTTGTCGAATGCCCCGGTTTTGTACAGATGACGTACAAGGTCAGCAACGATAGAGGTTTTGGTGCCAAACAGTTCAGCTATCTGTCGCTGACTCAACCAGAGCTCAGGGCCAGCAAGGTGCTCGGGCCGGAAATCACCATATTTGTCTTCAGGGAGGCTGCTTTCGAAAACCATTCAATCAATCCATTGCATTATCTGGCACGGGTTATAAACATAACAGCAGATCGGCAAGAAAGGCAAAACAAGACTTGGAAATGCCTGCATAAGTGTTGCACAACCACCAATCAGCAAATAAACCTTCACGATGGTAGTAACCAGGACACCTTGAGCATATAGTAGGCTTTAACCAAAAGGCGTAGCGTGTCGTTGCGCACCTTCATACCGGGCAATAGTATGACGACTGTTCGCCTCAGATACCAAACCATAGAAATAGACAATACCGATATACATGTCCGTAGTCTCAGAGATAAACAACAATTTTCCGATACCCTGGGCGAAGCAGAAGCACTGGGCATTTCATCCGCGCAATGGCCCTTGTTTGGTGTAATTTGGGAATCCAGTGAAATACTGGCCCACGAAATGGCACATTTTGCCTTTAAAGATAAACGTATCCTTGAAGTAGGGTGTGGCATCGCTTTATCGAGCCTTTTGCTTAACACCCGCCATGCTGATATTACAGCGACTGACATCCACCCGGAGGCAGGAAGTTACCTGGCTGAGAATGTACGGTTAAATAATGGCCGGAAAATTCCGTTTTTACGAACAAGCTGGGAAGATTCCTGTGACGGTCTGGGTCGGTTCGACGTTATTATTGGTTCCGATCTGTTGTATGAACGCGCTCATATAGAGCTTTTGTCAAATTTTATCAATCAGCACGCAAACCCGGAATGTGAAGTGATTTTGGTTGACCCGGGCCGTGGCAACCATGCCGCTTTCAGCAAAAAGATGGTAAAACTGGGTTATTCCCATAACCAGCACAAGTCGGAGTACAGCGATCTCCTGACCAGGGAATTTAAAGGTCAGGTATTGCGATATTCACGCCATTAGAGCGGTTTTGGCCGCGACCAGTTAAATCTCCTCTCCCCGCGCCTGCTTGTCAGCATGATAGGACGAACGCACCAACGGACCACTGGCAACGTGATCAAAGCCGATGGAGTAGGCGTATTCGGAATATTCCTCAAACTCATCGGGGTGAACAAAACGGTCTACCGGCAGGTGATCGCGGGAAGGTTGCAAATACTGACCCACCGTCAGCATATTGATGTTGTGTTCGCGCATATCGTCAAATACGCGCAGTAATTCATCTTTTGTTTCACCCAGACCAACCATCAAACCGGACTTGGTGGGCACCGCCGGATTGCGTTCACCGTAGTTCTTCAACAGCTTTAACGACCATTGATAATTGGCACCGGGGCGCGCTTCGCGATAAAGACGCGGAATGGTTTCGAGGTTGTGGTTGAAAACATCCGGTGGTGTTTCAGTCAAAATGTCCAGCGCCGGCTCCATGCGACCACGAAAATCCGGCACCAGGATTTCAATCTGTAATTCCGGCAACAACCTGCGTGCTTCACGAATGCAATCGGCATAATGCCCGGCACCACCATCGCGCAAATCGTCACGATCCACCGACGTAATCACAACATAACGCAGTTTCATTTCGGCGATCGCTTCCGCCAACTGACGTGGCTCATTGGCATCAAGCGGATTGGGTTTACCATGGCCAACGTCGCAAAATGGACAACGACGCGTGCAGATGTCACCCATGATCATAAACGTGGCGGTGCCACCGCCAAAACATTCACCCAGATTGGGACAGTTGGCCTCTTCGCAAACCGTGGACAACTTGTGGCGGCGCAATATTTTTTTGATGTTTTGTACGTTGGGGGAATTGGACATGCGAACGCGAATCCAGTCCGGTTTGCGCGGCAACTCTGCGGCAGGCACCACCTTGACCGGTATCAGTTCAACCTTGTCTGCATCGCGCAGCTTCTCGCCCTGCACTCGACGACGCGTGCGTTTGACTGGTGTCAGGGCATCCTGATCGGGGTTCACTGGTGTAAAATCCGTCATGCTGTGCGCTCCCCCGAAGCATCGGCCATTACCGCTTGGCCCAACACGGATGTCGGCTCATCCACCACTTGCGATTCCCGATAGCCCAATCGATTTGCCATATTTGCAACCAGCAATGTTTCTACCTCAGTGTAGGACGGCATGTGTTCGGCAGGCACCAGATCCTTCATCTGCACCATTTGCAACCCGGCATAACCACAGGGATTGATGCGCAAAAATGGCGACAAATCCATATCGATATTAAAAGCGAGGCCGTGGTAGCTTTTGCCTTTGCGCACTCGCAGGCCAAGGGACGCAATCTTGGTATCACCGACATAAACCCCCGGAGCATCCGGCTTTGGAGCGGCCTCTATACCGCAGGATGCCAGTGTATCAACGATACTTTGCTCAATGGCAGTAACCAATTGACGCACACCCATGCCCTTGCGGCGCAGATCAATCATCGGGTAGGCGACAATCTGGCCGGGGCCATGGTAGGTCACCTGACCACCACGATCCACCTGCACAACCGGAATATCACCCGGCACCAGCACGTGCTCAGCCTTGCCAGCCTGCCCCTGGGTAAATACCGGGTCGTGCTCAACCAGCCAGATTTCATCGCGAGACTCAGCGTCACGATTGTCGGTAAAGCGCTTCATCGCCTCAAATACGGGCGCATACGCCTGCCGACCCAGATGGCGAGTGTAAATCACTTGTTCTGTCATTCAGTGCAAACCTGCTATTGTCGCGCTCTCGACGCACCTTTCGCGAAATTGTTCAAGACGGGAAGTTTACCAGAAACGAGAGTTGGCCCGAATATTAGATGATCAAAAAACCATCAAATGCATTCCAGCCTAAAGAACCATATGCATCAGTTCATTGCAACGAGAAGAGGACTGCAACGAGAAGAGGACAGCCATATATTAAAAATATCAAAAAATGCCGCGAGAAGAGGACAGCCATATATTAAATGCAACGAGAAGAGGACAGCCATATATTAAAAATATCAAAAAATAAAAAATGCCTCCTAAATTGACGGCATGTATTTTCAGCTGTTTATGGCGTTTTAGGTGGGGCTTTACCGTGGTGTTAAGTTTATTGCCGGATCTTGGTCGTGCCAAAACCACCCGGTCAAGTGGGTGGTCGGTTTGCTGAAGGTTTTGCCAGCTTACGTCGCGGGTGTCGGCGACTGATAAAGCGTTCGGCAGGCCGCGATGCCCTGTAACCAGCGTTGTTTCAGGTGTTGGCAGAGCTGTGCGAGCTTGTGTTCCGGGCCGACAGCGTAGCCGAAGCCCTGTTCCATGCCGGTACTGGCCTTCAGCCACTGCTTGGGGTCGACAGGGAGCCGCTGCAAAATAGCGGGGATATTTTCCGGTATCGCGCCCCGCTTGTTGTCGAGCACGGCCCGGCCGCTCCAGTCCACCAGTTCCAGGTAATCGTTAAAACCGAACGGCAGGGCCGAATCCGGCCTGTCGTCTGTCAGCGTTTCGGCAAAGGGCAGTAGAGGGGCGGGTTCGATCACGTCCGCTGTCGGCATTGACGCATCCACATCGCCTTTTGCGTCGTTTGTCTGCTCTGGCGCAATACCCAACCGTTCTTGCAAAGACGTAAAGTCCGACCGCTCCGGCGTGGTCGCCATACCGGCCCGAATGGGGTTGAGATCGACGTAGGCCATGCAGGCCAACAGCGCGGTATCGTCCAGCAGGGCCTGGCTTTTGAAGCGCCCCTCCCAAAACCGGCCTGTGCACTGATCTTCGCGGTTGGCCCGGCGGGCGATCTGTTCGTTCAAACAGCGCATAAACCAACTGATGTCGGTCAGCCGTTGCCGCCATTTGGCTGCAATGGTGCTGACGGTTTCCAATTCGGTTGGGAAAAGGTCGGCGGCGTTGTCGCGGTAGCGCTGGATCAGCTCGGGGCCGGAAAAGAGCCGGCACCAGCGGTCAATGACTTCGGCGGCGGCCCAATCGCCGGCTCGCTGCCGGTCCACCCGCAACACCACGTGGTAATGGTTGCTCATCACCGCGTAGGCGGCGATATCGATGGCGAATACGGACGAGAGCACCTTGAGCCGTTCGGCGATCCAGCCGCGCCGGTGTTCGTAGCTCTGGCCACTGGCGTGGTCCTGCCCACAGAGAAAGGCGCGCCGCACGCAACGGGAAACGCAGTGGTAGTAGGGGGTATCGTCGAGGGAGATCAGTGCTTTCCGTGCACGGGTCATAGCCGAATCCTTGGCGTTAATGAAAATGGAAGCTTAGAAGTTCAATGGTTAGATGTCAAAAATATATCTGGGTGTCCTAGAATTTGGAATTTGCTCTTCCGGTGCTACTTTTTACCTATACACATTGGGAAATGTAACTATGGCCACCACCAACAATATCCACACTATTGACCTTGATGCCGACAAGCCAATCTGGGAACGTTTTTTCACCGTCCATCCCCTCATAGTAGTCGGTACCCGGGAGCCCGACGGCAGTGATGACTTGGCTCCCAAACACCTGGCAATGCCGTTAAGCTGGCATAACCATTTTGGCTTTGTTTGCACACCACAGCACCGCACTTACCAGAACATCAGACGCGAAAGAGAATTTACAGTCACCTATGTCAGACCTTCGCAATCGGTACTGGCCAGCCTCACCGCTACACCACGTTGCGACGATGGCAGCAAGCCTGTTATTCAGACACTGCCAACTTTCGCCGCCGAGCAGGTCGCCGGTGCTTTCCTTGAAGATGGTTATCTGTATCTGGAATGCACTCTCGACAGGTTTGTTGATCAATTGGATGAAAATTCTCTCGTTGTCGGGCGTATCATCGTCGCCCGGGTTGTCTCCGATGCGTTGCGCAGTTCCGATCTGGACGACCAGGATCTGATCCAGGCATCCCCGCTGTTGGCATACCTTTACCCGGGTCGCTTTGCAGAAATTGCCGACAGTAATGTGCTGCCTTTTCCCAAGGGATTTAAAAGGTAGCTTTATGACCATTGCCATGCAAATTCTCGACTACCTTCGCTGCCGACAGGATGTCATGGTGGGGCTGCTGAAAGAACTTGTATTAATGGAAACTCCCTCCACTGATCCGACGAGCCAGATACCAATAAAGGCACGTCTTAAAAAGGAATTCGAAACCTGTGGCTATCGAGTTCATGCTATTCCCGGTCGACAGTCTGGCGGACAACTGTACGCATCCCCTGGAGGAAGAATAAAGGGTAGTCGAACACAGCTGATGTTGGGCCATTGCGATACGGTATGGCCGATCGGCACACTGAACACCATGCCCTTCCAATGCAACGGCAATGTGATCCGAGGCCCGGGAATCTACGATATGAAAGCGGGCCTGGTGGAAATGCTCTACAGTTTACAGGCAATCCGCGACTTGGGTTTGACGCCTGGTGTAACGCCGGTTTGCTTTATCAATTCTGACGAGGAAATCGGCAGTCGCGAATCCACCCGTTACATCAGGGCATTGGCTCGCACAGTTGACCGTTGCCTGGTGCTGGAACCCTCTCTGGGTATAACCGGAAAATTAAAAACCGCCCGCAAGGGAGTGGGCCGCTTCACCATCAAAGTGACTGGAAAAGCCGCCCATGCCGGACTGGACCCCGGCGCGGGTGCCAGCGCTATCCTTGAACTGTCCCATATCATCCAAAAACTGTTTCGGCTCAACGAGCCGGAAAAAGGTATATCGGTGAATGTTGGCGTCATCGATGGAGGCGTCCGGGCCAATGTAGTTGCACCGGAAAGCAGCGCGATTGTCGATGTGAGAGTGGCAAGCCAGGAAGACAGTGAGAAAATTGAAACCGCCATAAATAATCTGCGAGCCGAAACGCCGGGTGTATCTCTGTCGATAACCGGCGGCATCGGCCGGCCACCCATGGAAAGAACTCCTGCCAACCGACAGCTGTGGAAAGTCGCAACCCGGCTTGCGGACGAACTCGCTCTCGACCTCTCTGAAGCAGTCGCCGGTGGCGGATCAGATGGTAATACCGCCAGTCTTTATACAGCCACTCTAGACGGTCTTGGCGCGGTCGGTGATGGAGCCCACGCCGTACATGAATACATTTACGCCGATCAACTCCCTGTTCGGTGTGCGCTGCTTGCGATGCTGCTGTTGGCACCCCCCGTCAACACCTGAACAAGGAGTGGGACAATGACTCGATTTATTTACACTTCCGTAACCCGCATTTCCAATCTCGCTGAACAAGGCTTTCATGTAAACCCTCAACCACGCGAAAGTTGGCAAACTTGTGATTATGTGGTCGGCAAAATGATTGATGAGAGCGGTCACCTGCACACCGTTGAATTGCCCGACGGCCGCATGATGGAGGCCATGGAAGGCGATTTGCTGGTAGGTGCGCTTGGTGCCCGCGCGGCTACCCTGGAAGCGGTGGGTGATTGGCAAGCGATGGATTCAAACTATTTCGAGGCACTGACCCCGGCGGGACTGTTCGGGAAAGTCACATCGATATCACCCTTTTTACCCCAATTGATGCGTCTGGAATATCAGGGTCATGTGATGAGGAATGACAAGGCCA
Organism: Porticoccaceae bacterium; assembly: GCA_050289385.1. GTDB lineage: Bacteria > Pseudomonadota > Gammaproteobacteria > Pseudomonadales > Porticoccaceae > JBNKFQ01. The sequence goes on along the minus strand of JBNKFQ010000313.1, from coordinate 22,708 downwards.
TACGCATGCAAAACTTTGTACGAAACCATGGCAAAATCGGGTTTGATATTCCCGTAGTGTTGATAGTAGGGACGTCGATGTCGGCAGGTAAAACCCTTTCGGGCCGCCTCATAGTACATCTGTTATCACAGATGGGGCTAAAAGTTACCGGGGCGAAATTAACTGGCGCTGCCCGCTATCGCGATGTATTGAGCTTTGCCGATGCCGGGGCCAATTCTGTTTTCGACTTTGTTGATGCGGGATTACCCTCCACAGTATGCAGCGAAAAAGTTTTTCAAACCGCACTGAATAATTTATTGGCTCGTATTGCCGCAACCGAGCCGGATGTAGTGGTGGCAGAAGCCGGCGCATCGCCACTGGAACCTTACAATGGAAAAACTGCTATCGAGTTACTAAGTAAAAACATTCGATTCGAACTGCTTTGCGCCCAGGATCCTTATGCTGTCGTCGGGGTAAAATCGGCTTTTTCTCGCCGGCCCGATTTGGTGGCCGGTGGCGCGGCAAACACCAGCGCTGGCATTGAACTGGTACATAAACTTGCGGGACTTCCGGCGCTCAACCTGCTGGACCAGCAATCTCATGAACAACTGCGTCGAATGTTGAGCGATGCACTGGCACTGGAAAATAAATAACTTCAGGGACTTATGTGCCTATATTAAAACTTGATCTTCAGGTGAATAGTTCGCGGATCAAAGTCATGGAACTCTTCAATCCGCGAACATAGCTATTCAATGTAACGTGCTGTTTTCGTATTCTAGAATTTATACCCTATATTAAATCCTATAGTACGTGGCCTCAGAAAATATCCGCGTTGATTAAATCCAGCCAGTTCAGAGTCATTCCAGGTAAGGGCTTTTTCTTTCGTCAAATTATTTATGTATAAGTTAACATTAAAGTTATTTATAAAAACTCCACTACGCAAATTTAACTTTCCGTAATCGGCAATTTCAGCGCCTGCTTGCTGCAAATTCCCGTAAAACCCGCCGACGTAAAAATAATCTCCTCTCAAAAAGGAGTCATATCCGGACAAATTGAAATCGTATCGTAATCCGATTGAATAGTTATATTTCGGAGAGCCGGGCATGCGATCACCGTCATTACCTATGGAGCTGGTTGTCGTTAGTTCTGCGTTGACATACGAAGAACTGAATGTGGCCAGTAAGCTATCGTTGACTTGATAATTGGCTTGAAACTCAATGCCGGTGGACTCAGCAGTACCTGCATTTGTGATTGCGCCACAAGTATCAAATATTACGATTACTGGCAAGCCATCCCAGTTGATGCGGTAAGCTGCAGCATTTATCTGTAAACGGTTATCGAGCAAAGTAAACTTGCCACCCAGCTCAAAATTTTCCACATAATCGTCATCGATGGTTCTCTCTCCGGTACTGACCCCGTTGCTACTATCATAGAATCCATCGCCATCCATATCACAAGCCGGACTGAAGTTTGCAGCGACCGATCGCCCAAATTGAAAACCTTCACTCCACGACCCATAAATCAAGGTATCCTAATTGGGTGCGTAGTCGATGCTTAGTTTGTAATTTGTGTCTCTACCACCGCCTGTGACCAGACCAGGGGGCGGCGCTGACGCCACGAATCACAACGGATACTTGGCCCGGCCCCTGATCCATAACACTGGCTCCTGGCAAGGCGCTCAGGTAGTCCTCCATACCAACCAGCCCTCTACGATTGATTTTGTCGCGGCCGATTGCCGAAATACTCATGGATAAGTCTTGTATGCTTTCTTCTCTCTTCTCTTCTGGTTGCGGTAACCACCATTTCTTCAATTTCATTATTTTGTTTTGCACTGCGTTTCATGTTCGTATTAGCCGCTCTATGACCGAGATCATTTTTAACAACCACTGTATGCTCGGAAAGATATTCGTAAACAAGGCCTGAGTTTCATAACAAGGTGTCCAGCGCTTGACTCAATGTGTATTGACCACTGATTGGCGGCGTTTTCAAGCTATCGCCCAAATCGCGAGGCATAAGAATCTGCACACCGGCTTGCACACAAGAGTCCTTCGCCGTTTGTTTGTCTAAAGGCAGCGAAATAGAAGTGGGTATGGGCTAACGGAAAAGACGACCCTGTATCGGCGGCGGTGCCCGTGCCTCCGGTAACCGCTTGTTAGCGGACGATGGTACGCTTGAGCCAAATGACGCCACATGCGCCAGAATTTTCTTAATCGCCACCGGGTCTTCAATACAAGCGATTACCTTAACCTGTCCCCCACATCGGATACAGGTCTCCATATCGACAAGGTGAATTGATGCAAAGCATCAAGAGAGGGTGCCCTGGGGTATGTCGAATACCCGCTTCAGCCGCTGCGCCCAACGCATGACCTGGTGACGTTCTTGTGGCGTTTTGTCGATCCAGTCCGTGGTCGGACGATCAAATAACCATATGCACCAGCTCGTGGTCCTTCAGATCATCAAAAATGGCCTGGAGCTGATCAACACCGGTGGCGGTGATGGTGACGGTAATTGACCTAAAAGTGCCCTTGCTGCTTTCCTTGACAGCAATCGAGGCTTGATCAAAACCGGGCGCATGGCGTTCCATCACCTCAACTACCAGGTTGTGAAGCCCGGGATGTGACTTACCCATGACTTTAATGGGGTATTCACAGGGAAATTCTATTTTTGGAGGCTCTTGTTCGGTCATTGTGAAATTCCGGGTATATTTTGGTCGCACGTCGCACATCGGTAGTCGCACGCTAAGGATTCGGGCCATTGCTGCGCTCGGCGTGGCCAGCAACTGCTGGCATCAGACTGAATATCTTGCTTTTGTTTTGGCGTGCGACTACCGACGTGCGACGTGCGACTTTTAACTAAACAAGCCAATAAAAAACAACTTGACCGCATCCCATATACGGGCAAAGAAGCCGGCCTCGGGAATATCCCGGTCCACCTTCAACGGCATATCCAGCAAGGTGTCACCCTTGTATTGCACCACCAGATTTCCCAGCTCCTGGCCACTTGCAAGCGGTGCCTCCACCTGTTCCGGCACACTGATTTTAGCCTCGAGTTCCTTACTGGCGCCGCGCGGCATGGTGAGATAGATATCGTCCCTAACCACCAGGTTGACATGATCCTGTTCGCCATACCAAACCCTGACATTCTCCTTCAGGGCCTGATCAGCCGCATAGATCTTTTTGGTTTCGTAGTAGCGAAAACCGTAAGCCAGCAATTTTTGCGATTCGCGGGCCCGGGCCTCTTCACTGTCGGTGCCCATCACAACCGAAATCAAACGCATGCCATCGCGCCTGGCAGAGGCCACAAGACAGTATCCTGCCGCATCCGTATGGCCGGTTTTAATACCGTCCACCGACTTGTCACGCCACAGCAGGCGATTGCGATTGGGCTGGGGCTTGTCGATGTTGTATTTGAAATACTTTTCGGAATAGATGCTGTAGTGTTCCGGGTAATCGCGGATCAGTGCTCTGGCCAACAGCGAAAGGTCGTAGGGTGTGGTCAGGTGCCCTTCTGCTGGCCAGCCCGTGGCATTTTCAAAGTGCGTGTTTGTCATGCCCAGCAACTCTGCCTGCTGATTCATCACATCGGCAAAGGCATCTTCACTGCCTGCAACGTATTCGGCGAGCGCTACGGTAGCGTCGTTGCCAGACTGAATAATCAGGCCTCGCAGCAAGTCGATCAGCTTAACCTGGGTGCCCTCGCGCACAAACATTCGCGACCCGCCAATTTTCCAGGCATTGACACTGATGGGAACCATATCGTCTTCCTTGATTTTGCCGTTGTGTACATCCGCAGAAACGATATAGCTGGTCATCATTTTGGTCAGGCTGGCAGGGGGCAATTGCTGGTTGGCATTATTCTCCACCAGAATTTTGCCCGTATCGGCATCAATCAGAATCCAGGCCTTTGCCGATAATTCAGGAGGAGCAGGAATCAGCGTATCGGCCTGAATACCGATAGCGAACAGAAACAGGGAAACCGTTATCAGCACATTTTTAGGCATAGCAAGTTGAGGCATAGCAAGAAAGTCTCCATCGCGACCGTCTGTGATGGCAGCAGATTTTAACACGCAAACACAGTAAACTGCCCGGGAAATTATTCAGAGCCTGAATATTCTGAACAAGAGTACTCGAAAAAGGCCAACAGTTACTGCATCAATCCTGAATCAAAAATGGAGACAATTTCTCTTTGTGTTGCAGCAGGCGACGCAATTCCAGCAATTCTGCAGCACTCACAATCGGCCCGATAATTACTTTGTACAGCAGCGCGGCGCCCGACTGCCCACTGCGAATTTCCACCGGATAGCGAGTATGCATTTTTACTCGAGCCTGCAGTTTCTGGGCCGATTGCGCCGAGGAAAACGCACCGGCCTGCAAATATTTGCCTTGCCCCGCTACCTGTTCTTTTGGTGACGCATTTTGGGGGGAAACATTCTTTTGGGGAACATTTTTTTGGGGAACATTGCTTTGAGGAACATTGCTTTGGGAAACCTCGCCTTGCGGAGCCTTTTGTAAAGCAAGGGCGTCTGCCAACGCACGGCGCTCCCTGTGCCAGGCTTCGGGGTCAATCGCTTCCACCTCTACCCTGGCTGTACCCTTGTCAGAATACCCGAGCTTTTTGGCTGCAGCGTAAGAGAGGTCAATGATGCGCTCATGCAAAAACGGGCCACGATCGTTGATACGAACAATGACACTGCGCCCATTTTCCAGGTTGGTGACTTTTGCGTAAGCAGGAATTGGCAGTGTTTTGTGAGCCGCGGTCATGGCAAACATATCGTAAGTTTCGCCATTGGCGGTTTTTTCACCGTGAAACTTGGTGCCATACCAGGACGCTACGCCACGGGCCCTGTAACCGCGACTGGTGGGCAGAATACGCCAGGTTTTACCCAATACCGTGTATGGGTTTTTGTTGCCGGCACGGGTAACTGGCTCAACTCTGGGAACAGCATCGGGAATGGCGCTTACATCAATGTCCTGCGGTGGTGGTCGGTCGGTATCGTAATATGGATTGTTGGCAGCCGTCGAACTGCCGCTATCAGTAGTAGCGCAGCCGGCAAGGACCAGAGCAACGGCCAGAAGAGTTGTCGTGCACCACAAACGCATCCGAGTTCGCCCCATATGATCAACAAACCACCAACAGGTTGCTACCGCTTTCTTTTAGCTTTTTATCCAGCCCGTCCTTCAACTCCAGGGCAATTCAGCTTCGGGGCAACTGCTACAGAGTGCCCTCAACCCTTTCACCGATGGCCTCACTGAGCTGATAAACCGCCATGGCATACATGGAGCTGTGATTGTACCGGGTAATCACATAAAAGTTGTGCATGCCCAACCAGAACTCGGCTCCCTTTTCACCATCCAGCTTCATCGTGACTACCTTGGCGGTGGGCGATACGTAATCAATGGGGAAATAGCCCGATTCGCTGAGCTCCAGCACAGTCTTGTCGGGCTTCAGACCCTCGCTGATCGCCGCTGGCGAATAGTCAGCCTGTACCTTGGCGCGAGTGGCAATGCCTTCGCCACTTTTCCAGCCATGTTTGGCAAAATAGTTGGCGACACTGCCAACAGCATCAACCGTATTGTCCCAGATATCAGCAAAACCATCCTCGTTGTAATCCACCGCGTAATGGCGATAACTGCTGGGAATAAATTGACCGTATCCCATGGCTCCCGCATAAGATCCGGTAAGATCCATTGGATCCTGTTTTTGTTCACGAGCTAATAGCAAAAAGTGCTCCAGCTCACTGCTAAAAAACTCGCTGCGCTTGGGGTAATCAAAAGCCAGGGTAGACAGCGCGTCAATTACTCGAAAACTGCCCTTGTTACGCCCGTAAAATGTCTCCACGCCAATAATCGCCACGATAATTGCCGGGGACACACCAAACTCCTTTTCGGCACGAGCGAGAACAGCAGAATTCTCGCGCCAGAAGCGAACCCCCTCGCGAATGCGTTTTTCGGTAAAAAAGATTTTACGATATTCGTGCCAGGGCTTTACTTTCTCGGCAGGACGCTCCATCGCGTCGACAATGCTCTGCTTGCGCTCGGCTTCAGCAAACAAGCGGCGAAGTTCGGTGGCATTGAAGCTGTGTTCTTTTGACATTCGACTGATAAACTGCTCAGTCCTCGGGTTCCCCAAATAGCCTTTGGCGAATACCATCGTGGTCAGACACAACATCAACATCGCTGCCACAACACGCAATTTGTACAAAATAACCTCCTGAAAACAAGCTCGCAGCGTACAGCTGACAAACAGAACAGGGCCCTGCGCCCGGTTGCATAAGATTCCGGTAAGTTCCTGTTACCTTTTTCCCACAGACACGGCCATCAGCATACCAAACCCGAGCATCAGGGTCACAATGGATGTTCCACCGTAACTGACCAGCGGCAAGGGAACCCCCACCACTGGCAACAACCCGGACACCATACCCATGTTTACGGCAATATAGACAAAAAAAGTGAGCGTTATACTTCCCGCCAGTAACCGACCAAACATGGTCTCAGCCCGAAGTCCGATATACACGCATCGCCCGAGAATCAGCAAATAAAGCGACATCAGTATCAATACGCCGACAAAGCCAAATTCTTCCCCCAGCACCGCGATAATAAAATCTGTATGACTCTCGGGCAAAAAATCCAGCTGTGATTGTGTACCCTGCGCCCAGCCCTTGCCATGCAGCCCTCCCGAACCAATAGCTGTGGTGGATTGAATGATATTCCAGCCAGCTCCCAGTTTGTCTGCCTGGGGATCAAGCAAGGTAAGAATACGCTGCTTCTGGTACTCGCGCAGCAGGAAAAACCAGAACACAGGTATGGCACCCATCGTCGCCAGCAATGCCGAAAGCATATAGCGTTTGCCCAAACCGGCCAAAAACAACACAAAAAATCCGGAGACAAATATCAATAATGCAGTCCCCAAATCAGGCTGCAAACCCACCAGCATGGCTGGCACAGTAGTTAACACCAGCGCCCAGCATACATGTTTGAAGACCGGCGGCAGATAACGGCGACCGAGGTAACTGGCCAGCATCAGGGGCACAGCGATTTTCAGCAATTCAGACGGCTGAAAACGTATACTCGCCAACTCCAGCCAACGCTGTGCACCCTTTGCACCTGTGCCAAAAAAGAGAACCACAATTAACATCACTACCCCGATTGTGTACGGCGCAAACGCCCAACGCCGAAGAAACGCAGGGGAAACCTGCGCTGCAGCAAGCATGACGCCAAAGCCGATAGCAAGCGAGACAAGCTGGCGTTTCAGGTAGTAATCACTTTGCCCGCTCGCACTGTACAGCACAAACAGACCAACACTCGACAACACCAGCAACAAAACAATCAGCGGCAGGTCAAGATGCAACTTTTGCCAGCGAGTTTTGCGGTAAATACCACTACCGGATTGCTGAAGGTGACGAACAAAATCACGTTGCATCAGCGCGCTGCCTCCTGCTCTGCCTGATCTTCCCTGATCTCGCTTTGCTCACGGTCTGACTGCTGGTTTTGTTCGGCATTCGGAAATCCCAGTATCCAGGCATCCATCAATTCCCTCGCAATGGCTGCGGGGAGACCACCCTTGCCCCCGTTTTCAATTACTACAGCTATGGCAATACGGGGCGCGTCGGCGGGTGCATAAGTGATAAAAAGGTGGTTGTCGCGATTGCGCCGGGCGATCTTTTCTACATCGTATTTTTCTCCCTGGGCAATACCGACCAATTGCGCCGTACCGGTTTTACCCGCAATGCGATAACTCGCGCCACGGCTTATCTTTTTTCCAGTGCCCCCGTCGTGGACCACCGCCTCCATGGCCCCTTGCACTATATCCCAGTTTTCTTCGCTGGCCCGCACATGTAACATCGGCGGTTCAATATCCACGTCTGTGCCATCAATGGCCTTCAACAACCGGGGTGGACGCCCTATACCTCGATTGGCCAGTCGAGAGACCATAACTGCCAGCTGTATAGGGGTGGCAAGCATAAAACCCTGTCCTATGGCGGTATTGAGCGTATCCCCCGGATACCAGGCCAGTCCCTTGGCGCCTCTCTTCCATTCGCGCGATGGCATAATGCCGGCCTTTTCGCCAGCCATATCGAGTCCGGTGGGTTGCCCCAGCCCAAACATCAAGCCAAACGGCGCCATGCGATCAATGCCCATTTCGTTACACACTTTCCAAAAAAAAGTGTCACAGGAATGCATAATCGCTTCACGTACGGAAATATTTTTGCCATGACCACCCTTTTTCCAATCACGGTTCTTGCGCTTCTCACCGGGCAGTCGATAAATGCCCGTGTCGTAAATACTGTAGTTGCGATTGATTACCCCTGTTTCCAAAGCTGCCAGGCCAAACATGGGTTTTACCGTGGATGCTGGCGCATATAGGCCGTGCAAACTTCGATTCAATAATGGCCTGTCTATCGACTGTAGCGCGTTGTAATCACTATGGCTGATACCAGTCACGAACAGATTCGGGTCATAACCCGGCTTGCTAACCAGCGCGAGTACACCGCCGGTCTGCGTATCAATTGCCACCACCGAACCGCGTTCGACACCCATCGCGGCAATTGCCAGGCGCTGCAAACGACTGTCAATAAACAGGGTGAGATTTTTTCCGGGCCGTGGATCCGATCGTTCGAGCACTCGCATTACCCGACCGCGGGAATTTGTCTCGACATTCTCGCTGCCTACCGTTCCCAGCAGTTCCCGTTCGTAGTAGTTCTCCAGCCCACGCTTGCCAATGACGTGGGTGCCACTGTAATCACGCCGATCCTGATCGCTGAATGCAGACAGCTCATTTTCACTGATGCGGCTGACATAACCCAGAACATGGGCCAACTCCTTGCCCAGAGGATAATGCCGTACCAATTGTGCAGACACCTCTACACCCGGGAATATATGGGAATTAACAGCCAGTAACCCTTGTTCGCGCTCCGTCAGATTGTAGCGCAATGGCACGGCTTCGTAGGGACGACGACGTTTCAGCAATTCCCTGAATTGTTCTATTTCATCATCAGAAACCGGTAACAACTCGCGCAATTTTGCCAACGAGACATCCAGGTCTCCGACCCGCTCTTTTATGATCATCAGGGTAAAGCTGGGACGATTGTCTGCCAGCAATACGCCGTTGCGGTCATAAATCAATCCGCGGGTTGGCGGCAGCGGCCTCACGTGAACGCGATTGCGCTCGGACATGGTGGCAAAATCGTTGTGTCGCGTAATCTGCAAATGATAGTAGCGCCAGACCAGCCCCCCCATAACCGCCAACACCGCGCAGGCAGCAACCAGCACCCGACCAAAATAGAGTCGGTACTCACGTCGAAGGTCTTTCATCTCCAGGTCGTGATGCATGGTTGGCAAAACTATGAGTTAAACCGCGACAGTGTATTGGATCGTGGAGTGTGTGACTATGTTTGCGGAGTCGGAAGTCGGAAGCAAAGGATTCGCGCCATTGCTTCGCTCGGCGTTTGGTCTTTCCCTTCCAACTTCCAACTTCCAACTTCTAACTTCCAATTTCTAACTCTACTTATGATACGGATGCCCAACCGTAATCGTCCAGGCGCGATACAGCTGTTCAGCCAGCAGAACACGTACCAGTGGATGCGGCAACGTCAGCGGCGACAATGACCACCGGGCATCAGCTCGCGCCAGACATTCTGCGCTCAAACCGTCGGGGCCACCAATCAGAAAACAGAAATCACAGCCCTCGAACTGCCAGCCTGTTAAATGCTCTGCGAGTTGTTCCGTACTCCAGGGTTTGCCTTTTACATCCAGAGCAACAACTTTGTCAGATGAACCCACGGCCTTTAGTATCGCATCTGACTCATTGGCGATCGCACGCTTTATATCGACACCCTTACCGCGCTTGCCCAAGGGCAGCTCTACCAGCTCAAGTTTCAGCTCGGGCGGCATGCGTCGGGCATATTCGTCAAAACCCGCTTCAACCCACCGCGGCATTCTGGTGCCAATGGCAATTATTTTCAGTCGCATCTTTTAGTCGGAAGTCGGAAGTCGGAAGGAAAACACTAAAATCAAAATCAGCGCCGAGCAAAGCAATGGTGCGAATCTTTTGCTTCCGACATCCGACTTCCGACTTATCAATCCTTAACCTTCAAATCATCCGGCCTCATAGACCAGAGTTTCTCCAGGTCGTAGAACGCGCGAGTTGCCGGCAACATGACATGAACAACAATATCGCCCAGATCCACCAATACCCACTCGGCCGTATCCATCCCCTCAACACCAACAGGTGGATAGCCCGCTTTTTTTGCCTGGACAACCACGTTGTCGGCCAATGACTTCACCTGTCGATTCGACGTGCCGCTGGCTACCACCAACGTATCCATAACGTCACTTAATTCCCTGACATCCAGCGTGACAATATCCTGGCCTTTAATGTCCTGCAGAGCGTCTACAACAACTTCCAGCAAACTACGACTCATATTTGATTTCCGGTTTATCAGGGCCTGTTGACAGGCCCTGGTGTTAACAGGCTAATCCACTTTTATCCAGTGGGCGTTCATTATTGAGAATACAATTGATATTGCCCTATGTATTCAATGACCTTGTCTGGCAACAAATAGCGCACCGAATTACCCCTTATCAATGAGTGACGGATATCTGTAGAGGATACCGGCAACAGGGTCATCTCTGCCAACCAGACAAGTCCGGCGGGTTGCTGATGCAACCGCATCACACTATCGCTCTGGCGCGCTCTCACCAGATCGCCCACCTCACCATCTTCAGGCGCATGCCATCCGGGCCGCGCCGTAACCACAATGTGTGCATAATCCAGCAGCTCGCGCCATCGATGCCAACACGCCAGGTTAACCAGAGAATCCATGCCTATACATAAACAGATAGAAGCCGAGTCTCCCAGTTCACCGCGCAATTCCTGTAGTGAGTCTATGGTATAGGATGGTCCCGGTCGCGAAAGCTCGCGGTCGTCAACCGACAACCCGGGTTCAGCGTCTATCGCCACTCTCAGCATTTGCAAACGGTGCTCTGCCGCCACTTCGGGTTGATTGCGATGAGGCGGCACCGCGCAGGGCATCAACCGCATTTCCTGCAGGGCAAGAGACTGCCGCAACTCCAGTGCGGTGCGCAAATGACCAATATGAACCGGATTAAACGTTCCGCCAAAAATCCCTACGGAACCCCCACTTCCGACTTCCGACTTCCGACTTCCGACCTTATCCCCTGACATTTCCATCGCCAAATACAACCCACTTTTGCGAGGTCAGGCCTTCCAGCCCTACCGGACCGCGTACGTGGAATTTGTCCGTGGACGTACCAATTTCGGCGCCAAGGCCATATTCAAAACCGTCCGCAAATCGGGTAGATGCATTGACCAGCACTGAGCCAGAATCCACTTCAGAAAGAAAGCGTCTGGCTCGGGTATAGTCTTCAGTAACAATCGCATCAGTGTGGCGGGAGCTGTAAGTATCAATATGGTCAAGTGCCTCATCAAGCCCACAGACTACGCGGATTGACAAAATCGGCGCCAGATATTCAGTGGCCCAGTCTTCTTCTGTCGCGGCGTTGCAATCAATCACCTCCCGGGTGCGCTCACAACCACGCACCTCCACCCCCTTTTCGCGATAGGCATCTGCCAGGCCGGGCAGTACTTTCGTGGCTACGTCCTCAGCCACCAGCAGGGTTTCCATTGCATTACACACACCGTAGCGGTGAGTTTTCGCATTCAGCGCGATACTAATGGCCTTTTCAATATTGGCCGCCTCGTCAATATAAACGTGACAGATACCGTCGAGATGCTTGATCACCGGCACTCGCGCCTCTTTACTGATGCGCTCAATCAAACCCTTGCCACCCCGCGGTACAACCACATCCACATAGTCAGGCATGGCAATCAACTGGCCTACAGCGGCTCGATCTGTAGTCTCAAGTACCTGCACAGCGGTTTCCGGCAGGCCGCTTGCCTTCAGGCCAATGCCAATGCAGGCGGCAATAGCCTGGTTGGAATGAATTGCCTCACTGCCACCGCGCAAGATGGTAGCGTTACCCGACTTCAGGCATAGACTGGCAGCATCCACCGTAACATTGGGCCGTGATTCGTAGATGATTCCCACCACACCCAGCGGCACGCGCATTTTGCCAACCTGGATCCCGCTGGGCCGGTAACGCAGTTCTGCAATTGCGCCCACCGGATCTTGCAATGCGGCAACCTGACGCAGCCCTTCCAGCATGTCGTCTATTCGCTGAGGGTTGAGTTCGAGACGATCCAGCAGTGCCGCGTCGAGACCACTCTCCCTACCTGCCGCCATGTCCTTTCGGTTGGCCTCAAGAAGCACCTGCCGATCAGCGTCCAGTGCGTCAGCGATAGCCAACAGGGCTTGGTTTTTCTGTTCGGTACCTGCCCTCGCCATCTGTCGAGATGCCTCCCGAGCCCGACGACCAAGTGTTTGCATATAGGCTATTACATTCATAACCGTCTGTGTCTGTATGTGATTGAGCGGTAATTATATAGAGATTGCGGGCAGGCGTGGGGGCTTTTGGCAGATAGCGGTAAACTTCCCGGCAGCCCGGTAACCACCAACAGGTTCGAATCGTGCTTCCTCAACAGCGGGAGAAGCGTAATTGAGACAAAAACCGCCCTCAATTTTCAGGAGAAGTACGCTCCAGCCATTGCACTATCCTTGCCACCCGGTCGCGGGGATCAGACAGTTTAAGCAGTGCTATCTTTTCTTCCGGCAAAATTGGCAACAGTTGAGCGAGCTGCCAACCCAACGATCGCAAATCGCTGATATGGGGTAATTCAAAACCCGACAGTGCCGGATGTTGCCTGAGTTCAGACACCAAAGTTGCGAGTTCCTTGCCGAAATTATCTAGCGGCACCACCGGCTCTGAAGGCAAGTACTCCACCTCGCCAACCAGTAAACGATCATTGCGCAATACAGTGGACACAACTTCCAACTTGCGTTCTGCCTTAATGCGAATCCCCAACAAATTGTTGCTCTGTTGATACCAGTCGACAATCGCCACCTGTACCCCGACGGGATAAATATCCGGCGCGGTCTGAGTTTCCCGCCCATTGCGAATCATGACTACGCCAAAACCTGTTCCCTCGCGCAAAGATCTGCTGACCAGGTTCAGATAACGCTGTTCAAATATCTGCAGCGGCATCGAAATACCTGGAAAGATAATGGTCTGTAATGGAAACAACGGCAACGAAAACATAGGGCAATGAACATTGATCTGGCAATCGAGTGTTGAGCTAATAATAGTCGTTTATTGACCTCAGGGATGTTAGATATTGGACACAATCGGACTCACGCCCGATTGTGTCGATGATTTTGATCAGGAAAACACGGGCCGGTGCCTGTCCTCAGGCACTGGGCTCTTTACTGGTGACAGACGCCTCAGCTTCAGCCAAACCACTGCCAGCCGCTGCTCTGACACCATTACCCATTGGCTTGAATAAGATAATTAACCTGGGCAGCAAAGTCAGCGAACCCAGCAATGCGGTCAACATCGCAAGGCCGGTAAGCAAACCGAAATAAACGGATGGAATAAAATTGGACAGCGCCAATATCGAGAAACCGACAATAATGGTTATCGCGGTATAGTACAGCGCCCGGCCAATACTGGCATGCGAGCGATGCATCGCAGCAATGTAATCGCCATCAAGCGCGAACTCCCGCCTAAAACGGGTGATGTAGTGAATGGCGTGGTCCACACCAATACCCACTGTAATGGCGGCAATGGTGATGGTCATCATATCCAGGGGAATATTGGCCAGACCCATGCCACCCAATACAACACTGGCGGCCAGCAGATTGGGCAGAATGGCAATCAGCGAAATACGAACCGACCGGAACAACACAAGGAACATCGCCATAATACCCAGGAACACGGCCCCCAAAGTCAGTATCTGGGAACGAAACAGACTCTGGAGCATGTTGTTGTACAACACCAGCAAACCGGTCAATCGCACCTTGTCAGGCTCCAGCCCGACTTCGTTGACGGCATAGTCACGAATTTGTTGCAGCAACTCTGAACGTTTGAGTTCACCTTCGGTTTCCACGGTACGCAAATTGATTCGCGCCTGGTTAAGCTCATCGTCGATATAAGGATCGATCACAACAGTATTCACTTCCGGCGATAACTGATTGCGCATAAACGCCAGCTCAAAATCGTTAAGTCGATGCCCGAGCAGGCGATTGGCGGCTTCGAAACCATTGACCAGCGAGTTTACCTTGCCAACCTCTGGCAACGACTCCAGGTAATAATGCAGCTTTTCCAGTTTTGCCAGGCCTGAACTGGTAAACCAGTAGCTGTTACTGACATTTTTTTTGTCGCTGTCTTCAGCAAAGGGGTCATCCTCTGCGAATGGATCTTTCTCTTCAAAGGGGTCTTTTTCGTCAAACGGGTCCGCTTCGGCTTGATCAGTGGCAAACGGATCCTGCTCATCATCGAGTCCACTTGTGTCGTATAAAGGTTCAGAGGCCTGATCCGGCATATCGACAATAATATCCAGCGGCGTGGTCCCTCCCAGACGGGCATCAATAACAGACAACCCCTGATATATCTCGGTGCTTTCCCTAAAGTAATCGATAAAGCGATTTTCCACATCCAGCCGCGTGACCCCCCAAATACTTATCGTCGCGGCAACCAGGCTCAAGCCCCATACCCAGACTGCGTGCTTTTCAGCGAAACGGGAAAAATACAGAGTAAAAGCGCCCGACTGGTCCTCGGTGTCATTGTTGTGACCACGACCAAACAGCATCATGCCCGCCGGGATCACCACAAACGCCAAAACCAGAGCCAGTGAAATGCCAATGGTCATCATCCAGCCAAAATCAATCACGGGCCGAATATCACTGACCACCAGAGAAGCAAACGCCACGATAGTCGTCAGCACGGTATAAAGACAGGGACGCAACATGTAGCGAACCGTGTCGCGCACCAGTTCACGTTGCGACCGGTCCGGAAATTCGCTGTGAAACTCCCGGTAACGGACAATCAGATGAATAGTAAGCGCCAGAGTGATAATAAGCAGCAACGATACGAAATTGGAGGAAATAACGGTGAGTCTCCAATCGGTCCAACCGAGGAAGCCCAACATCATCACAACCGATAACAGGCAAGTTACCAGCGGCAACACCACCCAGCGCAACTGCCGAAAAATAATGGCGAGTATGGCAATTATAAACAGCACAATACTGACACCAAATATATTCAAATCACTTTTTATAAAAGCGATCATGTCAGCGGTAATCATGCTCGGACCGCCGAGAAACACTTCAGCCTTGTCACGGTACGGGTCCATTAGCCGACGCACCGTTTCGACACGTGCCCGATCAATGGCCGAACGTTCGGTATGGTAGGCGCTGAATTCCTCACTGACCTGCTCAAGCTGCGTGGCTTCTTCCGGTGTCAGGCCGCTTTCATCGCGTTTAAGGCGCAATGCGTCGCGGTGGCGCACCAGCCTGATATATTTTTCATCCGTTTTCAGATTGGCGAGCACTGCGGTGGTCTCGCCATCCGGGCTCAATATGAGATCGCGGTAAATCGGATTCTCAAGGAATTCCTTTTTCGCCATGGCGCGGTCTACATCGGGCATGCTCAAAGTGCGTGGTTCGCCCTGGAGATCGGAAATTTCCACTTTCGGGCTAAACAGCAGCGGCGCATCCAGAATCGAAATAACGCTCTCAACCCCTTCGACACCTTTCAGGTCATCGCGCAACTGACCCAATTGTTTCAGAGACTGATCAGAAAACAGGTCGTGCTCTTTGGGGCGAAATGTCACCAACAGGAAATCACCACTGCCATAGCGCTGATTGATCTCGCGGGAGTAATCGAGATCGGTGTCGTGCTCAAGAGTCAGTGATTCTGCCGACGCGTCCAGCTTGAGATCGGGAACCCCGAGCGCCAGTCCGGAGGCTACCAGCAATACCACAATCAATGTGGCTATCGGGCGTCGCAATACTATTGCCTCATACAGCGACAGCAAATGCTTTGACATTGAATATCCTTTTTCATTGATCCGGCGGGAAACGGCTATTATGAGCGAAATTCGCCAGCACCGCACACCTGCAGGGATAGTGGATAATGAATGATATAGAGCGGATTGGGGGGGATTCCCCCAAAAACCTTGCTATTGTGCAACACTCGGTGGCCAATGCACAATTCACAGATAACCTGGAGCAGAACAAAATATGTACAAGGGTGTAATTCTGGATGCCGACTCACTGGGGACTGATGATCTGGATCTCAGCCTGATTACCAACTTGCCGATCGACTGGAAAATCTACTCTGCCAGTGCACCACCACAAGTCGCCGGGCGCATCGCCAAAGCGGATTTTGTTGTCACCAACAAAGCCCCGATTGGTGAGGTGGAACTATCAGCCGCTGCCGGCCTCAAGTTGATTGCGGTAGCTGCAACCGGCGTCAACGTGATTGATCTGGACCGGGCCAGAGACAGGGGCGTCAGCGTATGCAACTGTACCGGCTACGGCACTGCCAGCGTGGTGCAACATACTTTTGCTCTGATACTGGCCCTGACAACGCATTTGCTGGACTACCGGCGAGACGCACTTGGCGGGCGCTGGAGCAAGAGCCCGTTCTTTTGCCTGATGGATTACCCGGTTCAGGAGCTGGCGGGCAAAACGCTTGGCATAATAGGTTACGGTGAACTGGGGCGTGGCGTTGCCAACATCGGACGGGCGTTTGGCATGACAGTAAAGGTAGCCGCCCTGCCTGGCCGAACGTATGATAACCGAACCGCGATACAAGGCAGCCCCAGGATTCCGCTTCACGAACTGCTGCCACAGACCGATGTGCTCAGCCTGCACTGCCCCCTTACACCGGAAACAAAAAAATTGATTGGCGCCAGCCAGTTGTTGGCGATGCGAAACAATGCCATTTTAATCAACACAGCCCGCGGCGGTATTGTCGATGAGCAAGCGCTGGCGAACGCACTGTGCGATGGACATATCGGGGGAGCAGGTATTGACGTACTCAGTGAGGAACCGCCACGCCATGGCAACCCATTGCTCAACCCGGACATACCCAATCTGATTGTCACACCCCACAGTGCCTGGATCAGCCGCGAATCGCGGCAGCGGTTGGTTAATCAACTCGCAGACAATATTCAGGCATTCTTGAAAGGTGAGCCACAAAATGTGGTTTAGGACCTGTGACGTTTCCGCTGTTCGTAGAGACGCCTGATAGTCCGCAGGTCGGAAAAGCCCAAAAGTGTGAATTTACGAGCTTCCGGCCTGAGATGCCCAAAAAACACCACTTAGCTTTTTCAAGCCCTTGCGCCTGGCGGCCAGTGCCTTTTTAAAGGCTCCCTCATCACCGTATTTATTTACCGAAAATCGTACGCTCTCATGCTCGCCTGGAGTCGTTGGCCAGATTGCCTCCCAATACCAGCTGAATTTTTCGGTTCCATCTTTCAGAAAATAGCTGCTGGCAAAACGACAAACCCCGGTGATACCGGACTTGTTGTTTTTCCGCAATGCGGTAGCGTGCTCTTTGCGAGTGAGTGGCGGGTATTTGGCAACCACCTGATCGCGGTGCTGTTTGGCAGCTTGCAAGGCCTTGCGTTTGCCACCATATTTTTTGTCGGGAAAATTTTTCACCAACGCCTTGCCGCGACGACGCAAGCTAACGCGCCATGCATGAGTGTAATATATGTAATCGTCAATGCGGGATATACCGTACATCCCAAGGTTTTTTTTATTCGCCACTCGACTTCACCAATTTGTCCATAAGTAAATAAAAGCCGTAGCACTCTTTATGGATAAGCACACAAATACAACAGCCGATACGGCATGACACTGGCGTTTATATAACGAGTTCTTCCGCAAAAATCAAGAAATGTCGCAAACTGGAAAAAATAAACCGGGAAGATAAGGTATCAATGAATGGCATACTTGAACCTGACTCACCCTTGAACCTGATTTACTGGTCGTACGTCGGTAGTCGCACGTCGCACGCTAAAAGCGGCACAATGATTACAGCGATTTTTATCTGTGCGACCATCTATCGGCCAACCTCCCCCGAAAGCGTGCGACGTATGACGTGCGACGTACGACCGCCCTTAAGCCTTGATTTATGGCGATGTCAATTCCCAAAAATAGGTAATACCTCGGGCCCATTCCTGAGACAGGCGACCAGAGATAAATTCTCGTACTTTAAAGCGGCCGTCATCGCCAATTACCGGATCGGAAATCCTGTTACCAACTGATCTGCTGTAGGGCTTGTCATTGACATTAATGTATTGAACAAAGCCTTTATAAGCCCACTGTCTGGTGCCGTCCTCGCGCTCTACTATTTCCCAATATCCCTGGGTTTGAGCGCCTTCAGGGGCCAGGAAAGGGCGCCAGGTTTCGAGGCAGATTGCGTCACAACCATTGGTTCCCGCCAATTTGCCTTTTACATAACTGTTGTGGGCGGTATTAAAATATTCGGAACGAAAACGCGAATACAGTGGCATACCATCAGCCGTGGCAAATATTTTCCCAAGAGACGGCTCTTTTCTGATTTGCGCGTTTTGGGGCACAAAGTGGCGATACTGTACGGGTATATACCACTCGCCTTTTTTATTGTCGCCAGACGTTACACGGATGCGCCGCGCATCTCTTACTGTGCGGGAACCATTTGCATAGCCGGGCTTAATGTCGCCCTTCCAGGTAAACAGGGGAACACCCTTGTAACTCCACTGCAGGTCGCCATTGGCACGCCGAATCGGCTGAAAGTCGCCGACCGCCCGTGACATTTCAGCCGCTGGCAAGGGGATCCACTGCTGGTTACAGCCTTGCACACAGTTGGAAGAAATGTCCTCAACATCGCCATCATACCCGTACACCGTCATACCCTGCATATCGACAAATCCGATGCTGCTGATAGCGGCAATCTCTTTTAGCAAAATATCCGATGGCATATCACCGATCGCCGATTTCGAGTCAAACTTTGCCAGCGACCAGCCTTCTGGCAGAGTCAGGGAAGTGGGTTCCATCAATTCCAGTGGATTCCACAAACGATCTTTTTTGGCCCCCATAGTCTTGCGAATATCTCTTTCAGCTTTAGCCTGAGCACCACTATCCAGATCTTCTTTTTTGGGTTCCCTCATCGCCAAATTATCTACCATCTCGTTAAAGCGTGTTTCATGTGCAAAACGGTACAGAGGCTTGCCGCGATAAACCCACTGCCGGTCGCCATTGTCACGCTGAAACAATGTCCATTCACCTGTTTCGATGGAATCGGGCAAGGCGATTACCGGTGGAAAATCCTGTTCACACTGCCCCGTGCACAAAGACACACCATCGGCGTCTTGGTCAGAAATAAACAGTGCTTCACCTTTATCATTGCCCAACCGCGTCCAGAGCCGCTGCTGGGAACCCGATGCTTCCAGCAGGTCTACATAGACAATGGTGATACCAGGCGGTGTCGACCAGGTAACCTGCTCATCGAAAGTCAACCATGGTTGTTCTGCACCAGTCTGTTCAGCATTGCAAATTGGCACCCAAAAAAATGGCGCCAACAGGATTGTACTTACCAGCGCGGTAAAAAAACGCACGTTTTGCAATCCGGTCACGACAATACCTCGGTCAACGCTCTGTTCACTGTATTGGCGCCAGCGCCCCACTCCCTGACCGGTAACCCCATAGCTTGCTGGCAAGTCAACGTGACACGGGTACAAGGATCTCCCTCGGCAGCCACATGCAACCCGGTCTTCATGCCACCGTTGGCGCCACCGGCAGTAAAGATGGGTAACCAGTCCATAAGGTGGAGCATGGCGTCGCCGTGATCGGTATAAGCCAGCACCAGGGTTCTGTCGAGCAAGGTGCTGTCGCCTTCGCGAATACTGTCCAGCTTCTGCACCAGATCCCTGAATGCCTTCATATACTTCATGGCAAACCAGTAGGTAATGGGTTGGTACCCCAATTCAGGGTCTACTTGCTCTTCGTGCGTGTAGAGATGGTGGTGGGACGGATCACCCAGTTCCCTGATGCTGTTAAAACCGGACGACATGTTAAAAATACGGGTTTGTCCGCACGACAGGGCATGGGCAATCAAATCCACAAACAAGTCGTGATTGTGCATAATATTGTCAATCAGGTAGCCTTTCTTTCTCTGGCCTCCTTCTGGCACTTCACAGGACGGCATGGGAGCCGGTTTTTCCAGCTCAAGCGCCAGCTTCTGCTCCAAACCGCGCAAGGAAGTAAAAAATTCATCCAATCGATCGCGATCATTGGCGCCGACCTTTTTCATCAGTACCTGACGCTCGTCCTTGACTGCAGACAATGCACTTTTGCGCAACATCACGCCCGGGTCCGGGGTAAACTCTGCGGCGTTGGGATCGACATAGCCCGCGCCAAATATGCGTTGGTAAAGGGTTGCGGGAGATAACTCCGGCGGCTTCATGGCGTCGTCGTTGCGCGCGTTGAAAGTCATGCCCTCGTCACCGCTGCAGTTGACCTCGAGCGACGGAAAGCGGGTTCTCATCACAAGTTTATCGGCAATAATCGAGTCGACACTTTTTCGGTAAACACTGGAAAATCCCGGTGAAGAACCTGTCAACATCACCTGGGCTGCAGGGCCATGATTGGTTCGCCCACCGTCAGCAAATGCATGCATGCCACTATAAATATTGATTTTGTCTCTAATCGGTTCAAAATTTTTCAGAAAAACTGTGAGCTCAAAATCTTTACCGGTTTTTTTCGGAGCCCAGTCTGTTGAACCCAGACCCAACCCCCAAAACCAGGTGCCAAAACAGGTAGGCAACTGTTCGCCGCTTGCCAGCGCCGAGCCATTTTCATTCAGAAACATATCCAGTATCGGCAATCCCACGCCCACCGCAGTACCTTGCAACATGCCGCGCAACAAGCGTCTGCGAGTTATCGATTCGATTGTCATATCATTTTCCTCATGTCGTCTCGCTGATACCGTTCAAGACCTGTAGAACGCCTCGCTGGTAGCAACTACCCGCAACAAATTCATGAATTTGTACCCATTTTCAGCAAACTGCTGGCGTACATCCTTTAACCATTTTCGATCCGATGATTGCACCTCCCGGCCGACACCGTAGGAAAATACCCGGTTGACCACGCAGGAGGTTACATTGGGGTTGTCGCGCAACGACTGCGCCAGCCCCGGAGCATCGTCATAAGTGACTCCGTCCAGTTCACCGCTGGTATCGATCATCAGGCCCTGTTCTTTTGTCCGGTAGGCGCCGGCGCCATCAAAGGTCTCCAGCGCCAAACCAATGGGATCGGTAATTTTGTGACAACCGGCGCAAGTCGGGTTGGTGGCATGCGCCGTCAGGCGTTGCCGCATGGTGGTTTGCCCTTCGTGACTGTTTGCCTGCACCAGCTTAAAGTCTACGTTGGGTGGTGGATCCGGCACCGTCTGGCACAGCAGGTTTTCACGCAATGCCTTGCCGCGCAAGGTGGGCGAAGTGCGCCCGGGGTGCGAATGCAGAGCGACAAATGCCGGCTGGGCCAGCAGTCCCGCACGCGGATCACCTTCGGGGAATTCATACGGCTGCCAATAGTCCGGCGCTTTGGTTTCATCGGCCATTTGCAGCAAGGGCACACCGAGCATGGCGGCAAGTGAAGGCGTTAAAAAGGTTTTGTTGGTTGTGAACAGGTCTCGATAGTCTGCTTGCTGCACCAACAGGTGATCCAGCAACATTCGCAGCATTTGTTCCGGCGCTTCGTTGGTGACTTGCAAGGTGAACTTGGGGAAAATCACCGCGTCTTTACTCAGGTTCTTGAAACCATCCAGCGCCAACATATCAGAAAAAAATCCACGCACGCCGTGCTCCAGCCGAGTGGAGCGCAGCATTCTGTCTACCTGACGCTCCAGCCCTTTGCGTGAGTGAAGCTCGCCACGCTCCGCCGCGTCCAGCAAAACAGAGTCCGGCGCGCTGTTCCACAATAGAAAGCTGAGTCGGCTGGCTTTGGAGAATGCCGTCAAGCGCGTGCCTTCGGCACGTTCGGGATCGGGTTCGGTGGACTCTACCCGAAACAGGAAGTTGGGAGACACCAGCATGTTAACCAGGCTGCGCTCGATACCGGCATAGAAATCGTTATTCTGCTTTGCAGCCTTGCGCGCCCACTCGACCTGTTCTTCCAGTTCCTGCTCCATCAACGGACGTCGATAAAACAGACGCCCAACGGCGCTAATAAATTGTCTGGCACAATTTTCATCAAACTGTGAAGGTTGGGACCCACAACCAATAAACTGCTTCCTGTTCGCTTCACTGACTATCTGACTGGCAATTGAATAGGCAATTTCTTCAGCCGCCTGAAAACCCATCGTGCTGATGCGGGCCCGCGCAGCCCCAACCGCCAGCAAGCCCTCTTCGCGTTTTATAGGGTCGGGCAGGCTGTTTTTCATGACAACTGCGCCACCAAAAATATCACGTACAATATTCCGGTATTGTTCATTAGTGATGCGCTTTACATATTCATTGGCATTTAGCGGCAGGGCACTATCAGTTCCACCGCCCGGCGACCAAAACAGATAAGCCCCCAGGCCCAACAGGGCCGCCGACACAACCAGCGCCGGAATCAGCAGTCGGGTCTTTTTTTCCGCAGTTGACATAACTCGTTTTTCCTCATTAAAACTTCAGGGCCTAGGGGCCGTTAACAATTACCCAGCAGGCGCTGCCGGAGTCCATTTTTTTCCTCAGCAAGGCAGAATGAGCGTGGTGTAGTCATTCTACATGAGCGAGTGATAACGCCGCTGAGGGAAAAAATGGGCCCGGCCCTTCGGGT
>JBNKFQ010000312.1:0-13020 GCA_050289385.1 Porticoccaceae bacterium | reverse complement strand
GCCGCCGCCATCATCAGATTTTCTGTACCACCAACGGTAACAATATCCATAGCGATATCAGCGCCACGTAAACGGCCGTTGCTGGTTGCCTTGATATACCCCTCTTCAATTTCAATAACGGCACCCATTGCCTCCAGGCCGCGCAAGTGCAAATCGACCGGCCTGCTGCCGATAGCACACCCCCCCGGGAATGAAACGTTGGCCACGCCGTATCGCGCCAGCATCGGCCCCAACACCAGAATCGAGGCGCGCATGGTTTTTACCAGTTCGTAAGGAGCGGTATGGCTGTGCAGGGTACTGTTGTCCACCTCCAACTGCATTTTTTCATCTACCACGACCCCGACACCCAGACAGCCAAGCAATTCGACCATCGTGGTAATGTCATGCAAGTGCGGAATATTGCCAATCGTGACGGGTTGTTCGGCAAGCAGTGACGCTGCCAAAATTGGCAAGGCCGAATTTTTCGCGCCAGAGATACGAATTTCACCGGACAGCGGCTTGCCGCCGGTAATGAGTAATTTATCCATTTTGAATTATGTGCCCACCTGGTAATTTACAGTACAAAAGTGCGGGAATAAATCTGGCGCCTGTTAACCCGCAAAAGCTAAAATCCGGACTTGTCTTTCTGTGTTTTCTCTTCAGGTTTCTGATCTCGCGAGAGTAATCATATTCACCGCATGTATGTCGCCACCGGCAATGTGTTTGTCAAGCACACCATAAACAAGTTGCTGGCGTTTTATTGGACGTAACCCTTCAAATACGTCACCGACAACGGTAATCTGAAAATGACTGCCATCCCCTTCCACACTGATATCACAATCTGGCAGACTGGTCTCCAGTAATTTGCGGACCTCTTCCGTATCCATCATTTTTTCCCCGCAGTTCATGGCGCGTACTCCCATCTGATATATGTCTTGTTGCACAATGTCACTGCTGCGTTAAATGTCAGTTGCCCACGAATCTATGACCGTGTCGATATCGTCCCCGTTGTTTCTGGCGGCCTGGACAAACTGATTGCGGAAAGTTTTGCCAAGGTTTACGCCATTAATCAAGACATTGAGAATTTTCCATTGACCTTGCCGGTTTTGCGCCAGCGTGTAAGTCACCGGATAAATTTGCGTATTTCCGTGAATTTCCTGCGTAACATAAACCCGTTTTCCGTCAAGGTCACCGTCTGCCGGTGGGCGTACTTCTATCTTCTCACCGCTGTAGGCAAGCAAGCCCCGACCATAGGTCTCGACCAGACTGCGACGAAACACATTGGCAAAGCGATTGCGCTGCTCGCCGCTGGCCTTTTTTCGATAGGGCCCCATGACGTTGGCAGCAATCCACTGGAAATCGACAATCTGCTCCATGCGACCTTCCAAAAACTGAAAAAACGGTTCAGGGTCCTGATCAACCGTCTGCCGATACTGCTCCATGCCGGACAATAACTCCTGCGTCATGCCCTCAATAACTGCGTGTGGCCCATCTGCGCTGATTGTATTGGCAACTGTGGATTCATTGCCAAAAACGCCACCAGCGATTATCCAGCATGTCACCAAAAGGTATTTGTTCAATTTTCTCAGGATCATAGTCTGTTCCTTTGCCTGCATTACCGATATTTGACCATATTCAGCGCAAAATGATCTTTTTGGCACTTCACACAGGGGTATACCCCTGCCCGGTTACCTTTGACAATGGCTCGAATGGCCATTATTTGATCGTTTAACTACTGACTTCGAGGGGCTCGCACTATACCATTCCCACCCTCTTGCAAGGAATACGTTTAACACCGCTGGTCATCGAATATTGTTAGGGCCTGTTAACAGTCCCTTGTGCCCCGGGGCTCTGTAATCCAGAACACGATAAAAAGGTAAACCACCATCAAACGTACGTCTCACATTTGGAAACCGGATCAATGACCACAATGATACTGCCTTTGCTGGCTGTTGTTCTCGGGTTGTCAGGGCTGCTCTGGGGCGCCGATCGATTTGTTGCCGGCAGTGCCGGCATGGCACGAAACCTTGGCATTTCACCATTGGTTATCGGTCTGACCGTGGTTTCTGTGGGCACTTCCGCCCCGGAAATCATCGTGGCAATCAACGCTGCCCTCAGAGAGGCCGGTGAAATGGCCGTGGGCAATGCCCTGGGCTCCAATATTGCCAACATCGGCCTTGTGCTTGGCGTTACTGCAATAGTGGCGCCCCTGCCCACCCAGAGACACCTGTTGAAACAAGAGGGGTTTGCACTGATTGGGGTAACTTTGCTGGCAGGGGCAGTATTGATTGATGGTCACCTGAGCCGACTGGACGGCATTGTGCTGCTGGGTTTACTGACTCCCATGCTGTGGGCCACTATTTATTACAAGAAGAGACAGCTTCTTCCCGAGGAAAAAATTGCCGAGCAAGAACAGATTCCAAAGATAGGTATGAGGACCGCCAGTATCCTGTTTGTTGCAGGTTTGGCAATACTACTGCTCAGTGCAGAAGCGCTGGTATGGGGTGCGAAGTCGATTGCGGCATATCTGGGTGTCAGTCAGCTGGTGATTGGCCTCACTGTTGTGGCAGTGGGCACCAGCCTGCCAGAGCTGGCGGCATCGATCGTGAGCGCCGTGCGCGGTCACCACGATATAGCACTGGGTAACATCTTCGGCTCCAACCTGTTCAATATTATGGCCGTTATGTCCATGCCCGGTATTATCGCCCCCCTGGAACTCAGTCCGCCGGTGTTCTACAGAGACTATCTCGCGATGGCTGCGCTCACCGCCGTTCTGATGTTATCTGTCTGGTTGTCTCTGCGCCACAAACAAAGCCACCAGAGCGGTCGCCTGGGCCGACGCCTTGGCGCATCACTGCTGGCGCTGTATGGCATGTATTATGTCCTGCTATTTGCCAGCAGTTAATCCACGTATTAAGGTTGCGCAAAATGGTGAAAAGGCAGTTATTGGAAACAGATAAATATGACCAAACCGTCACTGATTGAAACCGGTCGCCGTACCATCCGCATGGAAAAAGAGGCTGTGCAGCTTCTCGAAGACCGTATCGGCCACGACTTTCAGCGCGCCTGCGAACTGATGATGCAGTCAGCCGGCCGAACGATTGTTACCGGCATGGGGAAATCCGGTCATATTGGCCGCAAAATAGCCTCTACACTGGCCAGTACCGGCACACCGGCTTTTTTCGTTCACCCCGGCGAAGCCAGTCATGGCGACCTGGGAATGATTACCAGGGAAGATGTGGTGGTGGCTATTTCCAGCTCCGGCTCCACTGCCGAGGTGATCACTCTTTTGCCGCTCATCAAACGCCTTGGCATTCCACTGATAAGCATGACCGGCAATGCTGCATCACCACTTGCACAAGCCGCCCAGGTACACATCGATATTGGCGTTGCCGAAGAAGCCTGCCCACTGGGACTGGCCCCAACGTCGAGCACAACAGTGACGCTGGTCATGGGAGATGCTCTGGCGGTCGCACTGCTGGAGGCGCGGGGCTTTACCGCTGAAGATTTCGCATTTTCTCACCCGGGAGGCGCCCTTGGACGTAAATTGCTGCTCAAGGTTGAGGACATTATGCACAAGGGGGATGAAGTGCCACGCGTGACACAGCAGAGCTCTGTGCGTAAGGCACTGGTGGAGATGACCGGCAAGGGTTTTGGCATGACAACAGTGGTTGACGATGATCAGAAACTGCTGGGCGTGTTCACCGACGGCGATCTGCGCCGGGCTGTCGATAATGCCGTGGATATCAACAGTGCCAAAGTCGGCGAGATTATGACTCGCAATTGCAAAACCATCTTGAACAATGTGCTGGCAGCCGAGGCCTTGCGTATCATGGAAGATCGCAAAATTACGGCGCTGGTGGTTACCGGGACCGATTCGCAGCCTGTTGGCGTGCTGCACATGCACGATATATTGCGCGCGGGAGTGATGTAAAAGACAGTTAACAGTTGGTCGCACAAACCTCAAACTTCCTCTGTAAACTGTACGCCGTATACGGTCAACTTTAATTTATACAGGACCAGAATGAACTCAATTACTGAAGCCGCCAGCAAAATACGTCTGTTGCTGCTGGATGTCGATGGCGTTTTAACAGACGGTAGCCTCTACTACAGCGAGGATGGCAGCGAAGCCAAAGCCTTCAATATTCAGGACGGTCTTGGCATCAAACTGCTGCAGCGAAAGGGTATCGAGGTAGGCATTATTACCGGGCGATCATCCACATTACTCACCCGCCGCACCAAAGAACTTGGGATCGATCTGGTGGTTCAGGGAAGAGAGGACAAACTGACTGCGCTCACCGAGCTGCTCGCCGAGCGCAATTATCAACTCGATGAAGTTGCTTACGCAGGTGATGACTTGCCAGACCTTGCGGCCATTCGCCGCGTTGGATTTGGCATTGCAGTGGCCAACGCCAGCCAGCATGTCGCCAAACATGCCAAATGGCAGACCACGACTGCGGGGGGCCAGGGAGCAGTCCGCGAGATTGCTGAACTTATTCTCGCTGCACAAGACAAACTGGACAGCACCGTCGCGGACTATCTCTAACCATGATGCGCTCCTTGTTGATGTTTCTTGTTTTGCTGGTGATTACCGGGTTGTTTCTGGAGTTCTGGACATCATCACCGGAGAAGTTCTTTGACCCCAAGGCCACGACCACACAAACACCAAAAGCCAGCGTTTATATGCGCAATACGGAAACCTGGCAGTTTGATGAAGGTGGACACATTGAGTACAGGCTCACCAGCGAAGAGACTGAACACTTCGCTGATGCCAAGCGATTTGACCTTCGACAACCGACATTGCTGTCGTACAATCCCGGGCAACCGCCCTGGCAATTAACCGCCAGACAGGGCCAGGTGATTCAAAAAGACAACAGGGTTCTGCTCACAGATGATGTTCATATCTGGCAGGAGCTGGCTCAGGGGGGTAAAAAAGAGATGAAAACCAGCCAGTTGCTGTTCTTCCCCGATAAAAAATACGCCAAAACCGACAAAAAGGTTACACTATCGTCCCCGGGCGACAGGCTGACCGGTGTTGGTATGGAGGCCTGGTTTTCCGAACAACGATACAAATTGCTGGCAAAGGTAGAAGGCTCTACTAAATGAAAAACAAGGGTATCATCGCCGGATTACTCATACTGGCAATAAGCCATGTCGCTTTCGCCTTCAAACAAGACAGCAATGCTCAAATTGACCTGTTTGCCGACTCCGCCGAAAAAAATGACAAAATGGGTATTACCACCCTGATTGGCTCCGTGGTTATTTCCCAGGGCTCTCTGGTAATAAGGGCAGATCGGGCAACCATTCATTACGATGGCGAACAGATCACCGAAATCAACTGCTTTGGCGAGCCGGCCCGTTTTGAACAACAAATCAACCCCGACGAAGACCTGACCAAAGGTCACGCCAACACCATCAACTACAAGCGCAATGGCGACAATATCCTGCTCGTCAAAAACGCTCATGTAACTCGCGCCGACGGGTCTACCATGGACAGCGATACCATTCAGTACGGCCTTGCATCTGAACAGCTCAGTGCCGAAGGCGGGGTTCATCTCGTTATCCCACCCACAACGAAAGACGACAAGGACGACACCGATGGCGACTCTTGAAGCCCGCCATCTTGCCAAATCCTACAAACGTCGCCCGGTTGTCAAAGACGTAACCCTGAGGGTCAGCAGCGACGAAATCGTCGGTCTGCTGGGCCCCAATGGCGCCGGTAAGACAACCTGTTTTTACATGATAGTCGGGCTAGTGCCGCTGGGTGGAGGCCAGATTTGCGTTAATGGTGAAGAGATCACTCACCTGCCAATGCATGGCAGAGCCCGCAAGGGCATTGGCTATCTGCCCCAGGAAGCGTCCATATTCCGCAAGCTCAGCGTGCAAGACAACATTATGGCGATCCTGGAAACCCGCAAGGATCTGACCCGCAAGCAACGCCGGGATAAACTGGAAGAGCTGTTGAATGAATTTCATATTACCCATATCTGCCGCAACATTGGCATGAGCCTCTCGGGGGGGGAACGACGCCGGGTCGAAATCGCTCGCGCCTTGGCCACGGAGCCGGATTTTATACTGCTGGACGAACCTTTTGCCGGTGTCGACCCTATATCGGTCAACGACATCAAGCTGATAATCCGCCATTTGCGCGACAAGGGCATCGGAGTGTTAATCACTGATCACAACGTGCGCGAGACCCTTGATATTTGCCAAAGAGCCTATATCGTTGGGGAAGGACGTGTAATTGCGGAAGGTGATTCCAGTGCGATCCTGGCAAACCAGCAAGTGCGGGATATTTATTTGGGTGAAAATTTTGAATTGTGATGCGCGTACCTGTGATGCAAACGCCGATGACCGTCTCACATGAGCTGTGTCATTGCCCTGCAAGGGATGCCAAAACTACACTGCCTGGACCTTTTGACGTTTGAGCTTTCCATGCCTTGTGTGATGTTATGACTGTAAGTTACCCATGAAACCGAGTTTACAACTTAGAATTGGCCAGCACCTGACGATGACCCCCCAGTTGCAGCAGGCAATTCGTCTGCTACAGCTATCGTCTCTTGATCTGCAGCAGGAAATCCAGCAAGCGCTCTACGACAATCCGATGCTGGAGCTGACCGAAGAGGAGGAATATAAAAGTCCGCAGCAGGACAACCGCACCGAAGACACCAACCCGCAAGTCAAACCGGAGTCGCAAGCTTCTACTACCGACACAGGCTCTGACGAGCAATGGACTGGCGAAATTCCGGATGACTTGCCCATCGATGCACAATGGGACGATATTTTTCATACCCCGTCGTCTCATGGCAGCATCAGCAGTGGCAATAGCAGCACTGAAAGTCGAAATTTCGACACCTTTGAGATCGTTACCGATTCACTTCAGGACCACTTGTTGTGGCAGCTCAACTTGACACCGATGTCAGATCAGGACCGACGAATCGGCACTGCGATAATTGACGCTATTGAACCCTCCGGTTTTTTGGGCATGCCCGTTGAGGATATATGGCAGGGACTGCTGCGCGACAACAACGACGATGTCGAACTGGATGAAGTGGAAGCGGTGCTACACCGCATTCAACATTTTGACCCGACGGGCATCGGTTCGCGCTCCCTGCGCGAGTGTCTGTTGATTCAACTTGCTCAACTGCACCAGTCCACGCCCCTGTTGGGGGAGGCTCGTGATCTGGTAGAAAATCACCTGGAACTGGTAGGCTCGCGCGATTACAAGCAACTGATGCGCAAAACCGGCCTGCTCAACGGCACTCTGGACCAGGCCATTAGTCTGATTCAAACCCTCAATCCCAAACCGGGTGAGCTAATCCGCAACAGCAACGTAGAGTATGTGGTTCCGGATGTCAGGGTAGTCAAACGCGACGGCCGTTGGCAGGTATCCCTGAATAATGACATCACCTCAAATATCCGTATCAACCAAACCTACAGCCGAATGATTCAACGCGCTGACTCCAGCGAACAAAATCGCTTTCTGCGCGAACACCTGCAAGAAGCTCGCAGCTTTATCCGCAGCCTCGAAAGTCGCAACGAAACCCTGTTGCGGGTAGCCGCTTGTATTGTTGAAATGCAATTGGGCTTTCTGGAACAAGGCCCCGAAGCCATGCGACCCATGGTGCTGGCAGATGTCGCACAGCAACTTGAACTGCATGAGTCCACTGTATCGCGGGTCACCACACAAAAATATATTGATACACCCAGAGGGGTCTATGAACTGAAGTATTTCTTTTCCAGTCACGTCAATACATCGGCGGGCGGCCAATGTTCATCAACGGCCATTCGAGCCATGCTGAAAAAAATGATTGGTGAGGAAAACAGCAGCAAGCCTCTCAGCGACAACAAGCTGGCAGCTATCCTGGCAGATCAGGGCATTCAGGTTGCCAGACGAACTGTGGCAAAATACAGGGAAAGTTTGAACATTCCTTCATCCAGCGAACGGAAAAGGTATAAAAGAAGTTGACAATGTACAGCTTACCGATAGCAGCAGATCGGCGCGAACTCGAAAGTCCAGGGTTGAATGTCGCTTCAACTGTAAACGGCAAGATTTGTATAACGTCAGTATGTTTTTTAATTGTAATTAGTGAACTGTAAACCCTTAACTTTTTTTAAAGGAGAACCGCATGCAATTGAATATCAGCGGACACCATCTTGATGTTACCGAGCCCATCAAAAATTATGTCACCAGTAAAGTAGACAAGCTGCAACGTCACAACGACCGAATTACTACCGCCAATGTTATTTTGTCAATAGACAATCTGGTACAAAAAGCTGAGGCCACTGTGCATGTGAGCGGTGGGGAGTTTTTTGCCAACTCGGAACATGAAGATCTGTACGCCGCCATCGATACGCTGGTAGACAAGCTCGACCGGCAGTTGATCAAACACAAAGAAAAACAACGCGGACGATAAGTCCCCGTTTTATATTCAAGCGTAGTAACTTATGGAAATAGCAGACATACTCTCTCTGGACCGCACTCGCTGCTGCTTGCCCGGAGGCAGTAAAAAACGGGTGCTGGAATTTCTGGCAAATTTTCTGGCGACGCAAAACGCCGATATCGACCAGGACGCTCTCTATGAACAGTTACTGGCGAGGGAGCGCCTGGGCAGCACTGGCATTGGTGACGGCGTCGCTATCCCGCATTGCCGTTTACCCGGATTTCATCAAACCACGGGCATGTTGTTGACACTCGATACCCCCATTGATTTTGATGCTATAGATGGTCAGCCGGTGGACCTGGTGTTCGCGCTAGTGGTGCCGGAAGAGCACAATGACGAACATCTGCAAACCCTGTCAAATATCGCCCGACTCTTGCAAAATCCGGAACAGCGCGACAGACTTCGCAAGTCGAGCAGTGACAAAGCGCTTTACGAGGCGGCAACGGTAAAAAGTGCTGCCTGAAAGCCGGGAAGTTGGAAGTTGGAAGGTAAGAGCACGGAGATCAGTAACGCTCAGGACACCAGATAACAACGGCAAAAGGAGCAAAACATGCGCCTGGTGGTGATCAGTGGCCGATCGGGTTCTGGTAAAAGTACTGCCTTGCATGTTCTTGAAGATGTGGGTTTTACCTGCATTGACAACCTGCCCACCCAACTTTTGCCCGCCCTGTTTGAACAACTGAAGGATCAGAGCCAACCGGACGAACACCGTGTTGCAGTTGGAATAGACGCACGCAACCTGGTTGGCAATCTGGAACAATTCCCCCATGTTCTGGATCAGTTGAAAGCTTCGGGTGTAGAGTACGAAGTAATTTTTCTCGATGCCCGCTCTTCAGTTCTGGTACAACGTTTTAGTGAGACTCGTCGCAAACACCCCCTGAGTTCACCGTCAGTTGGCCTTAAAGAAGCGATCAAGCTGGAAAGAAAACAGCTAAACCCAATTGTTTCCATGGCAAACCGCACCATCGACACCAGTTCGATGACTCTGCACCAATTGCGCGACCTGATCAAAAAGCAGGTCGTGCCGGATACTCAGGGCGAAATGGCCATCCTGTTTGAATCCTTTGGTTTTAAACGTGGCGTACCGGTGGACGTGGATTTTGTTTTTGATGCCCGTTGCCTGCCCAACCCGTACTGGAAACCTGAACTTCGCTCCAGCACGGGTAATGACACGCCAGTGGTTGAGTTTCTTGAACAGCAAGTTGAAGTGGCAGCCATGCTGGCAGACATTACCGGCTACCTCGAACGCTGGCTGCCACGCTTCCAGGCCAGTAACCGCAGTTACTTGACCATTGCTATCGGTTGCACCGGCGGGCAACATCGTTCGGTCTACCTCTGTAACAAGCTCGGTGAATATTTCAGTAACAGGCTGGCAAATATTGTGCAAGTGCGACACCGGGAACTGGGGGAATAGGCAATTTCAAAAGGTCGTCATTCCGCAGCTTGACTGCGGGATCCAGTGCCTCGATACCGTGCATCCCGGCCACGGAATGACGGAATGAGATGTTGCCGTATAGACTCCAATACTTGACAAGCCGCATAAGGATACGGCTTTATGGAGCCATGATTCGTACCGAAATAACTATCATCAATAAACTTGGTTTGCATGCCCGGGCTGCGACAAAGCTGGCTCAGACAGCGAGCAGTTTTGCCAGCACCATCCGTTGCGGCGAAAGTGATCAGCTGGTGGATGCCAAAAGCGTTATGGCTGTGATGCTACTGGCAGCTAGCCAGGGCACAATCTTGCGCTGGGAAATCGACGGCGCCGACGAGCAAAAAGCTTTCGGTGCCATAAAAGCCCTGATAGACGACCGGTTTGGCGAAGAACAATAAGTGAAGAACAATCAGTGAAGAACAATCAGTGAAGAACAGTCAGTGAAGAACAATAGCTGAGCGTCAAACTCCCGTTTAATGGCAGAAACAATCAAACAAGTGTTAACAGTCCACCAGTCTGGATGAAACCTGTCCAGATATGTGGTCTTTTGCCCTCCCTTTACCAACTTTTGTATAACTTTCCCTTCCAAATCAGTAAACTATCGCCCAAATAACCGTTCCATCAAGTGTTAACCGGCCCTGGGAGTTCGGGACAGATGCAGCCAGCAAAGGATACTACCGATCAGCTCGCTCACCTGGACCGTATCAGTGAAACACTGGATGCCGGTACCCTGCACCACACACGGCACCTCCTCAACGAACTGTCACCACCCGATATTGCCCACCTGATCGAATCTTCCCCGGCACATGAACGTGCCGTGTTATGGAATCTGGTTGACCCGGAATTTGCCGGTGACGTGCTGCAAGAGCTGGCTGAAGACATTCAGCAGCAGTTTTTGCGCGACATGGACAGCCATGAGCTTGCTTCATTGACAGAGGGCATGGATGTCGACGATCTGGCCGATATTCTGCAGCAGCTGCCCGACCGCATCACTGTTGAGGTCCTGCAGGCAATGAGCGATCAGGATCGCACCCGGGTTGAGTCGGTTCTGACTTACGGCGAAGACACTGCTGGCGGCCTGATGGACACCGACACCATCACCGTGCGCCCCGATCTGACACTCGATGTCGTGCTCCGTTATCTGCGCCGCCACGATGAAATCCCTGAGGGTACGGATAATCTTTTTGTGGTGAACCGGAATGACACATTTCTCGGTGTCCTTCCACTGCGCAAAGTGCTCACATTTGGCCCCAATACAACTGTGCGGGAAATCATGCTCACCGACATCGAAGCCATACCGGCAACCATGTCCGATTCCGACGTCGCCCATCTGTTTGAGCGCCATGACTGGTTATCGGCACCGGTGGTGGATGAAGACAGAAAGCTGCTCGGTCGAATTACCATTGATGACGTGGTGGATGTCATTATCGAAGATGCTGATCACTCTCTGCTTGGCCTCGCTGGCCTGAGCGATGAGGAAGACACGTTTGGTTCTGTGCGGCGTACGATGCCGCGCCGCGCTGTCTGGCTGGGAATCAATCTGTTAACCGCTATTATCGCTTCAGTTGTTATTCGACAATTTCAGGGCACCATAGACAGTATTGTGGCATTGGCGGTGCTGATGCCGATTGTCGCCAGCATGGGGGGTGTTGCTGGCAGCCAAACGCTCACAGTAATCATTAGAGGTATGGCACAGGGCCATGTCGGGCGCAGTAACCTGAGCTGGTTACTGAGCAAGGAGTTCGGGGTGGGTTTGCTGAACGGACTGCTATGGGCTGCAGTGATGGGTGCTGTTGCGGCGTTCTGGTTTGACAGTGTGCCTTACATCGGCTGGATTATTGCTGCCGCTATGGTGGTCAATTTACTTACTGCCGCCGTTGCCGGCTCGCTGCTTCCTGTATTGCTGAGAGCGATGAAAATTGATCCGGCTCTGGCGGGTAGTGTTGTGTTAACGACCATCACCGACGTTGTCGGTTTTTTTGCCTTTTTGGGCTTGGCCACTCTTTTTCTTTTATAAACAACTATGTCTGACTTTGATTCTCCGAACAATGGCTCGAACATCCCGACTGAACAGGTGGAGGACACTGTATATGTCAGCAAATCCGCCCTGAAAAAGGAGATGACAAAGCTGCAAAAAATGGGAGAAGACCTGGTAGATCTGCCGGAAAGACTGTTGGAAAAAATTTCTCTGCCTGCCGATATCCACGAAGCAATTATGCTTGCCCGCCGTCTGAAAAACCGCGAGGGAAAAAGACGTCAACTGCAATACATTGGCAAGCTAATGCGCAAAACCGACGTGGATCCAATTCGCCAGCAATTGGAAAAATTTCAGCAACAAAGCCGCAGTTTTCGCCAGCATTTTCACCAACTGGAACAATGGCGTGATCGCCTGATTGATGAGGGAGACTCGGCCCTGAATGCGCTTTTAAACGAATATCCAAGTGCAGACCGTCAACATTTGCGGCAATTGATTCGTCAGGCGAAGAAGGAATCTTCACAAAATAAACCGCCTGCTGCGAGTCGAAAGGTTTTTCAGTATTTGAAGGGGTTGTTGGAAAGTTAGGGGGTGGGGTGTTTCGCCCCTGTGGTTGGGTGTGCCGCCTGCGGCGGGTCTGGCTCCCCGCTCCGGGGGCGAGTCACTTTTCTTTGCTGGCACAAAGAAAAGTAACCAAAAGAAAGTGCCAGGCTCCTCCACAAGCAGAGAGGTCACCGCCCCTGAGCTCACTCCGCTGCCACCGCAAACGGGTGGGCCGCATCATCTCTAGAATCAAGCCTGCTCTCATCAAAAGCTTCAGCAGTCCCGAGAACCCGTCATTGCCACGGCAATACCCCACCGCAAGTGTGCGCCCATGGCGAAGAGTCCACTGCCACACTGGAAAGGCGGTGAGAAAAGCAAAACATAAAAGATAAAAGAAAGATAACGGAAGGTAATGAGAGACAGGCAAACAACTGTTTTTATAATATTCGGTGGGGCTTGTGCCGAAATAAATCGCCATGGGCGCACACTTGCGTGTGGGATCCTGCCGAGGCAGTGACGGACGCTCGGGGCTACCGAGGTTCAGGCATTGAGTACTGTGGATTCTCGAGATGATGCGGCTAAATCGCTATCTATGGCAGCGGCGTCAGCTCACGGGCAGGGTTTCTCTTCTTGTGGAGGAGCCA
>JBNKFQ010000311.1:0-2485 GCA_050289385.1 Porticoccaceae bacterium | reverse complement strand
TAAACTCTCTACTTGTCTCATGGTTTCTCCTTAGTGTGTTGCTTGGCGGCTCACACTTCGGAGTTACTATGAGACTTCCGGAACTGTCAAACTTTTACTGCCTCCCCAGCAGAGCTGGGGGATCTCCTATGTTTGTTTAGCCAATGCAGAGAGACTGTCCGGTTTCGTTTACGTTGACCACTATCAAATCATCAGCAAATTTAGATAAATAACTTGCGTAATTTCCTATTCCAGTTGTATATTACTTCGCGCTTTCAAAAGTGGAAATTTGGGGAAAATAATCTTGCCTCTGGAATATTTTCAGGTTATACAGGCTCTTCGCAGTAATTTTTTTCTATAAATTTTCCAAATTGAATATATCGTTTATATAGCATATCGTACTGCTTAACTCTATCCGGTATTGATTGATATTCTATTTCTACACCTCTCCCCATAGCCTGCTGGGCACTTGCTATAGAATCGTGTATACCCGCTGCCACACTCGCACACATAGCTGCTCCCAGGGCACAAGCCTGGTCGGCGCACGAAACTTTGATTGGTCTCCCCAGCACATCTGCCAACACCTGCATTACGAATGGTGATTTTTTGGCCACCCCCCCCAAGGCTATCACTTCATTAATCGCTACACCTTCGGCTGTAAATCTTTCCACGATACGTTTGGCGCCAAAGGCTGTTGCCTCGACAAATGCGCGGAAAATTCGTGGCGCATCACTACCCAGATTAAGCCCAGCAATCGCCCCCGTTAATGCTTGATTGGCATCTGGTGTACGTCTGCCGTTGAGCCAGTCAAGAGCCAGTAAATTAGTTGATTCGATAGGGAGCTGTTGCGCCTGGCGAGACAATTCAGGGATCATCTGCTCGGCTAAATTATTCAACATTGTATCTTTTGTGTACGAATTAAGAACACTATTATTAACTAATAACGTTTCTACAGGCCACAATAACAATTTTTTAAACCAGGCATACACATCGCCAAAAGCCGACTGGCCCGCTTCCATACCAAGCATATCGGGAACTATGGAACCATCGACCTGACCACAAATGCCGTTGATTACCTTATCTCCCAGATCAGAGTGAGGAGCAATCAACATATCACACGTGGAGGTACCAATTACTTTTACCAGACTATAAGGCTTTATCCCCGCGCCAACCGCCCCCATATGAGCATCCAGTGCGCCTACACCAACACTAGTATCGAGTGGCAACCCAAGTCGTTTCGCCCAGGTTTCCGATAGTCGTCCAGCCTGAGTATCCGATGTATAAGTCTTGGAATAAAGCTTATCGCGCAAACCTTTTAATAGCGGGTCCAACTCAACCAAGAAATCATCGGCGGGCAGACCATCATAGCTAGGGTGCCACATAGCTTTGTGTCCCGCCGCACAGCGGCTTCGTTTGAGAGTTAATGGATTGGCATCACCGATTAATTCAGCGGTTATCCAATCACAATGTTCTACCCATGAGAAGGCTGCTTCCTTTACAGCGGAGTCAACCCTCATTACATGCAGCAGTTTTGCCCAAAACCACTCCGATGAATAGGTGCCACCGATATAACGACGGTAATCAGGGCCTCTCCACTTTTGACACAGCTTGTTGATTTCTTCCGCTTCACCGATAGCCGCATGATCTTTCCACAACAAAAACATCGCATTGGGGTTGTCTGAGAACTCTGACATCATAGCCAAAGGTGTACCCGCCTGATCCACAGCCACTGGAGTTGAACCAGTGGTAGCGACTGTTAACCCTTTGATCTTACTTTTAATATTTTTCGGTGCATTTGATAATGCCTCCCGTACAGAGGATTCCAATCCTTGCAGATAATCCAGGGGATGCTGGCGAAACTGGTTAGCCGAGGTATCGCAGTAGAGCCCCTGTTCCCAACGTGGGAAAGGACAGATTCCCTCCCCCATAGTATCGCCACTGCCTGTATGAATAATCAACGTGCGAACAGAGTCAGTACCGAAATCAATACCAAGTGCATATTCATCTACCGCATTATGAGTAACTGTCCCATTATTTTTAATATACTTTTTTGTCATGTTTCCCCCAGAAAGTGTCACTCCTCATTATACAAATGCACTTTAACAAGCACTATTTCTACCCGTTTTCGCTTACAATACATTCAAAACGTTTGAGATTTAAGCGTGCGGAGTGCGTCAATTTTTGTTCCTGACAATGTCCAACGACGCAGTTAAGCAAGGCCACAATTCGAATTTAATGACTCTGATACTTTCGAGTTGACTGGTGATGATTGACTTCCATCCTCCAGCAGCTGCGTTGGCTTGCCTCTTGATCCACGCTCAATCCTCGAATCCAGACGCCGACGGATTATCGCATGGCGGCGAGCGTTAATTGGTGTCAGTGCGATAAATACCAGAGAGACACCCATAATGGCTACAGGTATCCAGGTAATCGCCAGCCGCAAACCGAGAACACTCTGACTGCTTTGACTAGTAGTGGTTGCGTCAAATCCAAACCATCCGGCAAC
>JBNKFQ010000310.1:0-3085 GCA_050289385.1 Porticoccaceae bacterium | reverse complement strand
TGCCTGGTTCTCTTGGGCCTCCCCCCAAAGCTTGGCCACCAGTCGTTGCTGCCAGGAGACCGGCCAGCCCTATTGTCCTGCGGGATTATGGAGACAGCAGAATGATCACCAGGAAATATATCTTAAGGAATCTCTGATTAATTATAATTTCGGTTGAATTGTCAGCATGTGCAAGTGTGACCAAATCAATAAGATTTAAAGAAACCGGCGTCCTGACACTCGCCCCCTTTTTTTATCCTATTGATAAGCCCCCACCCGCTTTAAAAGAGCCTTAGCACTTTCAACAAAACGTTCAGGGCGTTCGAAATGAGCTGTATGACCAGTGTTTTCGTAAATTTCATGTTCAATAAGGTCGGGGTGTTGATGCTTTAGCGCTTCATTCTGCTCAGTGGCCGGAATCATGTCATTATCGGAAACAGGATCGATTATGTGTACTGGAACATCAAGATTGCGAAAAATAATTTGCGGAATCATGGCCTGTTGACTCCACTGCATCAACGTATGACGCGAAGGTTGTTTCAATTCCAAAGCCGAACCATCCCCGCTCATTAATTTGCGATCAACATGGAACACCCATTTTCCTTCTGCGTTAATCCGCCATTGGGATAACGCGTTAACCGCAAAATAAATTGTAGCGTTGTCAATCTCACCGCTGGACTCAGCCCAGGAATCATAGACTGCTCGAAACATGTCAATCCTTGACGCATACCGAGTACTTTCCATATCTGTTGCGTACTTCTTTGAAGCCGCCAGCATTTCTTCCGTCATCGGGTACTGATCCTTCCATTTCTGATCGGACCAGGAACCACCATCTTCCAACAGCAGCCCCATAGTTCGCTCCGGGTACTCATCGTAAAAAGCAGCGGCAACAAACCCACCTTTCGACAAGCCGCCCACAACCGCTTTGGAAATGTGCAAATGGTCCAACAGCCCAACCATATCATCGGCAACATCATACAAGGACGTATTAAAGTCGGTAATTTGCGTTTTACCATGGCCGCGATAATCTATCGCGATAACCCGGTAGCCAGCGGCAACCAGACCATCTTTCACATTCAGAATTTCATAACCGGTTAACCCTGACCCATGTGCCCACAGAAGCGGCACACCGTTTTTGGCCCCAAAATCCAGGTAGGCCATGGTGATACCATTTACCTGAACGACATGCGCATTTTCTCGTTCACATTTCTCGTAACGAGCAAACGCTTGTTCATACAGCTTTTGTATTTTTGCATCTTTCCCCAACAATGTGTCAGCCATACAGGCATGGGTTAGCTGATGAACCAAAATACAAAACATCGTAGCAATTTTGATTTTGTTATTTATAATCATTGGCCGTTCTCATTATTAATTCAATTTAAGGAACCCATAATTCCCAGCACCGCCGCAGTAATATTTGCAGGCAAAACAACCGTTTTGGAATTATCGGACGTAGAAATCTCTCGGATAGCGTCGACGTATTTGTCGCCCAACAGTTACATAACCGGTAAATCGTTATCCTGCACTGCCGTGGCAACACGCATTACCGCTTCTCTGGTCGCTTCGGCCAAAACAATTTTGGCTTCGGGAGTATAAGAAAAATAAAGGCCCTGCGCCAGGTACAAAACGATGTTGAAAATGGTGGATGTGGTGACTTGGCCTTATTCTCGCCTTCGCGCTGATGGCCGCACTGATGGGGTCGAACCCGGCCAGGTTTTTGATTCGATTGAAATTTCACTCAAATTTATGCTGTTTAACATGCTTAAACACCTGGTTTTGGCACTCAAATCGGACTTCCAGGGACGCGCAGAAAGCCCAAATGCGGAACTATAGGGCCCATATTCCCAACCCCGGAAGGACAAATAAAATCAAACCGTTGGAAGCAGCTAAAATATAGGGGTTCTTGAATACTCCCTATTGTCAATCCTGTAAGGTCGAAAAGGGGCAGGCCCCAGATGTAATGATTGCATCTCATCCCAGCGGTTTGAAAAAAGTGGAGTGGAGGGGGCAAGTACGTTCTGTGCCTGATCCTGATAGCCCTGCCACGTTCACCCGCCCGGTTTATCCATATCCATTACGTGCGATATACAAAGGTAGTGGCGATCCAGATGATGCTGAGAGTTTTCAACCTGTGATGCCACAGTAGGTAGCCGAGCGGGCATCGACCAACCGACAGGTTTTGCCCTGTCGGCTCTCCCGGACATACCAGAAGCAGCCACTGTCTTCGATCCAGACAGGAAATAAGGTGGTGTTAGGGGCCACTTTCGTTGATTCCATACCTTGCATCAGATATTGGGCTCGCTGGTAGCGGGCTTCCATATTCCCGGCATCACTCAGTTGTTGTAATACAGTCATTCTTAAGGGCTCACATTGAAAAATGTACGGAATTGATCGGTGGGCGATGCGGGCGGACCATTGCGTTTCATCAAAACCCCCGACCTGAAAGCATGAGGCCGCGTTACCGCGGCCTCGTTTCGAGCAACTGGATTACCCGCTTCAAAAACGATAGGAAAGGTTAAAACCTACAGTTCGGGGACGCAGACGATAAGCCCGAGGAGCGGATCCCTGACCAAAGAGAGCCTCCACCCAGGTCAGTTCGTTTGCATTGGTGAGATTGTTGACGAAGACATCGACATTCACCTTGCCAATCGTGGCACCGGCTTTCAGATGAACCTGACTATAGTCACCGGATAACGGAAGAGAGGCCGGTTGATCGATATAGGTGGTGTACTCACCGACATAGGCGTAGTCGACCCGGGCAAAGGCGTCATAACCCGACAGGCTGAATGCATATTCCAGACCGGCACTGAGGTTGATGTCCGCCGAGCCGGGTAGGTCGGTGCCATCGACGCCGAGGTTTGAATCACCATCAAGCTTGGCTTCGTTATAAGAGGCACTAAAATCCAGCCGCAGATTGTCCGTCAGGAAAAACCGGGAGTCCAGCTCAACCCCCTGCGAGATGGATTTGCCTGCGTTTTCTGCATAGGTGCCACAACCTGTGATCAATAATAGGCGAGATACAGGCAGCCCTTCCCAATTGATACGGTACAGGGCGGCGTTAAGGCTGATGCGATTATCCGCCAGTGAAGCCTTATATCCCAGTTCA
>JBNKFQ010000309.1:0-9444 GCA_050289385.1 Porticoccaceae bacterium | reverse complement strand
ATTTGTTCCCTGGCCTTCGGATCATCTATCTCCCCCAGTTTCTGCTCCATCTCGGCCGAGGTCACTGAAGACATCTCTTGCATGGCCTCATCCAGCTCATTATCCGTGCCAAACCAAAACCAGGCGCTAACAACCAAAACCACGAGTCCGGCGATGCTCCAGTTGCGCTGAACACGGTTAAAGTGTTCAACACTCTGCCAGCGCTTGTTACGCCACGCCCACTCACGCCCCTTGATGCCAAGCATAATTGCAACCGGCAAATTGATCACTGGAACCAGCGTCAGCAACCCGATGAAGGTGCCATTAAAAACAGACCATACCCAACCCAGCACAAAACCACCCCAACACCAGCCGGAAGCATCCGAGGGCAGCACCACGCCTGCGCCGCGTCCAGAAGTATTTTTATCCAGCTGCATCGTTATAGCAGCGGCTTTTGCTGCCGGAGCAAGGTTCGCAGTAGCATTTACAGTAGGCGCTGCCGCCATGTGAGATTCGGGACTCAGCTCTCTCGCTTCGAATACTGCCCTGCCACCTGATGCCGGTCTTGTACCCTCTGGCTCGACCTCAGGCACAGACTGCTCATTAACAAAAGCGTCTGCAACTGCAGTTTCGGCGGCCTCACTTTTGGGAACTGGCGTCAGAGACAAGTGCTCAAACGCCTGGCCTGTGTCTTGTTTGACATCAGTGTCGGCCAATACGGGTTCTACATCACATTTAACACCGACTTTCGCCAATCGTTGCTGCAACGCACTGGCGGCGTCTCTATTAACCGCCTTCAGCAAAGCTGTCGGCCTGCCAGAGAAAAAGTGGTTCAATTCGATTTTGTCGGCAACTTTTAGTACATCCCCAAGGGCTTGCCTTACCTGATCACGCGTAAAGCCTTCAATCGGGCCTCCGCGATAGAGCACATTGAATTCTTCCACAGGCCAACCTCCCTGTTATCTGTTATGGGCAAAATGGTATCACAATCAAATGCCTGTTGGAGCTTGCAGCAACTTTGGTAGCTCGCTATTGCGCAAAAAACTGGCATCATACTCAAATTCGTATACAGTATTAATGATAACCGAAAGCCCATGTCAGGATTTAAACCATGACACTAGCAGACCAACGATGCGAAGCCTGCCGCGCTGACGCCCCCAAAGTCAGCGACACCGAATTGAAGGAGCTGGTGCTGTCTATACCAGAGTGGCGCACAGAAGTGCGTGAGGGCATTATGCAGCTCGAGCGCGACTTTCGTTTCAAAAATTTTCGCGAAGCGCTGGATTTTGCCAACAAGGTGGGAGAGATTGCGGAAGCTGAATTTCATCATCCATCAATATTGGTGGAATGGGGCAAGGTAACCGTCACCTGGTGGACACACAAAATCGGCGGCTTGCATCGCAATGATTTTATAATGGCTGCACGCACTGATCATCAATATGTCACGACTACGGAAAACTGATGTTTGCCTCAAGGCGATTTACCCTAACCGCGCTCTGATTTACCTTGCTTGCATAACTGAAAATCAGGGATGCTACGGCAGTAATCAGCCACCGGATTACTGCCGAACAAGCTGTGTTTAAAACCTGTAATCCAGTGTAACAGCTGTCATGATATCCGTTCTTTTGTTGCCAAAGGGAACGCTGGTGTTGTGTCGAATTATGTGACTTACTTTCAGCCCCAAAGAACTGTTAATTGCCACTCTTGCACCGGCTTCGTTTTCTATAAAAGTGTTGGACGCACCGCCTTCCATTCTAAAATCATTTAACAG
Source organism: Porticoccaceae bacterium (assembly GCA_050289385.1). Taxonomy (GTDB): domain Bacteria; phylum Pseudomonadota; class Gammaproteobacteria; order Pseudomonadales; family Porticoccaceae; genus JBNKFQ01. The sequence goes on along the minus strand of JBNKFQ010000309.1, from coordinate 7,694 downwards.
CGTCGTCGATTCCGTCCATTGGTGCCGCCACTTTGCCCGCCCTAGAAAAACCAGCTCGGAAACAGTATTGCCCGTTTCCTGCTCTTTACTGTAACGATCACCAAGACCTCCCTCGACATCAAATTTGGTATCATCCGAATCAATAACATGCCAACCCATACCACCGGTCAGCGATGCCTGAATTCTGAAACCGGCAAATTTGTCATTGGCGTAACGCAGGTTTGCAAAGGCATACAGCGATTTACCGTAATTGCGACTGGTCTGCAGATCAGCAATATAATTTTCCGCACTGCGTTGATCATCCCGTGTAGCACGTATCGCTTCAAGACGCGCCTCATGGTCCCAATTGCCAATTTCCTTTCGCAACCTGGCTCTGACAATCAAGCTGTCGGTATCGGTATTGCCACTGGATTGGTTGTAACCAAACTGGATATCATTAAGTTTTTCTTCATCAGAGGCCATACACACTGTTGTTATCATAGTAGCCGCCAATGTTCCCAAAAGCGCTTTTTTCACCACTTACTCCTGTTTTAACTGTTAGTTAGTCTCAGTCAACCCGCCAAGCCTTACTTTTTCTTTTTTACATGTTTCATCAGACGCTTCTTCTTGGCTACCTGACGCTGGGTCAACTTGTTCTTGCGCCCGGCAAAAGGGTTCTCCCCCCCCTTGAATTCGATTCTTACCGGAGTTCCCTGTAATCCCAACTCCCGACGAAATGTTTTTTCCAGATAACGCACATAGGCATTGGGGACCTCCTGTGTCTGGTTACCATGCACCACAATAATGGGCGGGTTTTGCCCGCCAGCATGAGCATAACGCAATTTAATACGCCGCCCCCGCACCAGGGGGGGTTGATGTGTTGCCACTGCATCCTCCAGGATACGAGTGAGATTGGACGTATTAAGTTTATCGGTAGCAGACGCATACGCGGCTTCAATAGACTTGTAGAGGTTACCAACGCCGCTGCCATGCAGGGCTGAAATAAAGTGAACATCGGCAAAGTCAGCAAACCGCAAACGACGTTCCAGCTCCACCTTGACATGTTCCCTCTGCTCAGGAGCCAACCCATCCCATTTATTGACCGCCACCACTAACGCTCGACCAGCATCAATAACATAGCCCATCATGTGCAGATCCTGATCCACCAGTCCTTCGCTGGCATCAATCAACAGCACGGCAACATTGGCGTCTTCAATTGCCTGCATGGTTTTGACAATCGAGAATTTTTCTACCGACAGCCTGACATTCTTGCGACGCCTTACACCAGCAGTATCAATCAGCGTATAACGCTTTTGATTGCGCTCGTAATCAATATAGATACTATCCCTGGTGGTCCCCGGCAAATCAAACACTACTACCCGCTCTTCTCCCAGCAGGCGATTGACAAGCGTGGACTTGCCCACATTGGGGCGACCTACGACAGCAATTTTGATACCGCGCTCTTGCGGCTGTTGCTCCACCTGCTCCGGCCCGGCAGTAAAAGGCCGTAACACAACTTCCATCATCGACTTGACACCGCGCCCATGGGTGGCGGTTGTCGGGAACACATGCTCAAATCCGATCTCGTGAAATTCTGCCATGGCAATATCAGGATTTACGCCATCAATTTTATTTGCCACCAGGCAGGCAGATATTCCCCTCGCACGAAGGTTTTCTGCTATTGACCGATCTGCGGCAGTAAGTCCATCGCGACTGTCCAAAACAAACAGCACGACATCGGCTTCCTCAATCGCCAATTGCGACTGATCTGCCATAACCGAATCAATACCTTCTTCGTCGCCACTGATACCACCGGTATCTATTACGATAAACCGCTGGCCGTGCAACTCACCTTCACCATACTTGCGATCGCGAGTGAGACCCGCGTAATTGGCAACCAGCGCATCTCGCGACCGGGTCAGGCGATTAAAAAGTGTCGATTTGCCAACATTGGGGCGACCGACCAGGGCAATTACAGGTAATTTCATAGTTGGGTGTCTTGACTCGAAAGCCAAAGGTTGAAAATCGAAAGCAAAATCCGAGGTTAGCTGTGAAATACAATTCTATCGCAGGTTACCCGGATTTTTGACTTTCGACTTCGGTTTGATCACTTGTCAACAATTTGATAGGCCTTTACACCACCATCGTTGTCCTGAACATAAATCGTGCCACCATCAGTGGTCATTGGCACACGAATGCCACTGCCATCCACCCTGGTACGGCCAACGAAACGACCATCTTCTCCTGCCAGTATGTGCAAATAACCTTCGCCGTCGGCAACCGCCACAAAGTCGCCAATAGCTACCGGAGCAACCAGGCGGCGTAAAAACAGACTTTCATTGGCCCAAAGCTCTTGACCACCATTACTGCGCAGAGCCCGCACCTTGTCTTCGTCTTCAACCACATAAATTCGATTGTTTGCCAATGCCGGCCCAAGGTAGCTGGAGGCAGGCTGTGTCCAGATTGTGCGCCCGGTACTGCGGCTAAGGGCTGCAACGGCACCGCGATAGCCACTGACATAAAGTATTTCCCCGTCCAGCAGCATATCGCCGTCAATATCGATCAAACGATCCAGCTCGGTGCGACCACGGGGCACAGTAAGGCGACTTTCCCACAGCTGGGTTCCCTTGTTGATGTCCACACCAACCACTTTGCCGTTGGCAAACCCGGCAATCACCATACGGCGTGCAATCAAGGGGGTACTGGTGCCATAGAGCGTAAGCACCGGTGTTTCCGAGTCGTAACGCCACGCCTCTTCACCCGTGGCCGCATCCAGACCGACAAGGCGCCCATCTTCGGTTTGCACCGCGACAATTTCGCCATTACTGACGGCTGGCGCCAGAATTTCACTGCTCAACTGGGCCTGCCACAACTGCACACCATCATCCGCATTGAGTGCATACAGGCGGCCGTCACGATTGCCAACAAGCACTTGACCACCGCCAACCCCCACGCCGCCAGACAGATCCACATCGAGATCCACTCGCCACAGGCGTTTGCCCCTGCTCGCATCCAGCGCGGTAACCCGGCCCTTGCCATCCGCGGCATAGAGCTTGCCGTCAACAACAACCGGGCGGAGTCGCTCAAGATATTCCTTTTGACCACTGCCAATATCTGTCGACCAGAGCTTGCGTATTTTTACTTCTTCGACAAAGTCTTCCAGTTCAGCCGGTTCCAGTTCGGCATCTTCAGACTCATCATCGCCACCAAACCAGCTACACCCGGACAACAGGAGTACCGCCAACATCCAGCTCAGTCGTTTTATACCCGATTCACCCCTCATGGCGTGCTCCTTAAAGTTTTTATTGTTTTTCGATACCAGCCTGCTGCGTGGTATCGGGCGAGCTTTTTGCCGCATTGTCGGCCTTTATATTTTCAGAACCTGCGGGAGATACCCGGTTCAGCTTCAATTCAAGCAACTGACGTGCATTTCCATCGGCCGACGTCGCGCGGCTGATGGCCTCTTCGTAGGCATCTTGTGCGGCTTGCCGGTCGCCCTGTTGCATATGGATATCACCGCGTACTTCAGCATAGGCAGATGCCATTTCACCAGCATCTTCGGCTTGCAGCAAATCTAGCGCCTGTTGCAAGTTGCCGCGCGCTGCCTCCACTCGGGCAAGCCTCAGGCGAGCGATACGCACAAGCCCCTGATCAGGGTCGGAATCGAGCACCCACTGCAATTCATCGGCTGCAGCATCAAGCTTGCCCTCTTCCACCGCCAGTTTGGCAAGCATGAACGCAGCGTAACGCGCGTATTGAGTGCCAGAATATTCGCTTTTCAGTTTGTTGGCTTTACCGACAATATCGGTACGTTGCTCATCGGTACGCTTGTCTGCCGATGCACCTGAGGCATCGAGCATATCCAGGTACACCAGAGAAGCTTCCCCGGCACGGCGCTCACGAGTCTCTTGCCACTGCTGCCAGCCATACCAGATTGCGATGCCAGCCAGGATAACAGTAAGGGTTTTGACACCGTGCTCTTTCCACCAGCGTTTAAAGGTTTCTATCTGCTCTTCTTCAGTGAGATGTTCGCTCACGCCCACTCCTGTTTATCGTCAAGTTATATTAAAAAATATCAGGAGACCCGATAACACTAATCGGCTCTCGTTTTAAAACGCGATGTCAGCACGGCTGCCACATCGGCCAAAGGCAACGTTTGCTGTGGTTGGTCGTCGCGTAAAAACTTAATCGTCAAGTTACCTGCAGCGGCTTCATCTGGACCCAAAATCAGAGCAATTTCAGCACCACTTTTGTCCGCTTTTTTCATTTGGCTTTTAAGCCCTCCCCCACCGCAATGAGTTTGCAGCCTCAATCCGTTGCAAGCGTCGCGCAATTGTTCCGCGATTACCAGTGCCGCAGCCTTTACTTCACTCGCTGCCACCAGATAGGCATCCAGTTGACGGCCGATACTATCCGGCACCACGTGCAAGGCGTCAAGCAACAACACCAGACGCTCGATACCCATGGCAAAGCCAACTGCGGACACCGGCTTGCCACCCAGTTGTTCTACCAGCCCGTCATAGCGCCCACCTGCACACACTGTACCCTGTGCGCCCAGTGATTGCGTGACCCATTCAAAAACCGTTTTGCCGTAATAATCCAGGCCCCGAACCAGCTTTGGGTTTATCTCATATTCTATCCCGGCAGCATCCAGTATTTCGCGAAGCTGCGCAAAATGACCTTTTGATTCGTGGTCCAGATAATCCTGCATGTTCGGCGCATCGACAAGCAAAGCCTGAACATCCGGATTTTTACTGTCGAGCACACGCAGCGGATTGGTTGCAAGACGTCGCTGACTGTCCTCATCCAGTTTATCGCGGTGCGTTTGCAACCAATCTACCAAAGCGTTTCGATAATGCCCACGAGACTCCGTTGTACCGAGAGAATTGATTTGCAGCGTCACGGCGTTGGCAATACCCAGCTCACGCCAGAGGCGCGCTGTCATGATCAGCAGCTCGGCGTCAATATCCGGCCCTTCCAGCCCAAATGCCTCAACACCTACCTGATGAAACTGGCGCACACGGCCTTTTTGGGGTCGTTCGTGGCGAAACATTGGCCCACCGTACCACAGGCGTTGCACTTTGTTGTGCAACAAACCGTGCTGTTCACAGGCGCGCACACAACTTGCCGTTCCCTCCGGGCGCAGGGTAAGACTGTCACCATTGCGGTCCTCGAAGGTATACATCTCTTTTTCGACAATATCGGTAACTTCGCCAATTGAGCGCTTGAAGAGATCGGTGTGTTCAAGAATCGGTGTGCGAATTTCGCTATAACCATAGCGCTGCAACAGACGGGAGGTTTTCGCTTCCACGTATTGCCACACAGGAGATTGATCGGGGAGCAAGTCATTCATGCCCCGAATGGACTGGAGTTTTTTCAACTATCTGTTTCCGTTATTCTGTTTCCGTTACTTTCCATGATGAGATTTCGGCGGTGAGATACAGTGGGGAAGCATGCACTTGTTGCGTCTCACCCAGCATCTGACCGCGCGATAATCTGGTCGTTAGCCTGAGCTTTGGCAGCAGCTTTGTCCCTGATCAGCTTTTCCAGCTCGTCCACCAGGTTTTCCTGATTCAGCTTGTGGTCAGGTTGGCCATCAATATAAACCAGGTTGTTGGGCGTACCCCCGGTCAGCCCGATATCTGCCTCCCGAGCCTCACCCGGACCATTTACTATACAGCCAATAACCGCCACCTCCATCGGCACCGTAACATCTTCAAGCCTCTGTTCCAGCTCATTCATGGTTTTGACGACATCAAAATTCTGCCGTGAGCAACTGGGGCAGGCAATAAAGTTAATTCCCTTCGACCGCAGGCGCAGACTTCTGAGCATATCCCAGGCAACGCGCACTTCCTCAACCGGGTCGGCGGCCAGTGATACACGAATGGTATCGCCAATGCCATCCATCAGCAGTTGCCCCAGGCCAATCGCGGATTTTACCGTACCCGAGCGGAAACCGCCTGCTTCCGTAATACCCAAATGCAGTGGTTGTTCAATTTGCTGCGCCAGTTTTCGATAGGCGCCCACCGCCATAAAAATATCGGAGGCTTTTACACTGACCTTAAAGTCCTGAAAGTTCAGCCTGTCGAGAATATCGACATGGCGCAGTGCCGATTCAACCAGGGCATCGGGCGTCGGCTCACCGTATTTTTTTTGCAAGTCTTTTTCCAGGGACCCGGCATTGACGCCGATACGGATCGGGATTGCCAAATCTCGCGCCTTGTCCACCACGGCCTGAATGCGTTTCTCGCGACCGATATTGCCAGGATTGATACGCAGGCAATCAACACCGAGGTCAGCGACTCGCAGGGCAATACGGTAATCAAAGTGGATATCTGCCACCAGTGGCACGGACACCTGCTTGCGAATCATGCCAAAAGCATCGGCTGCGTCCAGACTTGGCACCGAAACACGCACGATGTCGGCGCCAGCCTCCTGCAGTCTCTTGATCTGCGCAACGGTAGACTCAATATCAGTGGTTTCTGTGTTGGTCATGCTCTGCACCGAAATCGGCGCACCGCCACCCACAGCCACATCACCCACCATAATCTGGCGAGACTGTCGTCTTTTTATCGGGGACTCAAAATACATTTACAACCACTCGTGGCGACGCATCTGCCGCTCTCTCCACTGCTCAACAACGGAGTCAACGGCCGATTACAACCCGCGCAATTTTCATCTCGGTAGCGGATTTTACCTTAACCGGACGCTCAGCGTAGTGAATATCGACATTTTCTGGCTTGCTGACACGCAATTCAAACGGCGGCACACCGGTTAGCTCCAATTGATCACCGGCGTGTCTGAGGTCTGCCAGCAGGATATCGCGGCGAGCGTCCACGACTTCCACCCAACTGTTACCCGAAAATACCAGACTCAATGTCTGCACTTCCACACCATCCCTTACCGTCAGAGGCTCGGTGTTTGCTACCGGCGCCGTGTGGTATTCACTCGCCTCGGTGCTGCCAGACACTCCTCTCAGAACCCAAAACCCCAATACTACGAGGACCGCAATGACCACACCCCACAACCAGTATTTGTGCCAAACCGGTTTGCGGGATGGCGCGATCTCCACAATCTCTTCATCACCTTCCACCTCCTTGCGCAATTTTTCGTAACTGGCAACAACTTCTTCGGCCGGAATATCGAGCAAATCGCAGTATCGCCGAATATACCCTCGCACATAAGCGGCCGCGGGCAAGCGGCCCAGGTCGTCACTTTCCAGGGCTCGCAGGGAACGACCTGTCAAGCCCAGCTGACTGCATACTTCTGCTTCACTTAAACCGCCGTCACGACGCGCCTTGCGTAAAATAATGCCTGGTGTCATCCAGCTTTCGTCTTCAATAATTGTGTCACGCTGTTTGTCATTATTGTTCTGCATGCTTAAGCCATTCCTGGTAGGCCAGGTTCTCTTTGGAATTGGGGAAAAGGTTTTTCAACGCCAATCCATAGCTTGCTTCAGCATCCTTGTTTTGAAATTTGTTTTCTACTCGAACGCCAAGCCAGAGACTGCGCGAAGAGGGGCGCGACAACTCGTTGTACTGCCCCAAATATCGCCTGGCCAGCGAAAAATTGCCTGCAACATATTCCATTTCCGCCAATGCAAGGTACGCGGGAGCAAAACGTTGGTTCAGGCGCAAGGCTTTTTCAAAAGCGCCGCGTGCCTCAACATCGTTGCCCAGCTCCAGTTCAGTAAGCCCGAGGCGAAGAAATGCCAT
>JBNKFQ010000308.1:0-3092 GCA_050289385.1 Porticoccaceae bacterium | reverse complement strand
GTGAGCAAACGCCTCATCGCAGTGGATTGGTATTGAGGGCCTGTGCTTTACACGGGCAATGATATTATTGAAGAGCCGGATGCGGTAATTCCGCACGTCCGGATCTGTATGGGGGCGTCTCGGTAACGGGGCGTTCTACCATGACGATTTCAGGAGAAGCCAATGAAGTACTTGAATATTGCATGCGTCATAATTGGGATATTTCTAGCTTCTCTAGCTGGTGGGCAAATTGCTCAAGCAGAAAAGATTATTAATGTTTACAAAAAATGCTTTGTTACTGGTGCGCAGTGTTCAGAGCGGGAAGAAAAGGAAGGAGAAGCAGTGCTAAATCTATGGAGCGGTAACCTTAGATACTACGTTATAGGTGCACTACTTTTTCTCGGCGCAGGTAACGTAATCGGTACCAAGCCAAGCAAATCTAACAAGCAGCGCAACACTGACTCCGGCGACAAGTCGCCTACGCAGGTTCGCTGAGCGTTAATAAAACTGTAGCTTTCGAGTCATAGGAAAAATTGGAAAATACTTGTATTAAAAGTCGTTTCATAATGCGGTCTCAAAACGCTTGGAGTTTATGAGCTGGATTTGTTATTTGTTGTTTTTAATAATTGTCACCAAATGGGGTTCAATCAAATCTGCTACTGCCTGGAATACTGGTACAACAACCGAGTTTCCAAACTGTTTGTAAGCACGTGTATCAGAAACCGGGATATGGAATGATTCCCCTTTTTTTACAAAACCCATCAGGCGGGCACACTCTGTCGGGGTCAGCCGTCTGGGACGTCCCTGCTTCACTTTATGCCGTTTCATATCGGTTTGATCAATAAGAATTTCAGAGCCGTCCTTATAGTATCGAGCAGATAATGTTCTGGTTACATCGGTGGTATTGCGCCTCACCTTGCCAAAACCAAAGCCATTGCCCTTCGCCTTGTGTTTTATTGCGTAATTGTATAAATAATCCCATAGCTTGGGTGTCAGAGTATATTTGTCTTCAACATCCTTGTTGACATCCAGAATATCTATCAGGGTAGGGCACTTTTTCGGTTTGTTGATATTGGTCAGGCAGATTTTTTGGTCAAGCCCTAATTGATCGACGATGTCCTGCCGAATACACAGCAACACAATGCGCTCGCGATGTTGCGGTACATAATGTTGACCGTCAATAACCTTGGGGTCTGGCTTGTTGTCTTCCAGGTTGGCTATCCAGTAAGGTTGATTATCAACGTCAATTTTCTTGCCAAATAACGTTGTCTCATACTCGGGCAAATGGGTAAGAACTTCACTGATGACTTTAAAGGTGCTGCCTTTATTGTGACTTTTCAGATTCTTGACGTTTTCAAGTACAGCAACAGGCGGCTGTTTTACAGAAAGGATTCGACAAATATCAAAAAACAGTTGCCCCTGATCTTGGCAATCAAATCCGTGTGCCCGTTTAAGGGCATTTTTTTTGGATACACCTGCGATGGAGAACGGTTGACAGGGAAATCCGGCAAGCAGTACGTCATGATCCGGTACGACCTTGCTAATATGGTTGGCTTGCTGGTTACCGGTTTTCCCCGGCGGCTGGCTTATTTCCTTGATGTCGGCAATGAACTTGTGTTCAGGACAACTTCCCCAGTTGGCTTTGTAAGTTTTCTGCGCGTATTCATCCCATTCGCAAGTCAGCACGCATTTGCCGCCAATGGAGCTAAAGGGTTTTCGAATACCGCCGATACCGGCGAACAGATCCACAAAATCAAAACGATTACCGTCGATTTTCCGGGGCAGGAGCGTTTCCAGTGCTTTCGCTTCGGAAAAGCCCAGTGCATGGGCGAAGGTATCCAGAGTCTCCTGCTGCCCTGCGGTGATAGAGCGTGATTTGTTGTCCGAAAGATTGTGATAGGCTTTCCTGAGTTTGGACAGATACTTTATCCGGTCCGGTTTTATTCCGGTTTCATCGGCCATCCGTTGCGGTTGCCACCAGTCAAACAGCTCAAACAGGGGGAGTGCGGCCAGGGTCTGTTGACTCATATTTTTTTGTTGTGGCACGGGGGCACCTGGTGTAGTGTTTTGCAAACCATGGTCTGGGTCATTGAGGGGGCAAAATTACCCGATTTGACCCAGAGGTTCAACAACAGATTGTGAGCACCGCTATTTGATGTGCACTGATTGAGGCCGTTGTGGATATTGTTAACCGAAGCACCCGGTCAAGAATGATGTCGGGTATTCGCAACAAGAACACTAAACCCGAGCTGTTCATACGCAAGGCCCTGCATCGCAAGGGGTTCCGCTACCGTCTGCACAGTGGTGGCCTGCCGGGAAAGCCCGATCTGGTCTTTCCCCGTTATCGAGCGGTGATCTGTATCAACGGTTGTTTCTGGCACGGGCATGACTGCCACTTGTTCAAATGGCCATCCACCCGGCGCGAGTTCTGGCAGGCAAAGATCCTGGGTAACCGCGAGAGAGACAATAAAAATCTGGAAGCCCTGCACAAATTGGGCTGGCGTGTCCTGGTGGTGTGGGAGTGTGCCCTGAAAGGTAAAACTCGCAGGCAAGCTGACGAGGTTGTTGAGACAACTGCAAACTGGCTGGCCTATGACTCAATGAGTGCAAGTATTGAAGGTCACCGTCTGTAATTGGCCAGCAGCAGGGCTGGCGACAACAAGCACACACCAGACGTTGGCGAAAATGATAAAGTGGCCAGTGTGATGGATGTTATCGCCGTAAGGGGGCGAGAAAGTTGAACGAGTATCTTGATCAAAACAAACTGATAAGCTCCGTTGTCCTGATTGTCTTTCTGCTGGTTCTGCGCTGGTTGATTGTTCGTATCCTGCGACAGCGCCCGGCGGGGGATGACGAGTTGCCCAGACGCTGGATCAACCGTATCACCAACGTTACCAGCCTGCTGATTGCTGCGGGTCTGATTATCATCTGGTTGTCTGAAATTCGCTTTGTCGCACTGTCAGTAGCAGCCTTTGTGGTTGCCCTGGTGATCGCCACGCGGGAAGTTATCCAGTGCTTTCTGGGTTTCTTGTATCTCGCCAGCTCACGCACATTTGTTGTCGGCGACTGGATTATCATTAACCAGCATTGCGGCGAAGTGGTGCGCAGTGACT
>JBNKFQ010000307.1:0-13134 GCA_050289385.1 Porticoccaceae bacterium | reverse complement strand
CATCGAACATCGAACATCGAACATCGAACATCGAACATCGAACATCGAACATCGAACATCGAACATCGAACATCGAACATCCATCACTGTATCTTGAAGGTTATTGGCAACGTTACCTCAAGCGGGTCGTCGGAAATAATGTCCGGTATTTTCGGAAACGGCGCCGATTTCGCAACGGCGCGGGTGGCTGCCTCGTTAAGGGATGAAAACTCACTGGGCTCGGCTGTTTCTACTCCCATCAGTTTGCCTTGACGATCTATGCTGACCAATAGACGAACACCGCCTTCATGTCCGTTACGCAATGCGGAGCTCGGGTACTTGATGGATTTGTACACCTGACGAATGATGGTATGTGTGTATTCCCGAATGGCCAGAATCATATCTACCGAGATGTCCTCATTCTCTTCTTCCTGATCATCTTTTGCCTCATTTTCGAGCTGTTCCGGCAAGCCCTGCTTTTGCAATTCGCCTGATTGTGCATCAGGGTTTGCTGCAGAGTTTGCTGCGAGCGCGTTTTGCGATAGGTCGTTCTGCGGGTCAGTGAAAGGAGAAGCAATATCTGCTGGCAGGGCAGGGATTTCTTCGGTAGAAGCCATGGCGAGGCTATCGGGAACGGTTGATTCGTCTTCAGCTGCCGCCGCCATATTCGTGTCGCCAGTTGATGGTGAAGGGTCTCCGGCAGTATCATTGCTTGCTATTTGCGGCTGGGTTATCTCGGGTACTTCGGGCTCAATCGCCGCCTCGGGCTCCTCTGGTTCTGTCGCTTTCGGTGGTGTCGATTCCGCAGAGGCCAACGTCTGTTTCGCTGCCAGTTCAGGTTTCGGCGATTCTTTTTGTACCCAGCTTTCAATGGTTGCTATTCGTTCGGCAGATGGAACAAATGTGGGCAGTCGTTCAGCCAGCTCGGAGCTGTCCGCTTGCCCGAGGATGGCTTGACGAAAATCACTGGAAGGCGGTACGTTACCAACCCACGCGCTCAAAAACAGCTCAAACAGTTCCGGTGGCTGATGGCTGACAAGCTCAACGCCGTTGATCCGGTAGCTGCACCCGGAATCCGGGTCATAATCGATAGTGACGATGTCGTTGGGCTTCAGGCCCCCTGACTGGGCTTCAAACATTTCCACCAGAGCATCTGCCATTGTGCTGAACGCACTGCTGCTGTTGTTGATAGCCATGCCCTGCATCCACAGATTGACCCAGCGTCGCTTGGAGAAACCGGTGGTCATAAGCACTTTCATGCGTTTTGGCGTATCGCTTGCGTAGATGTCTTGCGGCGATGAGGAAGGTGCCGTCAGGTAAAGCGCGGCAATAAATTTTTCCTGGCCGAGATTTTGGTAGGACGCTGTCCCGTTCAGATGAAGGTCTTCAGCCTGGACCGATGTCATGCAGCTGAGCGCAAGACACAGGCCAATTATTCGTTGGCGAACAGAAAACATTTACTAACTCTCCCCCCGGACTTTCTTGTCTTTTAGTTTTCAAATACAACAATTGCTGGTGATTTACACAATTCTGCCGTTCGAAACTGATGTAAACCCCCTTTGTTTACATTGAGCTTCAATTGGCCGATCATCCTTGTTGTTGCAGAATTCGCGATTTGAAATACTGTTTAAATTGTCTTTCTTGTACTCGATTATTCGACTTGTGTTTTCAGTTTATTACATTAATGGAAAGTTCCTGACAGTAAAAGGCCTATGTCGCACATTATATGTGAACCAGTCGATCATTTGGTGATTTCGCAGGTTAGAATATCCGCTATTCAAAATAGTGTAGAAAGGCCCTAAATGCTACTGTGTTACAGGAGCCGAGATTTAAACGGGAGTATTCCATGCTGACGACCAAAGCTTCACACATCAAGGATGAAGGTTTGCAACATCGCATTGAGTCTTTGCATTTGTTCCGGGAAATTCGTGAGGACAGTGCGGAGCAATACCAGGTTTTGCTTGAATTATCAAAGGTTTACCATGTCGATTCTGGTGAAATTTTGTTGCAGGCGGGCGAAAGGGACCGGTGGCTCTATTTTGTACTGCGCGGGGTTGTGCAAGTGTGTGGTGATGACAGGGGAAAGGAGGTGTTGACCGAGTTGTTTGCCGGTGAAATGTTTGGCGACCTCACTCTTTTAACCGGCCACCGCCGCTCCGCCTACGTTCGAGTGCCAGATAGTTCGAGGCAGGTCATTGTCATTGCAGTGGATTTTACCCATTTGGGTGATCTGGAAAAACATCGGGTTATTGGCTTGCCTACCAAGTTACTCGCTTATCGTCAGATAGTTCACAGTTTGCGCTGGCGTAATGATCAGTACCGAATACGGTTTCCCGGTCACCCTGTGGCAAACGAACCATATGCCGAGCAGGCTTATCGGGGAGAAAAAGGTTCTCAGGATGAGTTGTATTCCCTGGGGCGGCAGGCGGAGTCGCTGGCCGAAAGACTGTTGGTAATGAATCGGGAACTGGGTCTGCCAGACCTGGGTTCTACTAGCAACAGCCAACAGGCTGCAAATTAGTGCAGACAGTTCCCGGCGTTATCATTCAAGTGTGACTGGGAATTATCAGTCTGCGGTACGCCTGATATCGTGCCGCTACCGACCTGTGGCCACTAACAGTCGTATTGAGGCTCATGGACATGGTGTTTTTGGCAGTCCCCTGAAAGCCCCCGCTAGTCATGATTTCTCCCTTGCCGATACTGGAACTCGCACCTTGGTATTCAGGCTTTGTATTCAAGCTCTCCTTTTCTGACCGGATTATTCCAGAATGTCTATTCCGCAATGAGCCCGGTTGGTTTACCATAGCGCCCCTGTTAGCCCTTCAGGGTGATATCACCCTGAAGGGCTTCAGGTATTGATGGAACACACTGCCACTGACAGTTACATCTGTGGCAACGCAACGCCGGGAGCCTGTTTGTGAGTAGAAATGTTCGAGTCGCACTGATCGTCTTTGTAGTGACTCTTCTCTGGTTCGCCAGTGGTTTGTGGAAAGCGCAAAATACAACCGAACCTGCCAACCCTTCTTCCTCAGCAAAGCATGTGCCTGTGGCGGTGGCCTGGTTCGAGGCAAGGCCCTATTCTCCCAAAGTATTGGCCCGTGGTCGTACAGAGCCCAACCGGGTTGTGTCGTTGCGAGCAGAGGTGGATGGTCGAGTGGTGGCAGTGCCGGCCGAACGCGGGCAGCGTGTGACGCGTGGCGATGTTATTTGCCAACTGGCAAAGGAGGACCGCAAGCAAAGAGTGGTGCAGGCCCGCGCTGCAGTGGCAGAAGCTGAGCTGGAGTACCAGGGGGCACTCAAACTGCAAACCAGGGGTTATCAATCAGAGCTGGCTATTGCCCGTTCCAGGGCCAGCCTGGAGCGTGTCCGTGCCGATCTCAAACGCAGCGAAACCGATCTGGCTAATATTACAATAAGAGCGCCTTTTGCCGGTGTAGTGCAAAGTCGCGCTGTGGAAGTCGGCGATTACATGGGGCGTGCGGACGAGTGCGCCGTGGTGCTGGAAACGTCTCCGTTAAAAGTGGTGGCCCAAATCTCGGAACAACAGGTGCAGCAGATTGTGCCGGGCAGCACCGTATCGGTAACGCCGGTTACGGGCGGTAAGGTAACAGGTCAGATTTCCTATATTTCCCAACAGGCGGCACCGGGCACACGCACGTACCGTGTGGAGGTGATTATCGACAATCCGGATCAGCAGCTGCGAGCCGGGTTGAGCGCCGAAATCCTGATTCCGGTTAATGAAATGTATGCGCAACGGATTCCCTCCGGCTTGTTGAGCCTGGACGATGAGGGTGAGCTGGGTGTGCGTGTTCTCACCGATGACAATCGTGTGGCGTTTGCGCGAGTGCAGATTATCGGTGATGAGCCTCGCGGCGTTTGGGTGCTCGGCTTGCCCGAACGCACACGCGTTATCACCGTTGGCTACGAATATGTCGCAAATGGCGAACGGGTTGAGCCCACCCTGGACGATAGCTTGATGACATCGGGTGAGCAGATTTCGGAGTCGGGCGCATCAGGATTGCCGGTGAAGCAATGAACGTACTGGATAAGGCAATCAGCCACTCGCGCGCCACGTTATCAATTTTTGCCTTTATTGTTATTGCCGGTTTTATGGCATGGCAGTTGATGACCATAGAAGTGGCTCCCAACGTCAATGCTCCTTTTGTTATTGTCAATGTACCCCACGAAGGTATTTCTGCTGAAGACGGCACTCGCCTGCTTATCAAACCCATGGAAACGGAAATCAAATCGGTTGAAGGGGTCAAGGAAATCAGGGCAACAGCCCGTGAGGGCATGGTGTATGTCATTATCGAATTTGAGATTGAAAGGGACCCGAATGCTGCCCTTCAGGATATTCGTGTGGCGGTGGATCGAGCCCGCGCCAAGTTTCCCGACGATACCGAAGAACCGGTGGTGAACGAGGTGTCGGCTGCCAACGAGCCGACGCTGGTTGTGACGTTTTCGGGCAAAGGCGTACTGGAACGGGAGCTGTTTCGAATCGCCCGTCGCTTGCAACAAAAAATAGAAGCGTTGCCCGGTGTACTGAATGCCAATATGAGTGGCGATCGCGAAGAAGTGGTTGAAGCGGTGATCGACCCGGGCCGACTTGAACGCTATAACCTGCTGGGCGATGAACTGTATCAGGCAGTGGTGAAAAACAACCGTCTTATTCCCGCCGGAGAATACGATGCCGCCCAGGGACGTTTTGGCGTCAAGGTTCCGGCCCTGATAGAAACCCGTGAAGACGTTTACAGTTTGCCTCTGCGTTACGACCAAGACGGTGTGATAACGCTGGGTGATGTTGCCGACGTGAGGCGCACCTTCAAGGATCCGACCGGCTTTAGCCGTATCAATGGCGAATCTGCCATTGCCTTGCAAGTGTTCAAGCGCAATGAATTTAACTCCATCGAAACTGCGGATGCGATCAAGGCGGTGGTTGACGCCGAGCGGCCGAATTTGTCTTCCGGTGTAAAAATTCAATACATCTTTGATCGCTCTCAATTCAGCCAGCAAATGGTGTCGGAACTGTCCGGCAATATTCTTACGGCAATGGTGCTGGTGTTGCTGATTGTCGTGGCAAGTCTGGGGGTGCGGTCCGGATTGCTGGTGGGTGCCGGTATTCCGTTTTCCCTGCTGGGTTCTGCCATCATTATTTATCTGTTGAATTATTCCTTTAATTTTATGGTGGCGTTTGGCTTGCTGCTTGCCCTGGGTATGCTGATTGATGGCGCCATTGTGGTGGTAGAGTACGCAGATCGCCAGCGCGTGCTGGGCAAATCCGTGCACGAAGCGTATTTACTGGCTGTAAAGCGCATGTTTTTGCCTGTGGTAGCGTCGACGGCGACCACGCTTATGGCGTTTTTGCCATTGATGTTGTGGCCGGGAACCACTGGCGAATTTATGAGTTATCTGCCTGTTACTGTGTTTTCCGTGTTGTTGTGGTCTTTGATTTACGCCCTGTTTTTTTCACCAATTCTGGGCGTGTTAATTGGTCGTCGACAAAAAAATCTGGCACCAGCGGTTGCGGGTACACAGGACTCCGACAACGACTGGCCCGCAAAAATGACGCCATTTGGCAGTGCATACTCCGGATTGGTTGGCGCATTTGTGCGACGCCCGCTAACCGTGTTGGTGGTAACGATATTGACCCTGGTCGGTATTTTCAGCCTGTACGGTGAATATGGGCGTGGTACGCAGTTTTTTACGGACACAGAAAGTGATTATGGCCTCGGTGCGGTAAGGGCCCAGGGAAATTTGTCCATATCCGAAAAAGAGCGCCTGGTCAGTTATGTCGAAAATATCGTCATGACTGTTCCCGAAGTAAAAACCGTATTTTCCTCCAGTGGTTCATCGGGATTGGGTGCTGCTCGCGACAGGGCAAAGGATGAGATTGGTGAGTTGTTGATCGAAATGTTGAGTGTTGACAAGCGCGAACGCACCAGTCGCGAAGTGTTTGCCGATATTCGAAAGCGTACACGTAATCTGCCCGGCCTGTATTTTACCGCCGATGTGATTGAAGGCGGGCCGCCGGTGGGTAAGGATATTCAGATTCAGTTGGCGTCTGAGAACCAGGAAAAACTGTTCGCCACGACTCGTATGATCACCGATCATATGAAAAATAATATCGCCGGATTGAGAGATATCGAAGACACCACGCCATTGCCTGGAATCGAGTGGCAGATCAATGTGGATCGCGCGCAGGCGGCGATGCTGGGCGTGAATGTGAGCAAAGTCGGGCAAATGGTGCAGTTGATCACCAATGGCATCAAGTTGGGCGAGTACCGGCCCGACGATGCCGAAGACGAAGTAGATATTCGAGTGCGATACCCGCAAGGTGAGCGCGGGTTGTCTGCGCTTAGTACCATTCGCGTTACAACCGCAGAGGGGCCGGTGCCCGTATCCAGTTTTGTAGAGCGCAAGCCGCGGCCGAAAGTGGACAAGATTCAGCGAATTGATCTTGAGCAGGTGGCCTTTGTTCGGGCCGATACGGTGAACGGCGTGCTCGCAAACGATAAAGTCAGGGAGCTGGAAAACTGGTTGCAAACGGTAGATATTGATAAAGACGTGCGAGTTACCTTCCGCGGAGCCAACGAAGACCAGAAAGATTCACAAGCGTTTCTTGGCACCGCTTTTAGCCTGGCGCTGTTTCTGATGCTGATTCTGCTGGTGATGCAATTCAACAGCTTTTATCAGGCATTTCTGATATTGTCGGCGGTAGTCATGTCTACCGCCGGAGTTATGCTGGGGCTGGTGTTCAGCCAGCAGGCGTTCAGTGTTATTATGACTGGCGTCGGTATTGTCGCGCTGGCTGGTATTGTGGTGAACAACAATATCGTTCTGATCGATACCTACAATCATTTGCGTCGAAATCGGCCAGAAATATCAGTCTATGAAGCCGCGCAATTATCCGCTGTGTTGCGCTTGCGTCCGGTTTTGTTAACCACGGTCACTACCGTTGTCGGATTGCTGCCTTTGGCCAATGGTTTGAGCATTGACTTTATTGAACGCACTGCCGGTTTTGGTGGTGCGGTGACGTCCTGGTGGACGCCGTTGGCAAGTGCTATTGTAAACGGCCTCGTTTTTTCCACGCTGTTGACTTTGCTGGTGACACCCTCACTTATTGTACTGCCGCAACAACTCAGGGGCTGCTTCAGAAAAAAGCAACGATCCGTAAACCCCGGGACACAAGAGCAAACTGATTTATCAAGTGTTTAACTGATTCCTATGCCCCTTAAGATTATTTTCCGTTTCAGCTTTATAGTCTGGTTAATCCTTTCTGTTGTACTTTCCGTATATTTTCTGGCGGTACAAGCAGAGTTATTTTGGATTGGTGTACTGGTCGCGGGGTTAGCGCCGCTCGGTAACAAGGTGGTCACTTACGATACTCGAATATCTCCCCATCACAAAGTCAAATTGCCCAAGGTATCATTGCTTGTACTGTGCGGCTTTGCGCTAGTGCTGTTGACTGTTCCGGAGCGCGGAATCGGGTTGTGGTTGGTGTTGGGGTGTGTGGGAGGATTTTTGCTTGATACTTATTGGGCGAAAGATAGTGCCAGGTCCTGTTGATAATGCGTCTTCGTGAGAGGTTTTTGAGGGATGCTGTGTGTGGTCGGGGTTGATATGATTTGAGGCAAATGTTGCTGAGTGGTGGCAACGTAATACCGTGGAGAAACCGATAATGTACAGAAGAAATGATCTGGTGAAAGCATTGATGATTTGGTGCCTGTTATTGTTTAGCGGTATTGCACTTTCAGAACCTGCCGAACCGATATCCGCATATCTGTCTGTCGATCAGTTGATCACAAACCTGAATTTGCGCGAGAGCAGTGTCGACAGTCGAAATGTCGAGGGCTGGAATACCCCTCAAAAGATCGTGACGTTCGGCTTGCCGGCAAATTATGAAAAATTGATGCGAGAGGTGGCTGGCGACATAGAGCTGGTTAGTGTTTCGTCAATGGCTGAAGCAAAAGAAGCCCTTGCTGACTCTCAGGTGTTCATAGGTTTTTGTAACAAAGACATGCTCGATGCAGGGCCGGGGTTACACTGGATTCACAGTTTATCCGCTGGTGTAGAGCGGTGTGCGGAACCGGCGCGCGAGCGTTTACCGGCAATCATGGTGTCTAACGCACAACGCTTGTACGGACCTGAAATCGCCGAATACGTTATGGCAACGATGTTAAGCCTGAATCGTCAACTGCCGTTTTACGCTCGGGAGCGTCGCTGGGTACGCAGCGATATTTCCAATCCGGCATTTTTTTGGGGATTGCCTGGCCGAACCATGCTGGTTGTCGGTCTGGGTGGGATCGGCACCGAAATTGCCAAACGGGCCCATGCTTTGGGTATGACGGTAATAGCCACTCGTAACAGCAGTCGCAAGGGGCCGGAATATGTTGAATATGTGGGTTTGTCTGATGAACTGAAAGACCTCGCTGCCCGTGCCGATGTTGTCGTAAACGCGGCTCCCTTGACCCCGTCGACCACGGACCTGTTTGACAGGGATTTTTTTAAAACCATGAAGTCTACCGCCCATTTTATCAATATTGGCAGAGGGGGTAGTGTGGTGACCGAAGATCTGGTGGCGGCCCTCAAGGCGGGCGATATAGCCGCGGCCGGGCTTGACGTTACCGATCCTGAGCCGCTGCCGGAATCTCATGAATTATGGAAAATGCCCAATGTAATAATTACGCCACATATTTCCGGGAACTCCGACAAAGGGCTTGACCGCACCTGGACAGTCGCTATTGAGAATTTGCGTCGTTATATTGCTGGCGAACCACTGTTGTCGCGGGTGGATCTGGAAAGGGGTTATTGACCGGGACGTGTTGTAACCGAAGTTGCCATTGAGCGTTATATGCCAGTTGTTATGGGTTGCCAGTCAATTCTTGAAGTAATTGTTGCACCATGATTTCGAGTTCTGGCAAATCTCGCTCAATGGTCTTCCAGACAATATCGAAGTCCACTTTAAAATAGCCATGTGACAGAGCATTGCGCATTTCATAAGCCATCAAAAAAAGGAACTTCCGGGTGACTGGCTAAAAATTCCGGGTAATGTTTCTCAATGTTTCGGCTGGCTTCTCCAATAACTTCCAGATTGCGTATAGAGGCGTCCTGAATCAACCGACTCTCCAAAAATGCTGCTTCATCGCAGTCTTCGAGATAGGCTCCAATACGATGGATTGCCTCCAGGATGTGGCCAAGGTAATCAATAAGCCTTTGCCGGTCTCAACTCATACGGCAACCGCTTCCTTCAGTATTTGATCTCGAAAAGATTCTGGTAATGCTTTTGGTGTTAGTACGTCCACGTTAACGCCCAGCAGCTCCTTGAGCTCATAGCGAATGGCTCCGATGTCCATGAGGGAGGTGTCCGGGGTAGGGTCCACCAAAAGGTCGAGGTCACTGTCATCGGTGTCTTTGTTGTGAACCACCGAACCAAATACTCTCGCATTCAGTGCACGATGGGCCAATACCACTTTCCTGATCTGGTCTCGGTGAGCGTTGAGTGCGACAGATGGACGCATGGCTATATACCAGTTTGATTACGTATTGGCTTAAGCATACAGCAAGACCCGGTTCTTCCTCAATTGGAACAGTTGCCCCTAAAACAGGCCTCTCTTGACCGTATTTAACGGCCACGAAACAACAGGCCACCTGTATGTCTCAGGTGATCAAATACGGTCTTCAGCCATTATCTGACTAAACGTCCCTATCTCCCATCCCAAAAATTTTTTCAAATCCATACTGACTTGTTTGATTATTCGTGCGTTTAAGCTAAAGGATAACTGCGAAAGCACCGCTTGCAGCCAGGCAGCCAGGCAGCCAGGTTGCCTGGCTGCTATTGTTCCCGGTGGGAGTACCGATGCGACTGGTAAAAGTTTCTATGAATGGTGAGGATAACCGGCCTGATTTTCCCACAGGGGGTGAGCAGGGTGCGGCCAGTGCATTTGTGGACGTTTTGTACCGCAAATATCGCGACAAGCTGCTCGGTTTTTTACGCAGTCGCAAGCTATCCAGTGAAGACGCCAAAGACTTGTTCAGAGGTTCCCTGGATCTGCCCGAAAACCCCAGCACGTCACCTGAGCGTATTCTCGAATCCAGAGAGAGCATGAACAGATTTGAAACAGGCTTGAAAGCACTCAGCCCCCGATCGCGAGACGTTTTTGTCTTGCACCGTTACGAAGGGCTGACCTATTCAGAAATTGCACAGCACTGCGATATCACTGTGAGTGCTGTAGGCAAGCACATGATTAAAGCCATCGCTCATTTTGAGGCATGGATGGGAGAGTGCAAATGACAGCATCCAGTGAGCAACAACGCGACGGCATTCAAGCCGAGGCCATTGAATGGTTTGCCGTTATGGGGTCCGACAAGCTGACACTCGGCGATAAAAACCGGTTTCACAGTTGGTTGCAACAACCTGAGCACCGGCAGGCCTATGAGCGTATCAATACCCAATGGCGCAACCTGGGCGATTTTGCCCATTCTGCTGTGTTGGAAGATACCGTTAACGAAACGCGGTTGCGGACTATGACCAAATCCGACAAAAAACACGAGAGTAAGCGGCGCTGGTTCTACCCGCTGACTGCGGTTGCCGCAACTTTGATGATTGGTATTTGGGCGACTTTGCAGTGGTATCCCGCAGGTGCTGTCCACCAGACCGGCATTGGCGAACAGAAAACCGTGATGCTGGAGGATGGGTCTACCCTGATTTTGAATACCAACACGTTGTTGAGGGTAGAGTTCCGCTTTAGTGAATGCAATATTTACCTGGAACGTGGCGAGGCCAATTTTGCGGTTGCCCACAACAAACAACGCCCGTTCACGGTATTTGCTGGTGGTGGCATTGTCAAAGCCACTGGCACCAACTTTGATGTGCGGTTGTTCAATCCGTCAAAGGTCGTAGTCACCTTAATGGAAGGTGGTGTCGAGGTGGTAGAAAAAGACAACAGTGTTACTCTCGCTGGAGTCAGGCTCGAGCCCGGGCAGCAGGTAACCTATGGCAGCAGTGGCATTTCCGCTGTCAAGTCGGTGAATCTTGAAGAAACATCTGCCTGGCAGCAGCGCAAGCTGATTTTTCGCGACCGACCACTGGTAGAGGCAGTAGAAGAAGTCAATCGCTACACTCAGCAAAAGGTGGAAATTGGCGATGATGCGCTTAAAGAACTCAGGGTCAGTGGTATTTTCAGGGCAGGTTCCAGCGATACCTTGATACAGGCACTGCAACAATATTTTTCCATTCGAGTGGTGCGCAGTAAATCTGGTAACGTGGTGTTGTTGCCGATGTGGGATCAGGGGGGTCAATAAATTTTGAATATTGCTTTTAGTGGAGTAAAAATTCCAAAACCATACTGAACAAATTTTTTTTGCGTACGTTTAAACAAGAGCAAACGTTACAAATCCAGATAGCGTATTGCAAAAAAAATCAGATGGGAGGTTACAGTGGGTACCAAAAATATGACCAGGAAAATGAGTGCGACGATGTGTGCACTCGCATTTAGTTGCAGCGCAATAACAGTAAGCGCTCAAGACAATAGTAAACCACAATACTACGATATCGAGCGGCAAGATCTTGAGTCCGCACTACGTACTTTTGCTATGGCTGCGGATTTGGAGGTGCTTTATGCCCCGGATCTGGTGAAAAACAAGGACGGCGTCGCCTTGAAAGGCAACTACACTTATGGCCAGGCTTTGGCTTTATTGCTGAATAAAAATGGCCTTTCCTACCAGTTTACTGATGCCAAAACATTGTTGATCAAACCTGATATCAAAAGCCAGGGAAGCGCAGAAAATCAAAAAAAATCGGTAAATCAGGATGATATTTCCAGAAATAATATGATGGAAGAGATCACGGTAACCGCTACCAAACGCGCTTCCAATATTCAGGACTCGCCGATGGCTATTTCCGCTCTTGGTAGCGAAACTATCGAAAAACGTGGCCTGGTAAGCATGGGGGATTATCTCAGCACAATACCGGGAGTTACCATGCAGGATCGTGGCGCAGGGGCCAACTCAATGGTTATTCGTGGTATTGGCTCAGATCCACAAAGGGGGAGATCAGCCACAGGTGTCTATTTTGGCGAAATCCCTCTGGCTGGAATGAATAGGGCAGAGTACCAACCAGACCGGCAGCGCCAAGGCCTTTAATGAGCGTTCTTCTATTCAGTTTCATAATTATTTTCCTGTAGCGAATAGAGAATAGAGAATAGAGAATAGAGAATAGCGAATGTGTGCGATATGTCAGCAAATTGTAGCAGTAAAGATGTGCAAAGGCGTGGCGGAACAACAGCATGAACGCCGCGTTGCTGTCTGGTGGGTGCGGCCGCTGTTTGTTGATTTCCCGAAAGTAATAATGCTACTCTCTCGGCTGCGCAATCGTGCGATCTCGTCAATATTACAGAGTATCACCCGAATTCAGGGTGCGGCCAATTAACTGGTTCCCGTCCAGAGGCTCCCCCGAAGGCACTCCAATAAACAGGAATCTGATCATGAAGACCTTTGCTTATCTGCTGTTAGTGTTGAGTATAGCAGCGCCTGTATGCCACGCGAAATCCTTATCCGATAACCCCCAAATCCAGGAAGCGGCTGCACTGTTGCAGATCTGGCTCGAAGCGCAACGGGATTACAAGCAGTTGCCGGGTGTCACGTTTTCGGTACTCCACGACCAGGAAATCCTGGTAAACGGCGGTTACGGCTATGCCAACCCGGCAAAAAAGCTGTCGGCTACGGGCGATACGATTCACAGTATCTGTTCAATATCCAAGCTGTTTACCGGCATTGCCACCATGCAGCTCGAGGAAAAGGGCAAATTGCGACTGGATGACCCTGTAAGCAAATACGTGGATTGGTACGACATTGAAAATATTTACCCGGAAATGGGTACAGCCACTGTTCAGAACCTGCTGACTCATTCGTCGGGTTTGCCTCGGGAATTTCGCAATTCCTTCTGGAATTCCCTCGACTTTCCCAAAACAGATATTCTGGCCAAAGCGGTTGCGCAGCAAAAAACGCTTTACCCGGCCGATACCTACTTCAGCTATTCCAATCTCGGGCTGTCCATTTCCGGCGCTGTTGTCGCCAGCGTCTCTGGTGAACAGTTTAGTAACTACGTCAGCAAACACATTCTGGACCCATTGAATCTGCGCGATACTCGTCCGAGTA
>JBNKFQ010000306.1:0-8275 GCA_050289385.1 Porticoccaceae bacterium | reverse complement strand
GGCGAGAAGGGCGATGACCTGCCCGGTTCGGCGGATATCAATTTTAGCGCGGGCCTGGAGTATGGATTCAGCCTGGCCGGCTACGACGCCTTCGCCCGGGTCGACTACGCCTATGTGGGCGAGTATGGAACCAGGTTAAATCAACCCGTTGCTGTGCCCATTAGCGGCGGTTTCAGTCAAATCCACCTGAAAACCGGTATCACACTGGATAAGCTGGCGGTCGATCTGTTTGTCAAAAATCTCACCAATGCCGACGATCTAACCTGGGTGGAACACCTCAGTGTTGTTAACGCGCCAGAAGGTGCAGCTGGTTTCCGTCTGCGCCCCCGAACCATCGGGCTTAATATCCGATACGCTTTTTAATCAGTTGTTTTCCAGGAAAATTCACCACCGACGCCAGAGGCGCCGGTGGTGAACATTTAATAGTGCATCAATAAAAGTCAGCCTCTCAATAAATTCCATAACCCCGTTTCCTGAACCGGCCTGAAGGCTGATAACATCAGCACCAAAGTTCAGGCGGCTGTTTGGGGTGAGAGTGCGACAAGGACAGCTCGTTAGCCTGTTTTGTCAATGTGGATCGCTATTACAAATACGCCCGGGTGGCAGAGTTCTATACCACTACCGGTGCCTGCAGTATACTTTTGTTCTGATACTTTTGTCCTGACAATTTCAATATGAATAAAATGTTGTTATCTATCATCCTGGGTTGCCTGCTGCCTCTGTTGAGCTGGGCTGAAAATTATCCATCGTCGCGACCTTTTGATTTTCCGTTAACTGCGGATGGCCGCCTGGTGTTGGCAGTGGATTTCCATACCCATACGGTATTTTCCGACGGCCAGGTCTGGCCCACGATCCGGGTGCAGGAGGCGGTGCGCGAGGGGTTAACAGGGTTTGCTTCCACGGAACATCTGGAATATCAACCTCACCAGGAAGATATTCCTCATCCGGATCGTAATCGCTCTTATGTCATTGCCCGCGAGTTTGCCGAGGACAAGAATGTACTGGTGATCCCCGGTGCCGAGATCACCCGCGATATGCCGCCGGGTCACAGCAATGCCGTATTCATCACAGATGCTAATGGACTGCTGGTGGATGACTATCGGTACAACCACGGCAAATCCATGACCTCCACAGCCCGTGCCGCCATGAGCGAAGGTGCCTATCGGACCATTAAGGCGGCTAATGAGCAGGGCGCCTTTATCTTTTACAATCACCCCAGCTTCCCCGGCAGACCAGATATGATTGGTCGTGTGGACGATATTCACAGAAAGCTGTTTAAGGAAAAACTGTTACGAGGTATCGAGGTCACGGGTGATGACGCTTTTCAGATTGCCCTGGACTACAACCTGACCCTGCTGGCTAACTCCGATGTGCATGGGTTGATGCAATGGCGATTGGAAGGGCAGAGCAACTACCGCTATTGCGGCGACTGGAAGAACCATTGTCGTCCGCTATCCGCCACTGCCCATCGTCCCGTCACCCTGGTGTTGGCGAAAGAGAAAACCCTGGATGGAATCAAGGACGCGTTGTTTAATCGCACCACCATCGCCTACACTGACAATGTCCTGCAAGGTCGTGAGCCGGAGTTACTCAACCTGTTTCGCGGCGCACTGTCGCTAACGGTGGGAGAGAGTACCGAAAGAACACCGGAAGTGCGTAAAATCATCCTTCACAATCGCGCACCGCTGGCGCTCGATATTGAATTTCAAGGTGAGATCTCGTTTACCAGCGTTTTGTCGCGCCTGACAATTCCCGCCAAAGGTAGCGTGACCCTGGGCATGAAGGGCATTAAACAGCCCCGGGAGATCAGGTCGCTCAGTCTTAAGGTCCTTAATGCCTATACCGCGCCGAACAAAAACCTGGTGCTGGACCTGATCCCTGAAAATAAAACACCATGAACGATCAGCAACAGAGAATACGCGAACGCAATCGGCGCGACTGACGGATTGAGAAGGGTATATTTATCAAGCTGGAGGGTCAGGGCAGTTGTTGTAATGATCAAATAATCATATAGCCGAATGGTGCTTACTTAAGGGCGGTCGCACGTCGCACGCTATACGTCGCACGCTTTTAAGGCCGGTCCAACCCTTCTTCGCACAAACCAAATGCCCGGTAACAGAAGGCTACAGAGACATGTCGTTTTTAGCGTGCGACGTACGAAAAATAGTTTTACCATTTCGGCGCCGAAGGCGGTCCGAAGGACCGAGCGACAGCGAATCACTACCGACGTGCGACCATATAACGTCGTATTCAAGCTTAAGTATGCCATTCATCATATAGCCAATAATCAAATAAAAGTCTCCCAATCTGGAATCCGCCCTTTTTCTGCATGCCCCGATTGTCCAATATTCGCGGAGCAGACACCATCAACTCCCTAAACTGCATTTCTTCCGCCTCGCTGGACGTAAAAATGGCCTCCAGCAGGGATAATCCAATTAGTGTTAACTAATTGAATACATTAAAAATACAAATGTATACATTTTATTGGCGGTATGTATAATGTTTTGTCGATTCTCCCATCCGCAGAGTAATAGACACTACGATGACTGCAAGTCGAACCAGCCATATCAAGGCCCAACTGGAAGAAGATATTATCGAAGGCCGACTGCTACCCGGGGAGCGTCTCGAAGAGAGCAGTCTGGCCCGGCGCTTCGACGTATCTCGCACCCCGATCCGAGAAGCGCTACGGGAATTGGCTCACACTGGCCTGGCAGAGCTGCGACCTCAAAGGGGGTGTTTTGTTGCCGAGATCAGTTTGCAAAACGTGCTCGAAATTCTGGAAGTTATGGCTTCGCTGGAAGCTCTGTGCGCACAACTGGCAGCACGACGCATGTCCAGCCAGGAGCGCCAACAATTGCTGGCAATTCATAAATCCAGCAAATCGGCTCTGGAAAGTAATGATTACGATGGTTACTACGCCATTAATGCTGAGCTACACCGGGCTATTTACCAGGGAAGCCACAATAAGTTCCTGAGCAATCAGGCGCAGAATATGCACCGACGTCTGACGCCCTACCGGCGCTTGCAACTGCGACGACCACAACGTTTGCCCGAGTCGTATAAGGAACACAGTGCCATAGTAAACGCTATTGTTAGTGGCGATACTGAGCAAGCAAGTCAGCATATGTTGGGTCATATCAGCATTCAGCCCGACGCTTTTTATGACTTTGTCGTGCAACTGTCGCAAAAACCACACGCACGGGAAGCCTGAGGCGTGGAAAATCAAAACCTTTACCAGCTATTTCAATCGCGATTCCCGACAGATCTGAACCGGCTATTTCTTAAATGTCCCGATGGCCGCGAGGTGACTTACGGACAACTGGAACACCAAACGGCGCAATTTTCCGGAGCACTCAAAGCCTTGGGCATCAAACGTGGCGATCGCGTCCTGGTGCAAGTGAAAAAGTCGGTGGAAGCAGTGGTGCTCTATCTGGCATGCCTGCGAAGCGGAAGCGTGTATGTGCCGTTGAATACCGCCTATACGGCTAGCGAAGTGGCCGGATTCGCCAATGACGCTGAACCAGCGCTGCTCATTTGTGACCCGTCAGCGGTTGCGCAATTACAGGTGGAACTCGCTGACCAGGCCGGACAACTATTGACTCTTGATACTGCCGCTAACGGCAGTTTTATGACGCACTGCAAAAACGCTGAACCCGATACATCAGTGGCACCAATAGAAGAGCAGGACCTGGCAGCCATTATCTATACTTCGGGAACCACCGGACGCTCAAAAGGCGCCATGCTCAGCCACGGCAATCTTGCTGCTAACGGCCTTGTGTTGCACAAGGCGTGGGGCTGGCAACCGGGCGATGTATTGTTGCATGCCTTGCCAGTATTCCATGCGCATGGCTTGTTTGTCGCACTCAACTGCAGCTTGTTAAATGGCGGTACAGTACTTTTTCTACCTCGCTTTGATCTGGCATTAATTCTGTCGTTAATGCCAGAGGCAACTCTGTTTATGGGAGTTCCAACTTTCTACACTCGCCTGCTTGACCATCCCGATTTCAGCCGCGAAACCTGCCGCAATATACGCCTGTTTATTTGCGGTTCAGCCCCCTTGCAAGAACACACGTTTTCCAAATTTGAAGAACTCACTGGCCACCGAATACTGGAACGCTATGGCATGACTGAAGCAGGGTTGGTCACCTCTAATCCTTTGCAGGGTGAACGGGTTGCCGGCACTGTCGGTTTTGCCCTGCCGAACGTAAAGGTGCGTATAGCCGATGAGAATGGGCAAGCGCTGCCAGCGGGGCAGGTTGGCATCCTGGAATTAAAGAGTCATGGTCTTTTTAAGGGATACTGGCGTATGCCGAATCAATCGCAAAAAGATTTTCGGGCAGACGGCTACTTTATCAGTGGCGACCTTGCCAAAATGGATACAGAGGGGCGTTTTACTATTGTTGGTCGTGCCAGGGATTTGGTGATATCTGGTGGATACAATGTGTACCCTAAAGAAATAGAAACCTGTATTGACAGCATTGAGGGAGTAAAAGAGTCGGCTGTAATCGGTTTGCCCCATTCCGACCTTGGCGAAGCTGTGGTTGCTGTAATTGTAACACGCCCTGGTGTCACGCTGGATGAAATAACGATTTGTGACGCTTTGCAGGGAAAACTGGCACGCTTTAAACAACCCAAACGCATTTTTTTCAGAGCATCCTTGCCGAGAAATGCCATGGGTAAGGTACTGAAAAATCAACTGCGAGAAGAGCACTACCTGTTGTAGCGCCTTCTATATGGAGAAAATTAATCCATGTCAGAATTTCAAACTATCACACTCTCTACCGACAAAGGCGTCGCGATACTAACCCTTAACCAGCCAGACACTCTTAACAGCCTTTCCTGGCAAATGTGTGGAGAGCTCTGTGCCGCACTGGCAACCATTAAGGTTGATCCTGCTGTTCGATGTTTATTGTTGACAGGTTCTGGTCGCGGTTTTTGCTCTGGACAGAATTTATCGGACCTGCACGTCGAAATTACTCAGGGTAGAGTAAATCTCAGAAAGACCATGGGGGAAATGTATAACCCATTAATAACGGCAATTGCAGAACTGCCGATTCCTGTAATTTGCGCTGTAAATGGCATAGCTGCCGGAGGAGGTGTCAGTATTGCACTAGCCTGTGATATTGTTGTGGCTTGCCACAGCGCACGTTTTGCTTTTACCTACTCCCAAACAGGTTTGATTCCAGGCGCTGGCTGTACCTGGCATTTACCCAAAACAATCGGCCTGGCCAGGGCCACAGCGGTGGCCATGCTGGGAGAATCTATTGCTGCGCAACAGGCTGAACAGTGGGGGTTAATCTGGCAGTGTGTTGATGATGACAGATTAATGGATGAGTCACTGGGGCTGGGGATGCACTTGGCCACCCAGCCGACAAAAAGCCTGTCATTAATAAAACAGGCATTGAGAGCATCCTGTCAACATGATTTACCACAACATCTTGAGCTGGAAAAAGAACTGCAATGGCAGGCTAGTCAAACAGCGGATTTTGTTGAAGGGGTCACGGCTTTTATCGAAAAGCGCAAACCGGTTTTTCAAGGTAGATAATTACATTGATACGAAATATTATAAATTTATGGATAATATTTGTGGTATCTCGCGTAGTTGGCTGAATAATCAGAGGTTCCCCGGGGCCGTTTAGTTTATATGAGTTTGTAGTCGCATAACTTTTTACGGAGAGTTCAATGAAAAATCGTTTTTCTATTGGCACATTGCTTTTGCTTGCTACCCTGTCGGCATCTGCCAACACTACTATCACCGAAATAAAACAAACCGTCAGGCAATGGCGAACGGAACACGGGCTTACCATACTAAGTGACTTTCGAGATTTGCTGTCTCTGCCAAATGTGGCAACAAACGAAAAAGATATGCAGGCCAATGCCAATTGGATTGAAAGCTACCTCACTCGCCGTGGATTTCAAACGCAACAGCTGCGAGCCGGCGGCGGACCGTACGTTTTTGCCGAGCGCCGGTTTCCAAATGCCCATAAAACCCTGCTGATTTACGCGCACTTTGACGGCCAGCCGGTAAATGTGGAGCGCTGGACCGGATCACCATGGCAACCGATACTGCGTACAGATCTGGTGGAAAACCACGGCGAGAAAATTGACTGGCCAGACTCAACCGAACAAATTGACCCAACCTGGAGAATTTTTGCGCGCTCTGCCGGTGACGATAAAGCGCCCATTATTGCTGTCATGGCAGCACTGGATGCACTGACGGCAGCCGGTTTGCAACCAAGTGTAAATATCAAATTGTTTCTTGAGGGCGAAGAGGAGCACGGATCACCTACCCTGGCAGCCGTACTGAATAAACACCAGAAGTTGCTGGCCAGTGATCTGTTGCTGTTTTGCGACGGCCCCATGCACCAATCCGGACGTCGGCAATTTGTTTATGGCGTACGCGGTGTAACCCAGGTTCACCTCACGACTTATGGCGCTGTGCGCCCGCTACACAGTGGCCATTATGGCAATTGGGCACCCAACCCGGGTGAACTGTTGGTCAGTTTGCTCGACAGTTTTCACGACGCCCAGGGACGCATTGCCATCAAGAATTTTTATCAGGATGTGACACCAATATCAAAAGTCGAAAACGAAGCTATCGCGGCCATGCCGGATATAGATAATACCTTGAAAAAGGAATTAGCCATCTTTGAATCACGACTCAAGAATACGCGCCTTGAAGAGGCTATCATGCAGCCGGCTGCGGTGATAACCGGAATTCGCATGGGCACGGTAGGTAAAGATGCCCGCAATGTAATATTGCCGTCTGCGACAGCCACAATAAATTTTCGACTGGTGCCAAATCAGACTCCGGCCAATGTAAAAGATATGGTGAATACGCACATCGCTGCACAAGGATACACGATAATTGACCACCCCCCATCTGATCGGGAACGTGCAACACTTCCAAATCTGGTGTATGCCGACTGGGCTGAACAGGGTTACCCCGCCCTGCGTACAGAGCTGGACAATCGCGAGGCGAAACAATTGAAAAATATAATCACGGCAATGGATGGCCAGCCTCCATTGATGACACCTACCATGGGTGGCAGCTTGCCAATTTATTCTATCCGCCAGGTTACTGATGCACCAATTATTTTATTACCCATCTCCAATCACGACAATAATCAGCATGGACCTGACGAAAACCTGAAAATTGAAAACCTGTGGCGAGCCATCGACACTTTTGCAGCGGTGCTGGCAGTGTATGGTGCCGAAGAAGAAACACTCAGTCAGTAATAAATTTTTGGTGGTCGAGCCCTGTTAAATCAATACCCTGGCGCTCTGATTTCAAAGAAAAACCCTGACTTTTACAAATCAACATCAAATCAATCTTGCACAAATTTCCAAAAGAGAGAGCACTATGTCAAATAACCATCTGCTTGATGGTAACCCGTCCGCAGAAAATGCAAATCGTACACGGTTGTCAAGGCGACGCTTTATTCAAAATTCGGCAAACACATTGTTGGCTGCCGGTGCAGTAACTCCTCTGCTGTCCAATTCAGCTCAAGCTGCAACTTCTCATGCAGAACTAATTAACAACTGCCCTTCTCAACAACTGCACGATCACCAGGGCGTACTGCCACGTTATCAACGTGCGCAGAAAATTGAACAAGGCAGCTATACGAAACGCCTGGTATTTAATACTACCTTGTACCCTCACTGGATCGGTAATCATGAATTCTGGTACGTGCGCGACACCAAAACAGGTAAACACTATCGAATAGTGGACGCCCGAAAAGGCGTCAATAGCGCTGCATTTGATCATTCTGCATTAGCGCATGCACTGACAAAAGCAGCGGCAAGAAATGTGAATGCTGACAATCTGCCGCTTTCCGAACCAGAGATCACTTTGTCGCCTCGTATTGTTAAATTTTCAGCCTTTGGCAAAAACTGGGTTTACGACGAGCGAAGCAAGGACTGTCGTGCTGTTGACCAATATCCACAGAACTGGCGAATTTCACCGGACAGAAAAAAAGCGCTTTTTGTGCGCGATTACAATTTGTGGCTACGAGAACTGGAAAGTGGCAAGGAGAGGCCCCTGACCCGGGACGGCGAACAGTTTTATGTCTACGCAGGTACGCCAACTGTGTATGGACGCCAGGAAACACCCAGCCTGGAAGCAATCTGGTCACCCGACTCGAAGCGCGTATTCACCCAGTTGGTCGACACCCGCAACTTGAAAATCGGCCCGCCGTTAGTGCAGCACGTGCCAGAGGACGGTAGCCTGCGACCGCGAGTCATCCACCCCGAACGCCGCGTCTCATTTCCGAGC
>JBNKFQ010000305.1:0-4047 GCA_050289385.1 Porticoccaceae bacterium | reverse complement strand
TTCTACATGAGCGAGTGATTCTCCAGCCAAAGAAAGTGCCGCTGAGGGAAAAAATGGGCCCGGCCCCTTTCGTTTCAATAGAGGGGGTTGCCCCTGAAAAAGCGCCATACCGCGTTATTCGTCGTTCATTTTCCTCATTTTCTAAAAAAAGTCCCAAACTTCTCTCCTCATGCCTTGTCTGGCGTTTTTTCAGGGGCAACAGCGCCTGCTGGGTAATTGTTAACGGCCCCTAGGCTCCCTGTTCCACCAGAGCTTTTAATGTTGCCAATTCTTTTGGCTGCCGGTTTTCCATCTCATCTACCATTAATTTCTTACGCTCTTCAACTTGATGGCTGGAAGCTCCTGGCATTGCAGTCTGGATATAAACATCATAGGTCACACTTGTTTTCCCTTTTTCCTCTTTCAGGTTATAAGCAGCAAATCCGACAAACTGACCTGTATTTGCATATATGCTGAAGCTGTAGTGTTCGTTCGGTACGATTTTGAGCGTTTTGATCAGCAGCGAGGGTTTATCCGAAGCCCCACCCTGAAAAACCTCAACCACACCCCCTTCCTGATCCGCAGTTAAATGTTTGCTCCGCAGCCTGGAAACAGAGTATTTCCATTTGTCCACCTGAAACAGAAAAGGCCAAACGGCATCTTTTCCGGCATTGATCGACACCGGAAAGTGAAATGCAGCCTCAAGTTTTAGGTCGTTCTCATTTGAACATGCACCCAATGACACCAACAGTAAGTAAAATACGATTATGCCTTTTACCATCCACAATTACCTCTCATTCCAGATAGCCTGAAAATTTACCTAATGGACCATGCGGAAAGTTTGGTGACTAAGGCGCAGCGAACAGTTACCTGATTTTCCGCATGGTCCACTGGTCATTGCAGTTGATCACCATGAGCTTATAATGATTCAATACCATTAGAGTGCCGCACGCAATGAAGCACAGAGTATAGATCTTCAGCATGTACCATGTACATTGGTTACCGCCCAAGACTTACACTAATCACAGCGCAGGGATGTACCGCCATTTTCGGTGACCTAAGCCACTGAAAATATGAGAAAAGAAAAATCACACTTTTTCTTTTCGACTCCGCAAAACGGCATGGATGTCGTTCCTGGATGAGGACCCGTTAATTCGGAGGCAGGCCATGCTAAAAAAACAGCGTTTTTATCCGCGGGCCACGCGACCGGAACAAATCCAAACGATTGCCGCGTTAGGGCTTGGCCGGCCCGATGACCTCCAGTACCGACAAAGGGGCAATTGGAGTAAGTCAAAAATCTACCGGGACAACACCTTTTTATTGCAGGCGGTGGAATCCTGTCGCGAAGAAGATTATATCGGTTGTATCCGGCAGGAAAACTACATCAAGGTCAATTTCTGGCTGGAGGGCAAGCATACCACGGTGCTTGATGGCTTTGGTGAGCACGAACACGAGCGTCCCCAGGTGTTAATTACTTCCGGTCCGCCAGATATGGTCAAAATGGACCTGATGAGCGCGGGTCGCAGCAGTTGGGTTGCGCTTTGTTTACAACGGGATTTCTTCGAAACGCAAATGGCCCTGGAACCAAGTACCCTGCCTGGCAAGCTGCGCGACATGGTATTACCAGAGCCCCTCCCTTTTTCCGCCCATGCGATTCCCCTGACGCCCGACCTGACATTGGCGGCGCGCTCCGTGCTGGAATCCCATAATTCTGTGTGGAGCAACCCAATGTACGGGCAATCCAAAGCCATTGAGCTGATGTGCCTGTTAATCAGTCGTATGGCGGACGAATCTTCGGTTGACGTTGTTTCACAAACCCGCCGTTCCCGTCAGGTGGACCGTATACAGGCAGCCCGCGACCTGTTGGCTGGACGTTATACCGAACCGCTCACCCTGAATGATATTGCCAAAGCGGTGGGTATCAGCAAAACAGCGCTAACAGTCGGGTTTCGCAATCTGTTTGGCGAGTCCATTTTTGAATACCTGCAAAAAGAGCGCATGCAACATGCTTACGACCTGCTGCAAGACGGCGGAGTTACTGTTGAGCAGGTGGCCCAGGCTGTAGGTTACAGTCATGCCTGCAATTTCTCGACGGCATTCCGCACCCATTTCGGGTACTCCCCCACCGCAGTGCGTTGTAGAATTTGACCCTCCGCTCAAAAATTGTTCAACCCCAAAGAAAAAATGTTCTTAACCAAATATTAGCCCATAGCTTTTTTGATACCTTTGCTCCTCTACACAGCACTTGTCTAAACGTTGTTTTCGAGGGGCTTATTCATGTTCAGGGCACGTCCAGCAGTCGCGCTGCTTTTACTTGTTTTCCCGTTTATATCCAACATCCTCACCGCATCGGAAGCCAACAAAGCCATAACCGGCCAAGTTAAAGGTAAAAATGGTCCGGAAGCCGGGGTTTGGGTGATTGCGGAAACCGATGATCTTTCCTCGGGTTATACCAAAATTGTCGTTACCGATGATCAGGGCCGATTCGCGTTGCCGGAAATGCCCGAGGCCAATTACCGTATCTGGGTGCGCGGCTACGGCCTGAAGGATTCCAGCGCCGTAACCGGAAAACCGGGTGACCGGCTGGAGCTCACAGCCGCCTACCCGGCCACGCCGCAGGAAGCCGCCCAGATTTTCCCAGCCAGCTACTGGTATTCGCTGGTGCAACCACCTGCTGCAGATCAGTTTCCCGGTACCGGTGCTGCCGGTAACGGCATCGATCCCCAGATGAAAACCCGGGAAGCCTGGATTGATGCCATGAAACAGCATTGCCAGCTTTGCCATCAATTGGGCACCGAAGTTACCCGGGATATTGCCCACCTCGACAAAACCTTTACCAATACCGAAGAAGCCTGGCGTTACAGGTTGACGTTAGGTCCAGCCGGTCCCGGTATGAATCTGCACGCCGGCCTGATCGGATATCAGCAGATGATAAAGATGTACGCCGCCTGGACCGACCGCATCAAGGCGGGAGAAACGCCACCCCAGCCGCCCCGGCCGCAAGGCGTCGAACGTAATCTGGTGATCACCATGTGGGACTGGGGCGACGCGCATACCACCCTGGTGCATGATGAAATCACCACCGACAAACGCAACCCGCATCTCAACGCCAACGGCCCGATCTACGGCGTCGCACAGTTCGACGGCGAATTGTTGATCACCGATCCGGGGACGAATGTGTCGAAAATCCTGGCCGTCCCCATGCGCACCAGGGAAGGCGACAAACCCGTGTACCGGGAAGGTACCGACAGCCATAACCCGCAGGGCGGTGCGGACAACCACAATCCGATGATGGACGACAAGGGCCGTGTCTGGATGACGTCGAAAGTGCGTCAAACGCCGGATACGCCGAATTGGTGCCGCAACGGCGCCGATAATCCATACGCGGACTATTTCCCGAAAGACCGCAGCACCCGGCAGGCCTCCTACTATGACCCGGCCACTGGGAAATTCAAGCTCGTGGATACCTGCTTTACCACACATCACCTGCAATTTTCGCTGGATGCCAACAACACCCTGTGGTTCAGTGGCGACAGGGAAGTGCTGGGCTGGATCAACACCAAGAATCTGGATGAGACCGGTGACGAGCGGGCATCGCAGGGCTGGTGCCCGACGGTGCTGGACACCAATGGCGACGGAAAAATCACCAAACCCTGGAACGAACCGGGCAATGCTGTCGATCCGGCGCGGGACACCCGAATCGACGCCACGCACCGTATCGGTGACGACGTGACCAACCGGTTCATCGCCAACTTTTACTACGGCATCATCCCGAACCGGGTTGATGGCTCTGTCTGGCTCGCCAATCCGGGGCCGACGCCGGGCGCGTTGTTGCGCGTCACGCCGGGCAACCATCCTCCGGAAACCTGCATCACGGAAATTTACGAGCCCCCGTTCAATAACGGCATTACACCGCGCGAGGATTGGGGCTACGCGCCACGAGGAGTGGATGTGGACACCGACGGCGTTATCTGGAC
Organism: Porticoccaceae bacterium; assembly: GCA_050289385.1. Classification (GTDB taxonomy): domain Bacteria; phylum Pseudomonadota; class Gammaproteobacteria; order Pseudomonadales; family Porticoccaceae; genus JBNKFQ01. The sequence continues at coordinate 91 of JBNKFQ010000305.1, read as the reverse complement.
CGCGCTGTCCGGCAGCGCCCACCTGGCCAGCTTCGACCGCCGCAAATGCAAGATCACCAACGGCCCCAAAGCCACCGGCCAGCATTGCCCG
>JBNKFQ010000304.1:0-4432 GCA_050289385.1 Porticoccaceae bacterium | reverse complement strand
CTTGACCGTTTTCAGCCGGCACGGCATCGGGTTATGGGGTGGTTTCAATAAATTGGAAAATAATATCTGCCACCTGTTGCGGCTGGTAAAACAGTAGCAAGTGGCCACCGGCAGGCAACACCTTCAGCCGCACGGACGGGTAGCGTTTTGACAACTGAACCGATTCCGAATAGTGGCTGTAGTTGTCGTCCCGGCTGTGAATAATACAAGTGTGCTTCTCTGACAAAGCGCTATCCAGCAGCGCTTTGACGTTCTGCTGATTGTTTTTATAGGCTTTCATATAGCGGGAAAACCGGTAGGTCGCCTCCGGTGACACCAAGTGCAGTAGCGATAACTTTTCCGCCATATTGCTCTCTGTCAGCGGCTGGTCGCCAAACTTATCCAGAATTTTTCTCAGCTTGCCGGCGTACTCCACTCCGTTTTGTTCAATCTGCAAATAAATCGGCAGTGCATTTTTCTCAAAATCCGAAGCCAGCACCGCACACCCGAGCCCGGCAGGCGCTACCAACGCGAGGGTTTGCGGGGTAGCCTTGGCTCTGCAAAGGGTTTGTACGGCAAGTTGTGCCGCCTGACACCAGCCGACAAAATGAAAACGTTGAATGTCTTCCCGCTGCAGAATGGCTTCAAGATCGGCGGCTTGTGTTTCCAGCTCGATATCGCTGTCGGTCAGCGGACCATTGACATCCGGGCAGCCTCTGGATTCCCAGATCATTACATAAAACCGCTGCGACAGCGCCCTCGCCAGCCTTGCAACCAACAGAAAGGATATGCCAATTGGCGGCCGCAGTATCAAGCAGTCGGAGGCCGGATCACCGAGTTTATATATGTGAATCTCCCGCCCGTCGCGCCCGGTCGAGCGGGAAACAGCAACGGCCTGGAGCACATCTTCCAGTCCGGACAACGCCAGTGTACGCAGATAATCGGGCAGATTTTCCTGGTAATTGAACATCAGTCTTCCTAATTTTTACAATAACGCTACTGGACGATGGCTCGGGATTCCGGGCAGTCAAAACCGAAATCCCCCATTTTGTTGTCCGCCACAGGCGGTGACAGCGAGGCTTTCTCCAGCACAACGGTATTCGAGCAATTTACACCGAAACCGCCATTATTGGACACACTGAAATTGTCGGTGAGGGTTGCTTTACCCAAATCGCGCAGGTCTATACCGTCCCCACCGTTATCCTGCACACTGGAGGTGTAAAAGTCGGCCACATAAACGGCGCCGCCGGTGCGCACCACTATACCGTCGTCCAGATTGTTTTCTATACTCACACTCACCGGCCGCAGGGTGCCGTTTGTGGAAATATCCACCCCGATAATGTTATCCCGCACCAGGGTTTTGGCAACACTGTCCGAGCTGTCGAGGGTGAGAGAGCCATTGGTAAATACACTCGCGCCGATAGTGCTGTTTTCGATAATTGAACCCTGCATGCGGATGTTACTGCTGTCGCCGACGGTCAGCCCCTGCATGTTGCCGCTGATCAGGGAATCCGCTACTATACAGGTGCCACCGTAAAACGCAGAAACGCCGCGCAGGCCATCGACAATGGAAACCTGAGTGGCGGTGGCGGAGCCGCGGTAGGAACAGATCAACCCGGCAAATTGGCCGCGCAGTGTCAGCGATCGCAGCACGATGCGGGACGAGCCGTTGGTAACCAATACCGGGAAAACCCCCTCGATACCATCTTCCCGCGTTGCCCCTTGGAGGGTTACGTCATCACGGTTGATAACGACCGATTCCGAACAGGTTCCATACAGAGTTAAAGTGACAGGCGCATTGGAATACGCCAAGGTGTTCAGGGCTGCGGTAACCGTTTCACCGGCATCGCAGTAGACATCGACTGAGAGAGGTTGGTGAATTCCCTGTTTTAACTCATCGATCTGTGCCTGCAATTCGCGTAGTTGAGCTTTTAAACGTTTAGCGTGCCACTCCTTTTCCTCCGCATGTGCGGTCAGCCCTGTGCATAGTAATATAACCGCTACTAAACCGGCCCGGATTATGGCGTGGATTGATAATCTGTGCATGGTAAAATTTCCCTTTTTTGTTGATTTATAAATTTTATTGAGACGCTTGGTTCAACGAAAGGCGAAAAACCTTTTTATTTACCGAAATATAGAAAGCGGTGTATTTTTAAAAACATCTGCACGGCATAAAGGTGCATTTCTTAAATGGTGTGACTGCACACAATGATATGTAGTTCTATACATTCTGCAAGTTATGCAGTGCGCAATATGCACAATATAAGAAAAATATAGGGCAACATAGGGGTTCCTGACCAATGCGGGAGGTTGGTAAAATTCGGTGACAAGTTTAAAAGATTAACTTGACAGCCAATAGAGAGCGGGTAGAATGCCAGCGCGGGTATGCACATAAAAATTATTTTTTTATCCACGCCCCATCACTCGTCAATTTACTTCAAGGAAAAAATGTATCTGTCACATTTGGATCAATCATGCCGGACATAAGATCAGATCAAGACGAATACGCCGAAGAGAAACTTCAGAACATCAACCTCATCGAAGAAGAGCTGCATTCCAAAAAGTTTTACGATTGCGTTTTTGAAAAATGCAATTTCAGTGAAAGCTCTCTTGCCCAATGCCGATTTCACGACTGTGAATTTATAAATTGCAACCTCAGCGCCATAAAGATAAGCGGAACGGCCTTTAACAACGTCGCGTTCAAGGAATGCAAGGTTGTCGGAGTCAACTGGACCAGTGCAGCCTGGCCCAGGGTGCAATTAAACAGCGGCCTTAAGTTTGACAAGTGCATTCTCAACGGCTCGTCCTTTTTCGGCTTGAACCTGCGCGAAGTGGAAATGATTGAATGCAAGGTTCAGGATACCGATTTTACCGAAGCCGATTGTGAAGACGGCGATTTCAGCTACAGCGATCTGGAAAACAGTACTTTCCGCAATACGAATCTGACCCGTGCCAATTTTACAGAGTCTTCCCATTACAACATCGATATTTTTTCCAATACCATAAGCCGGGCCAAATTCAACATGCCGGAAGCGGTTATTCTGCTCTACAGCCTGGATATTGAATTGAGTGAATAGGGGACGCCCCTTGAGAAGGGTCTATGCCAATCTGGAAGTCGAAAAAAACGCTCGCGCAGTTAAACAGACTCTCCGAGGGTACTCTACAGGCCCATCTGGACATCGAAATCATTGAAATTGGCGATGACTATCTAAAGTCCTCCATGCCGGTGGACTGGCGTACCCATCAGCCTCACGGAGTGCTGCACGGCGGCGCTTCGGTGGTGCTGGCCGAAGCCACCGGCAGTCTGGCCGCAGAAATGTGTTGTGAGACCGGCAAACGCTGTGTGGGGCTGAATATCAACGCCAACCATATCCGCAGTGTGGCCGCCGGCAAAGTCTACGGGCTAGCCACGCCCGCGCATTTGGGCCGCAGTACCCAGGTGTGGGATATCAGTATTACCGACGAACAAAACCGAATCGTGTGTGTATCGCGTCTGACAATGGCGGTATTGGATTCCTGACTGGATCGCAGGTAACAACCAATGAATGCGACGCTACCTTATGAAACCTTTTTAACGGAGTACTTCTATACAATCCCCCCCGCTCACTCCCCACCATCCGACAATCCTCTTTTGCAGGCAGTCCGGTACGGTCGCATCGAGAAGATAAACCCATCCGCCCTGGGCTATCTGGATGTCATATCCACAGAGGCCGGTTCCGCGGACAAGGACGCAGAGGTACCTTCCCGCCTGCTGCAAGGGCTGTATGAGCTGCAAGGCAAATACCCGCAGATGGTCGGCGCCATTCACAAACATGGGCGGCGTTTTGCAATCGACATCGCTTATAAGGAAGCGGCCTCCACAGCGTTTGGCAGCCTGCTCGCGGAACTGGACAAACAACAGCAACTGGTAAGGCTCGTCTGCTCCCATTTGTTTGCCACACACCGGATATTGACCACTGTCCTGCCCTCAAACACAAACCTGTTGCTCATTGCCTTGCCGCCGGAGGCTACGGCAACACAACTCGACAGCCTGTTGCAGGCATTGGACTCCACACTGGAAATCGTAGCACTGCGCCGTACCGATCTTTTATTCTGGCATCTGATTGACGTACCGGCATCAACCGCTCAGCTCTATATTGAAAACTATTCCACCCCGATTACCGTTGCAGAAGCTCCCGCGGCTGTCGACAGCGTGATTGCCGTAGTATTGCATCCCAGTTCGGCCGCTGACATAACCGAGCTGGATTCGAGCCTGCTGACATTCAGCAATGCCGCATTGAAGCGGGTTATCGATATTTTGAGCCGCCTGCTGCGACCTTTTTTACTGACCTGCTCCTACATCACGGAAAACAGGCGCACGCTGGCGGTGAATCTTATTTATGTGCCCTGTCTGCCTGAAACGACAGGCGTTATGGATCAAAGTCGGGTCGACGGCCTGAGTGCCGATATTACC
>JBNKFQ010000303.1:0-2290 GCA_050289385.1 Porticoccaceae bacterium | reverse complement strand
GGCTGGGGCAGCCAGATTCGCTCTTACGTATTGGATGATTCACGTATCAAGGATTTGCGTACCGGAGTGGAAACACGCAATACCGGTGCGGTGCTGGACGGGGCGCTGGACCCCTTTATTGAGGCCAGTTTGAAGGCAGGATTGTAGCGAGATTTGAAAGTTCGATGTTCGATGTTGGATGAAAAGTTAAAACAAATGCGGCAGTTTACGACCAATGTTATGCGGGGCAATTTGTGATGTACTTGTCCATTATGTGAACGTGGGCTCCGCACTGCTTTGCGTCGAACATCCAAAGTCGAACATCGAACACTTACCACACACTGAATTAAGTAATACAGCAATAGGCAAAAAAATGACGGAAACAAACAGTCAACAAGACGGCTTGCAGGAAGAGAACAAACTGATCGCTGAGCGCCGCGCCAAACTGGCTGCGTTGCGCGATGCGGGTGGACCCGCGTTCCCCAATAACTTCTGTCCGGAGCACAAGGCCCAGGCTTTGCAACAGGAGTTTGGCAACAATTCAAAGGAAGAGCTGGAAAAGCTTGGCAAGACAGTCAGTGTGGCTGGTCGTATTGTGCGCAGCCGCGGCGCTTTTATGGTGTTGCAGGACGGCAGTGGACAAATTCAGATATACATTACCAAAGACGCACGGCCATTTGCCAAAACGCTGGATCTGGGCGATATCATTGGCGTGGCGGGTGAGTTGCACAAGTCTGGCAAGGGCGACTTGTACGTTACTCTGGATCAGTACCAACTGCTCACCAAGTCGTTGCGCCCGTTGCCGGACAAATACCACGGCCTGGCCGATCAGGAAATTCGCTATCGCCAGCGCTATGTCGATCTGATTGCCAACCCGGATGTGCGCAACACCTTTATTGTGCGTTCCAAAGTTGTGGATTTTATTCGCCGCTATCTCAATGGCCAGGATTTTCTGGAAGTGGAAACGCCGATGCTGCAAGTGATACCGGGCGGGGCTACCGCACGTCCCTTTGTCACACATCACAACGCGCTGGATATCGACATGTACCTGCGTGTTGCCCCCGAGCTATATCTGAAACGTCTGGTGGTTGGCGGCTTTGAACGGGTTTATGAAATCAATCGCAATTTCCGTAACGAGGGTTTGTCGACGCGCCACAATCCCGAATTTACCATGCTCGAATTTTATCAGGCCTATGCAAACTACAATGACTTGATGGATCTTACCGAGGATATGCTGCGCAAATTGTGTATCGAGGTGTTGGGGTCTGCCAGTGTAGTGAGCACGGTAAAAGACGATAATGACGAAGTGATTCAGGAAAAAACCTACGACTTTGCCAAACCGTTTCGTCGCTTGAGCGTGGTGGATTCCATTTTGCATTTTAACCCGGATATTACAGCCGCTGCGTTGGCCGATGAGGCCGCAACCCGCCAAATTGCCGAGCACCTGGATATTCCACTAAAAGACAGTTGGGGTTTGGGTAAAGTACAGATAGAAATTTTTGAAAAGACGGTAGAGCACCGTCTGGACGACCCGACGTTTATTACTCAATATCCCACTGAAGTATCGCCGTTGGCACGTCGCAACGACGATAATCCGTTTGTTACCGACCGCTTTGAGTTCTTTGTGGGCGGGCGGGAGATTGCCAATGGCTTTTCGGAGCTTAACGACCCGGAAGATCAGGCCGCGCGTTTTCAGCAGCAAGTGGCCGAAAAGGATGCCGGTGATCAGGAGGCAATGCACTACGATGCCGATTACATTCGCGCGCTGGAGTACGGTTTGCCCCCCACGGCTGGCGAAGGGATTGGTATTGACCGCCTGGTGATGTTGCTTACTGACTCTCCATCCATCCGTGATGTATTGTTGTTTCCGCATATGCGGCCGGAGTGATTGCACCCTTGTTCTTTCACGCCTTGCACAGCAGTAAGTTTGTTTCGCTCAATTAAATGACCGGAGTGGTCAGGCTCCGGATGGAGCCCTGATGCAGGCAACAAAACTCTTCAATAAAAACTTCACCCTGTTGTTTCAGGGGCAACTGGTTAGTCAGGTTGGCAGTGCCGCCTATATTCTGGCGCTAACGTTTTGGCTGAAACACGCAACAGGTTCGGCAACACTGAAGGGGTTGTTCTCAATGGCGGCTCTAATTCCAGGTGTTTTACTGGGGCCTCTGGGTGGAACGTTTGCCGATCATTTTTCCCGCAAAAAAATTATTGTGGTTGGGGATCCAGTACTCCTTCACGGTAATTTTGCCGTGTTCAGCGCTCCCGTGGTGTTCGCCAGCAAGGCGCCGTGTGCAGGCAATGGCCGTAGCCC
>JBNKFQ010000302.1:0-1603 GCA_050289385.1 Porticoccaceae bacterium | reverse complement strand
AATTGTTCAATATCTGGCGTGAAGTTGATACATTCGACTGGCCGTTTACTGCACCCGTAGCAGATGTTGAGTTTGAGCCGGGTAAAAAAGAACGGCTGACTTTAAATTTCGATGAAATCGACTTCGAAACCTTCGCCCGGCGGCTAATCGCTTATGTGTCTGGCGAGAACACCTTGTATATTTCATGATAGGAGACGATAAGAATGAAAGCTGGTATTTTGTATGGTGATAACGATATTCGCTTGGGTAATGCACCTGCTCCCGAAATAAAGTCTAACGAAGTTCTTGTTAAGACGATGTTTGCGGGTATTTGCGGTACGGATTTGCACATCTATCGCGGCGAGTTTAAAGACCGGGTTGCCTACCCTGCGGTTCAGGGTCACGAGTTCGGCGGTATTATCGAAGAAGTTGGCAGTGACGTCACGCGCTTCAAGGTCGGGGATCGCGTGGCGATTGACCCGATTATGCCCTGCTATACGTGCGAAACCTGCCTGACCGGGCACCTGAATGCCTGCCGTACACTCAAGCTGCTGGGCGTTGATCTGGCGGGTGGATACGGTCAATATGTTGCTGTGCCAGAACACCAGTGCTATCTGCTGCCGGACAATTTACCAATGGAACATGCACCGATGGTTGAACTCTATGGGCTGGGACAGCACATTTTGCAGCGAGGTATGGTCCAGCCGGGGGAAACGGTGGCCTTGTTGGGGACAGGTAAATTGGGTCTGTGCGTGCTGGATGTGTTATGCCACAGTGCCAGCCCTGGCCTGACAATTGCCACCGATTTGCTGCCGGTTCGGCTGGAAACAGCGCAAAAACTCGGTGCAGATGTGGCCGTCAATTTGCATGAGGAAGACGCGCTTGAACGTGTGCTGGAGGAAACCAATGGCGTTGGCGTGGATGTGGTGATCGAAACAGTGGGGCACTACCACACAGTTGGGAACCAGGAAGCGCCGCTTGCCCAGGCGGTCAAGATGATTCGGAATGGCGGCCGTATTGTCACCTGTGGGCTGGGTGAGCAGTTGACGCCGGTACATTTCAAGACGTTGGTGCTGAAAGAAGCATCAATCATTGCCAGCCTGGTGACGCTGGGCGCGTGGATACTCGCCCTGCGGATGATGGCGAAAGGGTTGCTGCATCCCGAACTGCTGATTACGCACAATATGCCCATGCGTAACGTGACGCAAGCGTTCTCGATTGTGGATCGCGATGATCCTGACACGATCAAAATCGTGCTGGATACACAGGCCATTTGAGGGATGGCGAGGCCCATCCCCTTTTTACTTCGTGTTATGGCGATATTGCACCGTTAAGAGTCATTCCGGGGAGGAATCATTATTTTGGGAGCCACATTTTATGCAACAAAAAGCAGCTAACTTGCTGTCCTCTCCCTTCCTTAAATTTTTGTGAGATAAAGAAAATATAATTCTGCTAAACTATAAGCAAAGTAGCCTCAGTATTTTTCATTAAAAAGAGGGAGTTTCACATGACCACAACAACCATCTCTGAACAAATTCAAGGTAGTTCCCGCAGCCGTATCATTCGTGAATTTGTTACCAATACAGGTGTTTTCCCTTTCTTCGACGCGATTCGTGTCATCAGT
>JBNKFQ010000301.1:0-47091 GCA_050289385.1 Porticoccaceae bacterium | reverse complement strand
TGTCGTATTCAGGGCAAGTCTGTTTTCCAAAAAGTTGAATTTTCCGCCCAGCTCAAAGTTGACTGTAGTATCGGAGTTCACACCGTTGTTAAGGGGAATTCCTGTAAAATCCAGCAGGCCGTCGCCATCGGTGTCGCAGATCGCTGCGGGCGGTAGCGGCTGGCTGAAACCGGGACGAAAAGCCTGCGCCCACTGCGCATAGAGCATCGCGTCATCGGTCGGTTTGTAGGTGAGGTTGGCCTTGAACACAGTGCCGGTCTCTTGAAAATCCAAGTCGGTCTGTGTCAGTCCGCCCCCAACGTAGTAGTCAGTGATATCTCTACGGTTGTAGTCAAACCACCGCCCACCGACCGTGGCTTCCCAATAATCAGAAAAGGCGTAGGTGAACTCACCGAACACGGCGCGCTGCGAGAAATTTCCCATTTCGAGACGGTCGTACCACAACCGCTCAGACCCGAGGCCAGCCGCTGAAAACGACGCATCGTTGCCGGCCCACTCTCCCAACCCCCTGCGTTTTCTGTCGTGTTTTTCGTAAAACAAGCCAGCGATATATTGAAAGTCTTCATTGTTATTGGAACTCAAACGCAATTCGTAAATCGTCCCGTCCCGCGAGATCACGTCGTCGGTGTAGGTCGGCCAGGGAACATCGTAGGTGTTCTGCAGAAATCCGACACTGTTTTCCACTCGCGATGAAGAGAACAGAAGCGTCGCCCAATCGAAGTCATACTCGGCCACCACATTGAACATTTCCAGTTCATCGTTCTGGCCTTCTTCGACGGCCAACTCGATTTGTCCCCTGGTCCAACCACCGAGCGAAGGCAGGACATCCAGATGGCTGTCGGCATCGAGTTTTTGATAGGCGTACAACACCGATACCGAAAGCTTTTCGCTGGCCTGCCAGAGCAAGTTAAGCCGACCACCATCGTAGGACTGTCCCCCTGCATCATTTCTGACCTCAGCCGATGTGCCGGACTGTGCGGCCATTGCCTCTACCGCAGGTGTGCTGACAAGGTCGATGTAACCGCCGTTTTCGTGGTGATAACCGACGAGCCGAAGCGCCAGCTTGTCTTGTATCAGCGGCAGGTTAATGACGCCTTCGGCCTTGTAGTCATTATCGCCGGAACTCGACGTTGCCCCCATTCCCACTTTAAAACTACCCTCCATCTCACCGAGGTTTGGGACCTTGGGAATATTTCGTACCGTGCCACCAAGAGCGCCGCTGCCATAGAGCGTGCCCTGCGGGCCGCGAAGTATTTCAATCCGCTCCATGTCCACAAGTTTGAGTTCGCTCGCCAGCCCTGTGGAAAAAGGAATTGTCGTGGGTACTTCTCCAAAATAGGTGTTGACGGTGGCCTGCTCAACCCAATTAAGTCCAACCCCTCTGAAAATAATCTGGTTCCATCCCGTACCATAACTTAGAAATGTGGCACTCGGCACAAAATTCAAATAATCCCCCATGCTGACGAGGCTCTTTTTCTCTATATCCTCCGCGCCCATTGCGGTAATACTCATCGCCGTATCCTGAATCGATGAAGAGCGTTTCTGAGCGGTAACAATCATTTCTTCTATTTCATTTCGATTGGATTTTATTTCTCTCTTCTGGCTTTTAGCACCCTCTTCCGACATTTCGGCTGCATTAATTTTTTTAACAACTGCGGTATTGTCAGATGTAAATTTGTACCCATACTCGGTATCCGCTAACAATATTTCCAACGCCTCTTTCGCTGCCATATCACCTAATACACCTGATGTTTTTATCGCTTTCAGGTCACCATAGGAAAACATCAACTGCAAATTGGTTTGCTTGCTTAATTCGGACAACGCATCTGCCAGAGTTTGTTTTTGTATATTAATTTCATCAGCGTTTACCATTAAAATTGACAAAGCTGATTGAATCGCGGCGGCAAGTAGCCATGGTCGATACTTGATACCTGCGCCGTTAAATTTACCGGATAGCACCCTGCCTGACCTCACCATGTTATCACCCTCTTGATTCAGACTGATTAATTTCAACTTTTGACCAAATTCAGATACTGGCCCCGACAAGAGTGACGAAAACATATGCAGCTTACCTTACCTGAAATCAAATTTATTTTATCTACTGTCATCAAATATCGTGACATTAGACCAATACTGACATTGGTTATTTATTTCTGATAATCCGGTTCAATAACTATCTTTTGATAACTCACTTTATTTAGAGTTACATTTAAAAATTCTTCCAAAGCGAACGCCAAATCTTCACTTTTACCCGCATTGAAAATACCGGTCACCGGCAGATCAGCCAAACTCTCGGAGCCCAATTCCAGTTTGAGCTCACTGTATCGATTGGCCTCTTCCAACACACTGGCAAGCGGCGCTTCCTTAAAATTCAGTTTCCCCTGCTGCCATGATTGCGCTCGTTCTGTATCTACATTTACAACCGCGGACAAATTACCTGTATCACTAAACTGTACCTGTTGACCCGGTGTTAACCTGGCCATGTGTTGTGTTTCTGATGACACGTTGACCACTTCCACTTCACCATCCAGCAAGGTGACAAGCGTTTCCCCTGGTTTTTTGTATACCTCAAATGTCGTACCCAGCGCCGTTACCCAACCTGTACCGGCATTGACCACAAAAGGTCGAGACGGGTCTTTTGCCACCTCAAAATTTACCTGTCCGCGAATTAAAGTTAATTGTCGGTATGCTTTTGAATAATCTACTTCAACAACACTTCTGGTATTGAGAGTAATAATACTGTTGTCGGATAAACGAACTGTTTTTAATTCCCCAAGAACCGTGGCATAACGTTCTGGCTGCGTGGGGCCGGAGAAGTTAACCCACCAACCGACGCTAACAGCCAACACCACGGTCGCCGCAGCAGCCCACCACCAGGCAGATTTTGTTCTTGAGCGCGCGGTGCTCCTTGCCCTGCTTGCTTCGGCTTTTAACTCATTGTAAATAGTGCCGGCCTCAATAACACGGGTACAATTTTTCAGGTCTTTGCTCGCAAGCCAGGTATCGTCAATATCCCTGAATGCACACTGGTTGGCGATATCCTCCCTGAGCCATCTGTTGAATTCGCGAGCGAGATCCGGTGTGCAGTGACTTGAACGCATGCGCACAAACCAGTACGCGGCCTGTTCTCGCGCTGTACCGGTTTTGCCTGTGATCGTAGTGACACCTGCCATGCTTTACCTCCTTACACTCTGCAAGTGCAGCAATGCTTGTCGCATGTATTTTTCCACCATTGAACGGGACAAATTCAAATCTTCCGCGATTTGCCTGAACGTGACTCCATGCACGCGATTCATGACAAAAATTGCCCGACACTTGGGACTTAGCTGCGACAACGCCTGCTGCATGGCAGTCAAGAACTCTTCCCCTTCAGCACTAACCTCGGGACCGGATACATCGTCTCCATACTGTTCTGCCATTTCTTCCGGCTCCAGCGGAACGTCTGCCTGCAAATTCTGTCGGCAGCGATTCATATCAATAAGCAGGTTGGTGGCGATACGAATGAGAAAGGCTTTGGGATAGGTGATTTTATCCAGGTTGGGTTGCCGGGCGAGACGAAAGTACACCTCCTGAGCCACATCTTCTGCATCATCCCTGTTGTATAAACGCTTTTTCAGGAACGCCAGCAAGTCGCTGTGATGCCGGGAGAACAGTTCTTCCAGGGTGTAGTCAAGCGCCACGGGTTCATCGACCGTGTGACTCGAAGACTGTGGAGCCCGGTTCCCCTGGTGCGTATTCGCCAAATCCAATCCTCTGTACCCTGCCTTTAACATATAGGCCCCGGAATTGAGTTATTCCACCTGGGGAGACGAAAAGAAACGGGGTTTGCCTTACCTGCAGGAAAATGCTCAGGTATCAGAAGGGCTGGCACGGCGAGATAATGCGCCGATTCCTCGCCCTGTAGACATGTGGTTCAGATAAAACAGGCGCTCCGGTTTTTACCCGGGGCGCCTCAGTAACTCTCAATTTCCCGTATTTATTTTTTGAATTTCTTCGCGTCCAGGTTCTTGTGTGCGTCTCTTTCACGCTTGCGTCTGGCGTTGTCTGCCTCCCGCTTGGCCCGTTCCTGTTCAGCTGCGGTCGGCGCCACGGGCATGGGTTCCCGCGGCATACGTTCGCTCATCGTCGCTGCATTGTATAAAAACGCCGCCAATATCGTAGAAGCCTGTTTCATATCGTTCTCAAGAACATGGTCGTAAGCATCAATATGGGTGTGGTGCAGACGAGTCATGTAATCCAGCTTGTCCTGAATAAACTGGAATCCCGGAATGCCAACATCGTCAAATGCCTCGTGGTCAGTGCCAAGTGTCAGGTTATTGGAAATGGTGCCGGCACTTAAATCACTAAACGGTGCAAACCAGCGGCTAAAAATCGGTTCGACTGCAACATTGCCTTCGGTGTATATACCCCGATATCTTCCGCTGCCATTATCCGTATTGAAGTACACCGAAAGTTTGTCAAAATCCGATAGTTTTTTCAGCGGCCACAAACGCTTTCTATAATAGTCAGGAAATTCCAGTTCCTCCGGATCTGTATGCTTTGGCCGCGATACAAAATGCCTGTTTATATAATCCCTGGAGCCAAACAAACCCTGCTCTTCGCCTGACCACAACCCTATACGGATTGTACGTCTGGGTTCTATTCCGATCGCCGACAAAATACGCATGGCCTCCATGGCCACGGCAACACCGGCACCGTTATCCACTGCACCGCCACTGGCGTGCCAGGAATCGATATGGCCGCCCGCCATGACCACCTCGGGATTACGACCCTTGCCAGGTATTTCGGCGATAGTGTTGTAGGCGTTGTGGTCTTTATCGTAAAACTGCGCGCCGATATTCAGCTCAATGCGAGGTGTCAGTCCCTTTTCAATCAATCTCGCCATCAAGTTGTAGTGCTCGGCTTCGATAATAATGGAGGGCAACGGAAAGCTTTTACCTACACGATGATCGTGACCAAACACATGCACCAGCCCGGCGTCGTATCGGCTGCGATAAATAACAGCTCGCGCACCCTCTTTTGCCAGGAATGCGCCAAGATCCTGCCTGAAACGGTAAGACTGCTTCGCCAATTCGCGCTGATCTTCACTGATTCCGACGTAACTGGCGGCTTGATTCAGATCAAATTCGCTGATTTTGGCAAGGTCTTCCCCGCTGTAGCGATTAAAAATGGTTGGTTCCGGTTCACTTATTGGTGTTGCTTCCCCGACCATCACAATCTTGCCTTTCAGTTTGCCGCTGTATGGCTGAAGTTCTTCTTTGGTAACTGCGTCGATTTGGACAACATCGGCGTTTATCGCGCCGTTGGTCCCGGGAGTCCAGGCAACGGGTATACCATGTAATGACGTTTTGCGGGGGGCAACCAGGTGTATGCTTGCCTGGCTGTAATCCCAGCCGCGGCCAAACTCAAAACCCTCAAGGTGGACATTTTTCAGACCCCACTCTTTCAACTGCGCCACAGTCCACTTGCTGGCCTCGCGCATATTGGGTGAGGCAGTTAGCCGCGGACCAATCACGTCGGTCAAGTGCTGTAACGTGTTCATTACCTGGGAACGGTGCAAGCCTTCAGCACGGATTTTGTTCAGGACATCCAAATCGACATCTGCTGTCGCAGCAGCAGAGAATAATAACGAGCTAATACAAAAACAAAGACGTTTCAAAGCGAATACCTCACTGGATAAAATCAAGCGGACGGCTATTGCAGAGGAATTACTACAGGGGTTCCGGGTGCCGCTGGAGGGGTTGGTTTTGATTGTTAACGGAAGAGATCGGGGGCTATGTTAGCGGTTTGTACTGCCAACATCAATAACAGGCAGGCTTGCGTGGAACGGACACCGCCCCTGCCACCAATGGTTAATCCATAGCGGCAGGGGCAGGAGACTTTTCGTTACAGGGAAATTTTTGCTGACAACATACAACACGGCATCCTCGTCGACCTGGGCTTTGTGTTGCTGTATGTATTTGCGACGCACCTGTCGCTGGCGTTCCATATCCACAACCAGATTGTTGGCCACAGCAAACAGGAAAGAACGATTGCTATCCCCCGATACGGGCAACCGCTCCTGCAAATTCTCCATTTTTGCCACACGAATAAATACGTCCTGCAGGATATCTTCCAGATCATCACTCGAACCCATCCGCGCCTTCAAAAACGCACGCAAATGGGATTCGTGCTCGTTAAACAGCCGCTCAAGCACCTGTTCTCTGGTCTCACGCGGCTGGCCTCGCAGTTCAACCACGTTGCTGTGTTTGTATGATGTCACTGGTGCACCTCACCGTATGCACGGCTCAGCCGGGGATTTACCCCCGGTTTATGTCTGGCGATTTCAAGTATAGGTGAGCCATCCAGCGATATCGGGTGTCGGCACCGTTTTATGGTGAGCTTTACTATGGGAAGGCGGGAGCCCTGTCTGCCAGGGCAGACAGGGCTATTCGACATAAATATGATTATTTACAAACTATTTATTAAGCCGGTTATCAATCAGATGTTCAACCACCGCAGGGTCAGCAAGTGTGGAAATGTCGCCGAGGTTGTCCAGATCATTGTTGGCGATTTTGCGAAGAATGCGCCGCATTATCTTGCCCGAGCGGGTTTTGGGTAAACCGGGCGCCCACTGAATCAGGTCCGGCTTTGCAATAGGGCCTATTTCCTCCACACAGAGCTGCACCAGCTCTTGTTTAAGGTTGTCGTCCGCTTCCTGACCCGCAACCAGAGTAATGTAGGCATAAATACCCTGCCCCTTGATATCGTGCTCGTAGCCCACTACGGCGGCCTCGGCTACTTTGGGATGCAATACCAGCGCACTTTCGATCTCGGCGGTGCCCAGGCGATGACCGGAAACATTGAGCACATCGTCTACTCGGCCGGTTATCCAGTAGTAACCGTCGTCGTCGCGGCGTGCGCCGTCACCGGTAAAGTAGTAACCGGGGCAAGCGGAAAAATAGGTATCTACAAGACGCTGATGATCACCGTACACTGTACGAATCTGGCTGGGCCATGAAGACTTGATTGCCAGCAGACCTTCTCCGGAGCCGTCAATCTCCTCACACTGTTCATTCAGTAACACAGGCTCTACACCAAAAAATGGCAACGCGGCGGAACCCGGTTTGAGCGCAGTGGCGCCTGGCAGCGGCGTCAGCATGTGAGCCCCGGTTTCGGTTTGCCACCAGGTATCGACTATCGGGCAGCGGCGCTCTCCCACTACCTGGTAATACCACTCCCACGCTTCCGGATTGATTGGCTCGCCAACTGTACCCAGCAATTTAAGGGAACTGCGATCTATGCGGGTGACAAAGTCATCGCCAGCCCCCATCAAGGCACGTATCGCAGTGGGTGCAGTGTAAAAGGTATTCACCTGGTGCTTGTTTACCACCTGCCAGAAGCGCGATGCATCCGGATACGTCGGTACACCTTCAAACATCAGGGTAATGGCGCCGTTGCAAAGTGGGCCATACACAATATAGCTGTGGCCAGTTACCCAACCCACATCGGCTGTACACCAGTAAATATCACCGTCCTTGTAATCAAATACGTATTTGTGAGTAATGGCGGTCATCAACAAATAACCACCGGTGGTATGCAACACACCTTTGGGTTTGCCCGTTGAGCCAGACGTGTAAAGAATAAAAAGCGGGTCTTCGGCGTCCATTTCTTCAGCGGCGCATTCGTTGCCAACATCGGCAATGGCCTCGTGATACCAGATATCTCGACCTTCTGCCCAGCCGGTACTGCCGCCAGTGCGCTGCACAACCAGACAGGTATGAACGTCGGGACAGTGCTGCAGGGCAATGTCTGCATTGGTTTTGAGGGGCACACTTTTGCCACCGCGCACCCCCTCGTCCGCAGTTATAACGACGCGACAATCGGAATCCAGAATTCGATCCTTGAGGGCCTCGGGCGAAAAACCGCCAAACACCACCGAATGCACTGCACCGATGCGAGCACAGGCCAGCATGGCGTAAGCCGCTTCGGGGATCATTGGCATATAAATACATACCCTGTCACCCTTGTTTACACCACGCTGCCGAAGCACATTGGCAAGGCGGCACACTTGCTGGTGCAGTTCAAGGTAGGTTATATGCTTGCTGTCAGCGGGGTCGTCTCCCTCCCATATGATGGCGGTCTGGTTGCTGCGCTCGGCAAGGTGGCGGTCAATACAGTTTTCGGCAACGTTGAGTTTGCCACCTTCAAACCAGCGCGCAAGGCCGGTGTTAAAGTCAAACTCACGCACTGCGCTCCAGGGTTGCCGCCAGCTCAAAAACTGCTCGGCTTGCTCCGACCAGAAGCTGTCTGGTTGCTCGATAGAGTGCTGGTACATTTGTTTATAGGTACTGGCATCTATCCAGGCATTCTGACGCCACACCTCCGGAACAGGATGAACTGGATACTCATGCATAGGGAATTCCTGATTTTTGCTTTGGATGGTGCAAAGATAACGCAGGCACGCTGTGTGGGTAAAGGTAGACGTTAGTTGGAAGTTGGAAGAAATCGTCGACACCACTCAAGCAATGTCAACATCATTGCTCACGTGTATCAAAACCTTATCACCGAGCGAAGCAAAGGTGCGAGTATTTTACTTCCAACTTCTAACCTCCAACTTCCAACTCATCCAGCCACTTGCACCGGTATGGTGTTAGCGGTACGTTCAACGTCGTTATTCTGGTCAAGGTATATCAGCCCTGGCTTGAAATTTTTGAGCTCTGCTTCCTCATAGTGCCCATAGGCGGCAATAATTATTCGATCACCCACCTGCACCTTGCGTGCAGCCGCACCATTCAGCGAGATGGTTTTTGACCCCCGTTCGGCAAGAATCACGTATGTGGCAAAACGTTCGCCATTACTGACGTTGTATATTTCTATGTATTCAAACTCACGCAAACCCGCCAGCTCGACCAGTTCCTGATCAATCGCGCAGGATCCGTCATACCACAGTTCCGCCTGGGTCACTGCCGCCATGTGCAGCTTGCATTTGAGCATTTTGGTTTGCATATTAATTCTCGCTTTCAGGTAAAAACCTGAATATCACTGTTTGTCCACCAGATTGATCGATACGTTGTCAATCAAGCGCGCCCTGGCTGTGTACATCGCGCCCAGAATAACCAGTTCACAATCGTCATGCGCAGCAGGCTCCAGAGTTGTGGCGTGGCTGATACTGACGTAATCCGGGCGAAAGCCGAGCGCCTCAATCCGCTGCCGCGCATCAGTTTCGAGTGTGTGAAAGTCCCGCCTGCCCCCGGCGATTTGCTCCCTGACCCAGCTCAGGGCCTGGTACAAACCGTTGGCCACTGGTCGCTCGTCATCGCTGATGTAACTGTTGCGAGAACTCAGGGCAAGTCCATCGCTGTCACGCGCAATTGGCGCGGGCACAATTGTAACCGGTATACAGAGGTCTTCAATCATTCGACGTATGACGGCAAGCTGTTGATAATCCTTGATACCAAACACCGCTTCGTCCGGTTGCACAATGTGCAGCAACTTGGAAACGACCGTGGTGACACCTTCAAAGTGCCCGGGGCGGCTGGCGCCACAAAGGATATCGGTCATCGTGGGCACCACAACGCGCGTCTGATCTGCCATGCCATTGGGATAAATTTCCCCTTCTTCGGGATGAAACAGATAATCGCAGCCTTCAGCTTCCAGCTTGGCACTGTCGCTCTCGATCGTGCGGGGATACTTCTCCCAGTCTTCATTAAGGCCAAATTGCAAGGGATTCACAAAAATGCTGACCACCACCACATCGCAATTCTGCTTTGCCAGGCGCACCAGTTGCAGATGCCCCTCGTGCAAATTGCCCATGGTGGGCACAAAGCCGACACGCTTTGCCTGCCCCCGATCTGCCGCCAAAGCCTCTCGAATACCGGCAACGGTGTGGAATGTTTTCATGGAGTATCTCTTTAAACTAGTCGGAAGTCAGAGGTCGGAAGTCGGAAGCCAGGGATTCGCACCGTTGCTTCGCTGGGTGTCGTAAAGCTATTGATTTTGACTGTATGTTTTTCACTTCCGACTTCCGACTCAATCATCAGTAAAATAGTCTTTGGCCAAATCTTCAAAACGCGTGTATTTGCCAAGAAACGCCAGCCTCACTGTGCCAATCGGCCCGTTGCGCTGCTTGCCTATCAGTAACTCGGCAATCCCCTTGTCGGGTGTGTCTTCGTTGTACACTTCGTCACGGTAGACAAACAGAATGATATCGGCATCTTGTTCAATGGCGCCCGATTCACGCAGGTCAGAATTGACCGGGCGCTTGTTGGGTCGCTGTTCAACATTACGACTGAGCTGCGACAGGGCGATAACCGGGCAATTGAATTCGCGGGCAATCATTTTCAGCTCGCGCGATATCTGTGAAATTTCCTGGGTGCGCCCTTCTGCAGGCACGCTGGAGCTCATCAACTGGATATAATCCACCATCATCAGGGCCGGCATACTGCGAGTATCCAGCTCTTCGGACGACAGGTCCGGTTGCTCCTGCCTCAGTTTTTCGCGGTGACTGCGCACCAGCTCACGAATACGGTTGCGTATCTGAATGGGCGTAATACCGGGTGTATCGTCAATAAACAGTGGTCGGTCTTTCAGGCGCTGGGCGGCGTTGCTCAGGCGCGGCCAGTCATCTTCGGTGAGGTTGCCGTTGCGCATGCGGGTTTGGTCAATGCGGCCCACCGACGACATCATGCGAATAATCAATTGACTGGCCGGCATCTCAAGGCTGAATACCAGCACTGGCCGGTCCTGGTGCAGTACAGCATGCTCAACCATATTCATGGCTATGGTGGTTTTGCCCATAGAGGGGCGACCGGCAACAATCACCAGGTCAGACTTCTGAAAACCGGATGTCATATCGTTGAGATCGCGAAAGCCGGTGTGCAGCCCGGTAATGTCTCCCTCGCTGCGAAACAACTCATCCAGCTTGTCTACGGCTTCCTTGAGCAAGCCGTTAATATCTTTAAAACCGCCGTCTTTGGGGCGGTTTTCGATAATATCGTTGAGTTTTTTTTCGGCCTCTGCCAACAACCTGCTGCTGTCCCAACCGGATGGCTGATAGCCGCGCTTGACGATCTCGCTGGACGCGCTGATCAACTGCCGCACAATCGACCGCTCCAGCACAATTTGCGCGTAGGCCTTGATGTTGGCAGAGCTGGGGGTATTGGCGGCAATTTCTGACAAATAGGCGACACCGCCAACGTTTGCCAGCTCGCCGTTGTTTTCCAGCACTTCGGACAGGGTTACCGGGTCAAACGGATGCTCCTCGGCAGACAGCTTGCGCAATGTCGCAAAAATAAGCTGGTGATCACGACTGTAAAAGTCGTCTTCGCTGATAATGGCCGCTACGCTGTCAAACGCGCCATTGGCGATCATCAAGCCGCCCAGCACCGCCTGTTCCGCTTCTATGGAATGCGGTAACTGACGGCTGACCGCCTCACGATAATCATCCAGCACAACAGCTTCGGCCATGTCGCCAGGAGCCTCCTGACCCCGGAAAGAAATACGGCACTGATCGAAATCAGAGTGACTTCGAGCAGTGCCGTATTCTTACGGATTTCTGCCTGTAAATAAACCGTTTGAAAATAGTGATTTGTCACACGTCGCACATCGGTCGTTGCACGCTAACGACCCGTGCCATCGCTTCGCTCGGCCTGACTGTTCACTACAAGCATTGTTTTGGCGTGCGACAACCGGCGTGCGACGTGCGACCCGACCCCTACTTACGCCTGCGCAACCACCGATAGCTTGACCGTTTGCGTGACTTCAGCGTGCAACTGAATATCAACATCGTATTCGCCAATTTCACGAATAGCGCCTTCCGGCAAGCGAACTTCACTCTTGGCAACTTCTGTGCTCGCTGCCGTGATGGCATCGGCGATCTCTGCGGTGCCAACTGAACCAAACAGTTTTCCCTCTTCGCCGGCATTTGCCTCGATAGTGATGGCTACATCAACCAGTTTGGCTGCACGCGCTTCGGCTTCCGCGACCTTCTCAGAGGCGGCTTTTTCCAGTTCTGCACGACGCGCTTCCATCTCGGCAATATTGGCTTCAGTGGCAAAAGCGGCCTTGCCTCGCGGAATCAGGTAGTTGCGACCATAGCCGGCTTTTACGGTGACCTTGTCGCCAATGCCGCCGAGCTTGCCAACTTTTTCCAGCAGAATTACTTCCATCTCGGTGTCCTCAGTTTAAAAATCTTTCAATCAGGTAGCCAATCAAGCCTTCGCAATCGGGCCTTCATTCTTCGCCAGCGCTCAAGCGCGAGCGCAAATTCACAATACTGTCGGTAAAACCTATAACCACCAGCATCGGCACAAACAGGGGCATCAGCACAAACAACCCGGCGTAAAATACAACCAGTGTTTGCACTCCCCAGCGCCGTTGCCCAACCAGCCAGTGCGCAAGGGCAATGCCTCCAACCAGCAGCGGCAACGCCAGCAAGTTAATCCAGGCGGTATACTCGCCCCCCATTACCGTGCATAGCAACACTGCACCAACCAACAACGCGGAATCTTTGATATGAAACCGCAACTGATGGAATTCGGCACGAAAACCACCAGGGTTATACAGCATCGCCTGCCACCAGCGTGCCACCACTAGACTCACCAGGGTGGCAAGCGCCATCAAAAAACTGACAAACGCCAACAGTTCCCGTTGCGTAACGCCGAGCTCTGGCGGCTCTTCGCCGGTCATTTGCCGTAGCGTTTCCGTCATCTGCCCGATCAACTCACCGTCGGTAAAGGCGGCGTTCAACAGCAATCCGATGACACCGCTTGCCAGCGTAATCAGAAGCAGCGTTCGGGACCATGCCCGAGTGCGCTGCAACTGAACCGCCGCAAGCCAGGCAACAGCCAGTGACGCGATGGTCAGGTTACCCGCCAAAGGCATTTTACCGACCACAAACAGATTCGGCAGTATTGCCCACATCAGGACAAACAACCCTTCCCAGGGCCCTCTGCCAAGTACAACCAAACCCACCGCAGCGGGACTAACCAATGGCAGCCAGTTGCCTAAAAACGCAACAACAGCGGCCCGCGCGCGCCCACGCATGATAAATTCTGCCAGGAGACGCACGACAGTCAGCTAATGACTATTTGTGGCTGTCTGTATACGGCAACAGGGCCAGGAAACGGGCGCGCTTTACAGCGGTTGCCAGTTGACGCTGGTATTTCGCCTTGGTGCCAGTAATCCGGCTCGGTACGATCTTGCCGGTTTCTGTAATATAGGCTTTCAATGTTTCCAGATCTTTATAATCGATCTCGGTAACACCCTCTGCGGTAAAGCGACAGAATTTACGACGACGGTTAAAACGTGCCATGGGTTATTTCTCCTCGCTTTTCGCTGTCTCAGCGGCTTCGTCTTTGTTTTCTGCATCGGCGCTTTCTTTTGCAACTGCTTCTTTTGCAACTGCTTCTTCAGCAACGGCTTCAGTGGCCACTTGCTCTGCAGATTCAGACTCTTCTGCCGGTGACTCTTTGGCTTCTTCCGGCTCCTCGGCAGCTTTGGCCTCTGCGGCAGCCTTGCGCGCAGCAGCTTCAGCTTCTTCCCTGGCAGCCCGTTCTTCACGACGGCGCTCACGCACCTCTTTTTCTGCCTTTTCCGCTTTTTCAGAGGCCATAATCAGGGAATCTTCCGTCACCGGGCCATCGCGCTTGATAACGATGTTGCGCAACACGGCGTCGTTGTAACGGAAGTTGGACGTCATTTCGTCCAGCACATCTCGAGAGCACTCGATGTTCATCAGAACATAGTGCGCCTTGTGGATTTTGTTGATGGGGTAAGCCAGATGGCGTCGCCCCCAGTCTTCCAGGCGGTGAACCTTGCCACTGCTGTCTTCAATGGCCTTGCTGTAGCGTTCCACCATAGCCGGAACTTGCTCGCTCTGGTCCGGATGGACCATGAACACGACTTCGTAATGTCTCATTGTTGCTCCTTACGGATTGTTTCAGCCTCCCGTCAACCGTTTACCTTTGCTGGTGCACCGGTTGCGGTGAGGCAAGGAGTACCCGGATATTCGAAGGCGATGGCAGCTGTGTGCCACGCACTCACTCCCCTCCAGGTAGTTGGGGGCGCAGTATTGTAGGGATATGACCGGGCAGATGCAACTCTCCTCTGCTGTGGGCATCGAAGCAGATAATTAGCTTGCCTCGGGCCACCTTGCGGCTATCCGGTATGAATTTGGCAATACCCTGCTTCCAATCGCCTTACTTGCCCGGTTTACCCGGGCAAGTAAGGCGCTGTACGACAATCGTGGATACCTGAAGCCTGCCAACCATCATACGGTCTGAAAATCACTTTCTCCCGACTTTGGCAAAACATGTCTGATTTGACTATTTTTTGATATTCTATTGATAAGTCTTTGCTTATGTATTGCCTATAATTTCAGCATAAACGAAAAGCGAGACTGCCAGGCAGCCAACAAGCTGCCTCTCACAACCAGGGGTTAGCCAGAATCCGGTATGGGAAGCGTACAAGGTAGTATCAAGCTGCTGCTCTTAATGCCAACCAAATATATTGGCAATATGGTACTTGCCATGAAGGCAATCTCTGCCATTCTCGACCATATAGCCCCGGAAAACGTTGTGTTAGTGCTGGACGAGGAATTCCGTGAACTTGGGCCACTCGCATTTGGTGCAGACCGGCGCTTCCTGTTTTACCCTCGCAAAAAGTTGAAACAGGGCTCACTGCGTAGTAAAGCGTCGTGCTACTTGTCTTTTATTCGTCAATTACGAACCGAAAAATTTGGCCAGGTTCTCGATCTTGATGGCACTGTGGTTTCAGCCCGACTTTGCAGAATGAGCCGGTCCAGCCAAAAAATCGGGCCGGACTTTACCAAGCGCCCAAAATCCTACACCAAACTTGTTAATATCAGACAGAAAAACCAGCACTGCATAGACGATTTTGCCGATATGGCCAGATATGCAGGAGTCACAGATTACCAGCCCGGATATCTGCAACTACCCAAAGCCGGTTCGCTGGAACCAATCGCCTCCAGGTTATCGGCACCAGCCAGTCCGTTAAAACCGAACGCGCTGGTATGCATACATCCAGGCGGTACCAAAGACTATAAGCTGTGGGACATCAATAAATTTGCAGAACTTGCCGACTGGCTGCTGGGGAAAGGCTGGAATGTCATTATTATTGGCAATGGTGACAATGAAAAACAACGTGTCGACACCATGCTGGCCGCCATGACTCGCAAACCGGTTAATGCTCACGGCCGCCTCTCGCTGCTGGAACTCACAACACTACTTCAACATACAAACCTGTATATCGGTAATGACAGTGGACCCATGCACCTTGCGATCACAACCGTGCCTCGGGTTATTGCTCTCTTTGGCCCAACAGAAATACACCGCTGGGCGCCCAAAAGTAAAAATGCTCAAATTGTTCAGGGCAAACTCGCCTGTTCACCAAACTGTGAACCGGAAAACTGCTGCAACAACTATCAATGCCTTGAATCTCTGTCGGTAAAACAGGTAATAAGCGAAGCGGGCCTGGAGCAAAAAAGCAAAATGAATCAATACAACAAAACTGTCATAACCAATTGAACAGCTCCCCACACGATACTCAATAATGCCAGAATCAATACCAGATTGATCGCAAACTTGATCACACGATAAACTCGCGGCCTGGATACTTTGAGCGCTTTACCGTGCAACAACAATGGTTCCAGTTTGCGAAATAATCGATTGGCCAGACCACCTTTGTCCTCATCCGTATTGGGCACAATGGATTGGCGCATAAACAACTTATAGATTGAATTAAACGTTCGACCAAACACATTCATCGGACGTTCAATATCACACATTAAAATAAGTCGGCTCTGTTCAGAATTATTGCGGGCAAAATGAATACAAGTCGAATCAAAAAGCAAAGGCTCACCATCGCGCCAAAAACAGATCCGACCATCGACACTAATAAAACATAACTCTGAATTAGGTGTCGCCAACCCCAAGTGATAACGCAAAGAACAGGCAAACGGATCGAGGTGCCGGGTTAATTGCGAATCCGGTGGTAAAAGAGAAAACAGAGCACCATTTATACAGGGTATACTCTTCAGAATATCCTGTGTTTTTGGGCAAAGCTTTCGTGCTGACTCGTGATCATAGCCATACCATTTTAAATAAAATTTTCGCCAGCCATATTTAAAGAACGTACGAAAGCCCACATCGTAATAAGCAACCGACCCCGGTTGACCCAGAAGGTCGAAATACCCTTGCTCCAGCAAGGCTAATCCCTCATCCCGAATTACCCCCCAATTTTCCTCAAGTACACTCAATTCAGGGTATTGGCAAATATCCAAAACTGAACTTCGCCCGTACTTTCGAGTAAACAAGTAAAGAACACAATTTAATGGAGCGAAAATTGGCCAACCTTTGCGCAAGTATTCGGTCAGATTATGGAATCTGGCGTTGCCACGAAATTTATACACATAGGCCATTGAACCAAGACTGAATGCCAGGATTGCCACCACCGGGTAGGAGCTGTTCATAACATATACCCGTCTAACGCAATGAACACTGACCTGAACATTAAAAGTTTCATGCAACTCTTGTTTATATAACCGGTAAAAAAAACGAAAAAAGAAAAATACTGCATCATAAAATCGCTACCCTACCAACCCAAACAAAAAACCTTTCACGAAAATTACTTCCATATAATGACAGCCCACTGAAACTATGCCGAATGCTATCAGCATAAATGATTTCAATACCAGCAACGGGTTAAAAAAAGTCAAAAAAAACAGAAATTTATTCGGGGAAATTTATCAAAACGTAAAATTTGATTATTCCTTGACTATTTTATGACTAATATTTGATTATGAACTCGCACTTTAAATGCACAAACACACAGCATGTATACACTCAGAAAGCATCAGACCAATCCGATCATCCTCACTCAGTGAACTATTTTGGTATAGTCGGAACAGAATCAGAATCATTTGCATTTTCCAGAAAAGAGGAGAAAAATACAGATCTCTGAAAATGCCAGCTGTCGAGGCGTCTCAACTCAGATACAGGCAACAAACACCTGTAAAAGCCACCGGGATCCTGATAACCCGGAAAAGCCAGCGGAATACTTGACCATGACGATCAGAAAAAAAAGGATACTTATTGTAGAGGATCACGCTGCCCTGGCGCAGAACCTGTCTGACTTTTTTCCACAAGAAAGTTACTCCCTGGATTTTGCCTTCAATGGCTTGGCAGCATTGCACCTTCTCTCAAGCAATACTTACGATGTGATCATTCTGGATATTATGCTGCCGGGTATAAACGGGTTTGAAATATGCAAACGATTGCGCAATGACCTTCTTTGTTATACACCGGTAATAATGATGACGGCAAAAGATCAGCTAGTTGACAAGGAGGAAGGTTTCGATCTCGGTGCCGACGACTACCTTATCAAACCCTTTAACTTGCGAGAATTACAATTAAGAGTAGATGCTATTTTTCGACGATCAAACCTCGGCAAAACAACCCGGCTAAAAGCCGGGCCCATCAGTTTTGACCCGGGAACTCTAACCATTCATGAAGACACGGGAAAATCGTTGGAAATAAGTGGCGTATCAGCAAAAGTTTTTGAAGCCCTGATCCGTTCATACCCAAATTTTATTTCGTATGACGAACTCAACAACCAGATATGGGGCGATCGGGAACTCGATTTACACATTTTGCGAACACATGTTTATACCTTGCGAAAACAATTGTACGAAAATTTTGAACGGCTATTAATCAAAACTCTGCACGGAAGGGGTTATCGCCTGACCCCACCAAAGGAAATCCAGGAATGACTTCTATTGCCAGTCGCGTCTATATCAACTCTTTTTTGGTCAGCTTTCTGGCGACACTGGCAATGATTTTGACCGTAATAATCGCCAATGAAAATCTGGAAAAAATCATGCTGAACCTCGACTTCACAAATCAGCGTGATTTTATATTAGGCCAACACGAATCAGACAAACAACTGGACTGGGAAACAAACAGCTTAATCGCCAAATACGTACCAAACTCAATATCGACAGATGCGATATCGCTACCGGATATTTTTGAAATTCATTCAGGCAACCACACCGAAGAGATACAAATTAATGGCCGCGACTTCCTTATAAATGTATACAAAAACAGTGGAGGGACGCTCTATATGGCCAGAGATATTACATTATTTGAAGAAAATGAAGCCACTTTCACCTGGATTGTAATTATTGCAAGTATCATTCTTATGGGAATCAGTTTTTTGCTGGCATTAATCAGCAGCCGAAGATTGACACAACC
Organism: Porticoccaceae bacterium; assembly: GCA_050289385.1. Lineage (GTDB taxonomy): Bacteria > Pseudomonadota > Gammaproteobacteria > Pseudomonadales > Porticoccaceae > JBNKFQ01. The sequence goes on along the minus strand of JBNKFQ010000301.1, from coordinate 28,840 downwards.
TTTAAGCTTGCTATCACAAAAAATTCAAGCAATACCTATTGGAAAGAAAATACCAAAAATCCAACTTAAACTGAAATACACAGAACTATATGCTATTTCCGACACATTTAACTCATTTCTTACTGAAATTGAAAATTTCATGCGCAGAGAACACTCCTTGATCAATTTGGCCAGCCATGAATTAAGAACACCTGTCGCTGTAATTCTTGGAGCCATCGAAATACTAAAAAGCCGAAAATATTCTGAAGACAGTCAAGAAAAAATCTTTAACCGTATTCAAAATGCTGCAGAAGAGATGAATGCAAACACTCAAACAATGCTAAAACTGGCACGAAGAGAAAGTATAAAAAATGAGGAAAAGGAAGTGCTTCTATCCAATTTAATAAATGAGGTGCTAACAGACCTGAAAGAAACTCACGACATTAATAATCGTATCTGTTTTACACAAACATCAAACGACAAAATCATTACAGATATAATTTTGGCAAAAATGCTTTTCCGAAATTTAATTCAAAACGCGCTACAACATACAAACAGTCAAGTAAATATCAATATAGATGACACTAAAATTGTTATTTTGGACAGTGGCAATGGATTCACTAAAGAGCAACTTGAATGGTTAAAGAAAAAAAGAGCTCCAAATGAGGATAATGCTTTTGGCGGCCTGGGCCTTTATATCGTTACCCTGATTTGTGAACGCATGGATTGGCCGCTTTCAATAATGGAAAATGACGCTGGAGGAACCACGATCACCATTGATTACAGAAAGCACCATTACCCTTTATCCTAACCATGCGCCACCAAACCAATACCCCCGCCAAATGAAGGTGGCAAACTCTTTACAGCTCCTCGATTATCACCTACAGTCGGAGTCTGCAAGAAAGCTGGCGACGATACGAAAGTATGGCCGCGAACGGTGGAACCTCTGCGAATTGAAATACTCAAAATTGTGTATTAACGATAACTTGCGACAAGTTTACATGGGTTACCCGGAACCGGATCACGAGGCCAAAAAGCACATAGCCATTTGTTTTTAAAAGCTTTCTAGTGGTCGTATATTCAGTCCCTGCGCTTACTGGCACAATCCTGATGTAAACGACAAACACAAACCACGGGAACGCGGTATCCTTATGGCCCAGATGTTTCTGTACTTGATAGTCGTTATTGCCCTGGCAACCAGTATGGGCAATGGGCCGCAATCGAGTTCAGAAAGAGCCATCGACCAAAGTGGGATTTACCTCGACCAGAGTGATCGGGATCAAGACAACAACTTCAACGACCTTGATGCCCACTGCGCTTCCCCATACAGCTTCGACGCCCAACCCAAAACAACAACCCGCATCTCCCTGACTGCTGTTTCATTCCGTTCTGTCCTCCAGCCACACTACCCTATACGAGCCCCGCCGCACCTGCCCGGTTAAGACCTGGTACTCCTTCAAGGTGATAATGACAGGTTCAGTTGACTTGTCAGCGTTCATGGCGAGGCGCGCCTCCCCGGTAATGGTCGTAGCCCTTGGCAAGCACGGCAACGCCGCTGCCGGGCACCTCGGGATCGCTGAACCCGTCATTAGCACCTTGAAGGAGTACTAGCTACACACCAAATTAAAAACCTGTCTACCGGGAGGACAATCTGATGATTGTATCCATCACATTCCGTCATGGAACGGAAAGCAAAGATCTTCGGCATCATGTGTGGTCAGAATTGATGTCATTTTCAAAATACACAGCCGCAATTACTCGAATTCAAGTTGTGTTCAGCCTGGAAGCTCACCACAACAATTCAGAAAACCTGGTAACTTGCCACCTATCCATTGCTGTTCCCAACAAACAGCAAATCAACATATTTGAACAACAGGCTAATGGAGGCCTGGCATTTGATCTTGCGCAAGAACGAGCGATCTCCAGACTGGTTCGCATCTGTTCCTGTAACGAAAGATCCAGCGCCCAAAGCGTGCTGGGAATCACCTCTTGAGGATGACCACCGTGAAACATCTGACTCTTTTTTATACTGAAAAAAACGATGAACTGGCTCGGCCGCCCCGAAGCCACGAAATCACAGCAGATTCACCTGCTATGGAAATATTTACCGATTTTAGCGAACACAAACCGTTGGTTATCGACAGCTCCACGTCGGCCGTTGAGGCTGAAACACTGATGCATAAAACGCATTTAAAGCTGATTGTAGTAGTCGATGAAAGTGAACATTTCCTGGGGATAGTGAGCCTTGACGACCTCAACAGTCAGTCATTTATTAGAAAGTTATCGGAAGGTTACCAGCGATCGGACCTTTTGGTAACTGATTTCATGAAACCCAAAAGCCAACTAAAGGCTTTTGATTACAGCGAACTTTTCACAGCCAAAATCCACGACATCATAGATGCACAAAAAAGCAGTGGTGAGCAACTTTGTCTGGTTATTGATCGCGAAATGCATCAGATTCGTGGAATATTTTCTTCCAATGAAATTGCAAAAAGGCTTGATATCCCGGTAAAGATTGAAAAAACACCCACTTTTGCGCATATCTTTAAGGCAATTGGTCATTAACCGGGTTGCGAGCGCATATGACCAGACAAATCTGACCTGACGACAACGGTATTCAAGGTGTCTATGTCAGAATCAGAAACTCATCGAGCCCCATCAGGGCTCAACATAGTAAAAAGGCGGCTGTTAGCCGCCTTTTTACTTATAGCTCACTCTACGCTGCTGGCTGCCATGTGGCCGTTAAAGTGGGTTCCAACTGCTGTTGGACATCTTCGGGAACCACAGCCCCGACTCCCTCAGGTACGTCAAACGACGCCATGGCATTAACCAGTTGATCAACCTGATCGCGATGCAACTGCAAGTCTCCTGCATGGAACTCATCAATGCGGTAATAAGTACCGTTATACCAATCGTCAATTATCAATTTGTCATCTGTTCCAACCAAAGTGATCTGAAGGTCATTGCCCACTTGAGAAAACCACAAATCCTCCATTGTTAACCCATCATCAAATACAACCTGGTCAGTCTCGTAACGAGAATAATCACGCACGACATCGTGCCCGTCACCGTAGCCGAACCGGTACGTGTCGTTGCCGTCGTCACCCGACAGGTAATCATCGCCCGCACCACCCGACAGGTCGTCGTTGCCATAGCCACCATACAAGGCGTCGTCGCCACCGTCCCCCAGCAACGTGTCACTGTTGTCTTCGCCACGCAGGGTATCGTTGCCATCACCGCCGTTGAGGACATCGGACTCGTAACCGCCCTGGATCGTGTCGTCCCCGGAAGTGTGCGGATATTCCACCGCCGCCAGAAATTCCGATCGACTCAGTACCGTGCCATCCGCAAATTCGTACTCATCCAGCGTGTATCTCGTGGTGTCGCTCGACGCAAACCACGACTTGATGCGCAGACTGTCCGTAGCACTGTCCGACAGCTGCAATACCAGATCATTGCCATCACGAACCCGGCTCAATTTATCCACCGTGATGCCTTCGCCAAACACCACTCGGTCCGTTTCATATCGGGTGTAGTCATAAACGGCGTCGTTTCCATCACCGTAACCAAACCGGTACGTGTCGTTGCCGTCGTCACCCGACAGGTAATCATCACCCGCACCGCCCGACAGATCATCGTTGCCATAGCCGCCGTACAGGGCGTCTCCACCCGTGCCACCCCACAGGGCGTCGTTGCCATCACCACCGTACAGGGCGTCATCGCCCGTGCCACCATCTAAAAAATCATTGCCGCTTTCACCATTCAGACTATCTGAACCACCTTCACCAAAAAGATAATCAACATTGGCTGCCCCATGAATCTGATCATCTCCCCCTGCACCAAATAGAAGGTCTACACCGTCTCCACCCACTATAGAAGTTCCGGCATCTCCATCGACAGTAAAGGAAGTAGTTGTTGAATCACCTGTGGTTCCAGAACCATCAGTAATATATTCAATTCCATTTTCCGAAAGCTGAGCAATTTCCTCTGTTGTAAGTGTAGAGAGCGAATCCTTGATTTGAGACGTATCAACAGTCCAGCCAAAGCGCATATAGCTACTGCCCCGGTACTTCATCAATTCTACGAGATCTGTAACACCCGCAACTTTATCTGCAGAAACATTCTGTTCTATCAACAAATTCAGGCCATCAAAATCCAGTTGAACACCACCATTTTGAGATGGTTTAAGCGTTACAGCATCCGTATACGGTTTTAAACGTGTTTGAAACAACAATGCCTGATAAATTGATTCTTTAAGCGCATCATACGCATTAGATATCAAATCAATCTGATTAGATGAAAAGGTAAAATCTTCGTTTGTAATTGATACAAACAGATCGGCGGCACCACTGCCACCAGAGCTGGTTCTGCTGAAGCTCGAAGAATTACGACCACTCTTGAGTGTTATATCAACATTAACATCATCCTCTTCTGTGGTAGAGTCATCCTGATCAGAGGAAAAGTCAAAATCAAAGAATTCAGTGCCATTAAAAATTTCCAACACACGAATTTTGGCGAGGGTTTCTATGGTTTCATCATCAGGGAATCGGCCAACATCGAGCTCATCAGCACCGTAGTAGTAATCGTCGTAATCAACAAAAAATTTAATGTCACGACCTGCTTCCGGGTCATAGTTTCCCAGAAAGTCTGTCGCACCAGTTTTTAATTCATTTAATCGTTCAACAAAATCATCAAAATCCGCAGAGTTCGACCAGTCTTCTATCAACGTATCTATCAGAGACATCTGTTCCTGTTTGCTTTGCGCTTCGGAATACTGGCGCAATGTGTTTGCCAAACCGGGACTCAATGCAGCCGCTTCCAGAAGGTCACGAACCGCACCTGAACCTGTCATGGTCGGTAGATCCAGCAATTCCTCTGGCACTTCAATTGTGTTGGTAAATTCCCGGTAAAATGGATTTGAAGCAAGATCCAGACTGGCAGCAGACGACAAGACCGATCCAACTGTATTATCACTCCATTCGAATGTACCTACAGCATTTGCGACATTGCCTGAACCAACATCCATGGTTGAGGCTTCACTGTCCAGGTTAATTGCGGCGACACCTGTTTCACCCAATGTTTTCAATTCATTCGCCTGGCTTATTCCATCACTGTTCAAATCTCGCCAGATACGCAAATCTGCAAACTGATCATCATTTGAATCTATTCGCCCGTCACCGTTACTATCCAGATCAGAAAGCGCGTCAAAACCGTTTAACGCAGTAGAACCGTCATTTTTTATGGTGTTGTCACCAAACAGTTCACCACCATTATCGATAGTGCCGTTGGCATTTCGATCGAGCACCAGCATGCCATCATCTGGCGCCACCCAGCCTGTACCCTGTTTTACTCCATCTCCATCATGATCAAATAAAACTTGCCCGTCTGCAGGCAACGTTTCTACGCCATCACCGTCCAAGTCAAGGGTGAGAGGGTCACGGCGAGGAACCCAGTTAAGGGCACCATTAAATCCCAGATTAACATCTGGCATTATTCCCAGCGGGTCCCACCATTCCAGGAAATCAGATAATCCGTTATAAAGTGGTGACAAAAAATCATCCATCCATTCGCCGATTTTTTCCGCCCACTCTTCTGGAAGCAAGGTCATTACATATTTTGCCGCAATCGTTCCAAGAACCCCAATAGCTACAGCAGATCCCAGCGTTGCACCTGCCAATACTGCTGCTGCACCGATCGCCCCCGCCAATAAACCTGCCCCCAATGCTCTGGCTGCCGCAGCATGATCACCATTTGCCAGCGCTTCCCCCACATCCAAGCCGGTCATAGCACCAGATAACATAGAGGAGGACTTCCCCATCTTGGTAGCCACTTCCTGAAGCGTTTGCAAGTTAGCAATTTTGTTTGCAGATGTTCCAACAGCATCCTGAAGTGATGCAGACAAATTATTCCAAGAAGACCTCAACGTATCCTGTAATGCTGAATCTGAAAATCTGGCAGCCAACTGTTTGAGGTGATTGGCCTTATGGTAGTCATGATTAGCCACTGCATCGTTATATTCGCCCCAAAGTTCATCTGCGAAGGAAGCCAAAGCTCCATCTACATTTTCAGGTGTCATCGCACCAGTAACAGCAGCTACAAATTCACTAACAGTAATTGAACCCTGATCAGACATATTTAAACTCCTTTATTTAATGAACTTCCTTCGAAAAAACAAAAAGAAAAAAAAGAAACCCGAATGATAAAAAAGAAAAGAAATCAAATAAAAAATATAAAAATAGCAAAGACAGAAAAAATAAAATGAAGTAGAAAACCACTCTCTACGGCCAATATAAATCAACCCAGGATCAAACTGATAGTGTTTACAAAAAGACACTAAAGCAACAAATAAAAAAAGAACCGAAACCAAGGTCATCTTTATAGAAAAATGAGACTTGGGAATTAATTCACGAAAATTAAATGCCGAAAAAACCCCATACACAAATGAAAAAACCCAAAAAGCTCTCACAGGAAGCCCAAACACCAGAGACAGACCTACCGCATCATAAAAAAATATTTTTTTACCTAATATTTCCCGAGAAAATAGCACTCCATCAAAATAAGAAACCTCATCTAGAGACCAAACAGCTAAAATCCAGCCCCAATCAATATTCGAAATCAATAATGAAAAGATTGCTATAAAAACCAGCGATCGATTATCTGCTGAGTATACATTTTTTGAAAACCCATCTTTCACATGAAAAGACAGCCATTTAACTCTTTCTTCCACAACACACCCTTTATCTACAGCTTTCACGAATCGGTCTGAACATCTCTCAAAATTGTCAAACCACCAATTACCTCTCCCGCACACTCTCATTCTTGTACCGCAACAACGGCGCCATCAAAAATTCAATCAATCGGCGTTTACCCGTCTTCACCTCTGCCGACACCGTCATTCCCGAGATAAGATTCACTTCTTTTTGCTCAATCTGAATGGTCGATCGTTTCATCGCAACCCGCATGCGATACAAAAACTGCTGGGCCTCATTTGCCACCGCGTCTGGTGTTACATCCACCACCTCACCATCAATAACCCCATATCGGGTAAACGGAAACGTATGTATCTTTATCTCGGCACTTTGCCCAATTTCGACAAAACCAATATCCTTGTTTTCCAGCCAGGCCTCCACTTCGAGGTTTGCCCGGGTTGGAACAATCAGCATTAGCGGTTGCGCTGGTGTCACCACACCGCCCACCGTATGCACCGCCAGTTGCTGCACCTTGCCCGAAATGGGCGCATGCAAAATCTGGTGAGCATTAATATCCTTCGCCTTGTTCAACTCCTGAAGCAAACCCTGCTTTTGCCGCTGTTGCTCGTTGATATTTGCCAGGGTGGTGCTAATTGCTTCTGCCTGCAATGCTTGCAATTCCTTGCCTACCCGCTGCACCGCCGCAGCCAGCTGTTGCTGCGTAGCCTGTTCTGCTGCAAGTGCCTGGGCTTGCTGAATACGTCGTTCTTCCAGTTCCAGAACGGTAACCTCGGCAGCGAGATTTTTGGCGTGTAATGTTTTAACCGCCTCTACCCGTTTGGTAATCAATGGCAAGGTGCCTTGCAGTTGGGTAATACGCTCTTTACTGGCCTGTTGTTCCGCACTCCGCTCTTGCTGCTCGGCAATCAATGCCTGTTTTTTGGCCTGATAGCTTTGCCACTCTTGCCACAGCATAGCAACCTGCTGGCGATCAACAATGCCTTTATCTGACAACATTTTTGCCAGTTGGGAGTAACCGGGATTTATATCGGAAGATTCCAGCAAAACGGCCAACTCCTGCTGACGTCTGATGCCGGTTTCGGTGAATTGCAACTCCTGAGTCAGACGCTGCTGATCGGCAAACGTCAATGTTTGGTCCAGCTCAATTAAAGGGTCACCCTTTTTTACGACCTGTCCTTCGGTGACGTAAAGCGTTTTTACCACGCCCTTTTCCAACGGTTGCACTTGTTTCACCTGACCGCTTGGGACAAGTTTACCCTCAGCAACAGCAACAATATCCACCTTGCCAATACAGGCCCAGACAACACCGATAGCGAACAGGGTAATCAGCGACCAACCAATAATTCTGCCAGCGGGTGACGGCGGCGTTTCCTGAATTTCCAACGCGGCGGGCAAAAACTGCCGTTCGATATCACCCAGCTTTTTATCACCCAGGCGATTTCGATTAGTCCAGGCGTTTTTCAAAATGCCCCACACACTCACTCCATGCCCTCCATCACCAAACTTGCTTCTGTGCTTTTCCGGAGGCTGTCAGCCGAACGAATGGCTGGTGTATGGCTCTGGTAGTTGTGTAACCTGGCGTAATAGCCGTTATGTTTAATCAGTTGATCATGGGTGCCACTTTCTACAATTCGGCCCCGATCCATAACGATCAGGCGATCACAATGGCGCACGGTACTCAGCCGATGGGCAATAATAAATACGGTTCTTCCCTTGCAGATTGCCCCCATATTTTCTTGCACAATCCGCTCGGATTCATAATCCAGCGCACTAGTAGCTTCATCAAAAATCAGAATGCGAGGGCCGCTGATCAGGGCGCGGGCAATCGCAAGTCGTTGACGTTGCCCACCCGATAAATTGCAACCGTGTTCGCCCACTATGTTGTCGTAACCTTCGGGCAGCTCAAGGATAAAGTCGTGGGCACCCGCGAGGGTGGCGGCCTGCACCACACGCTCCATAGGCAAACCCGGATTGGCCAGCGCAATGTTTTCGCGCACCGTGCGGTTGAATAAAAAGCTTTCCTGTTGCACCACTCCGATATTGCGGCGCAGCCAGGCAGTGTCCACCATGTTCAGATCTACGCCATCCACCAGCACTCGGCCTGACTCCGGCACATGAAGCCGTTGCACCAGTTTGGTCAGCGTGCTTTTACCCGAACCGGAACGCCCCACCACACCGATAATTTCACCGGGCCGCACATCCAGGTTCAGATCATCCAGCACCGCCGGGCCGTCCGGACGATAGCGAAAGCGCACATTTTCGAAGCGAACATGGCCTTTCAGTTGAGGCAAGGTACTGCGGTTGGGATTAAACCCCGGTTCTTTGGGTGTGTTGAGAATATCCCCCAATCGCTTGAGCGAAATGCCCGCCTGCTGAAACTCTTGCCATAACTGCACAAGCTTGAGGATGGGGCCACTCACCCGCCCGGCAATCATATTAAAGGCCACCAGTTGCCCAACGGTGAGCTCACCGTCAATCACCAGATGGGCGCCCCACCAGATAATCAGCAATGTTGTTATCTTGCTGATAAAGCCGGCAATCTGGTTGGCAACATTGTTGAGGTTTTGTGCGCGAAATGAGGCGGTAACGTATTTGGAAAGCTGGTTTTCCCACCGCCTTTGCATCTGCGGTTCCACCGCCTGAGCCTTGAGGGTTTCAATGCCGGAAACCGCTTCGGTCAGAAACGCCTGATTAACGGCGCCATGTTTGAACTTCTCGTCTACCCGTCGGCGCAATATCGGTGTAATAAAAACCGAAAGCGCGACATAAAACGGCAATGTGCCTAATACAATCCAGGTGAGAGTCGGGCTGTAATACCAGAGCACGATAAAAAAGACGATGGTAAAAAAAAGATCGATCACCAGAGTGAGTGCAGAACCGGTAATAAAGTTGCGGATGGTGTCCAGCTCACGCACACGGGCCACACTTTGCCCAACCTGCCGCGCTTCGAACCAGGCCAGTGGCAGACTGACCAGGTGATTAAACAGCCGTGCCCCCAGTTCCACATCTACGCGATTGGTGGTATGGCTGAACAGATAATTACGCAACCCACCCAGCAGCGCGTCGAACACGGCGATTGCAACAAACCCGAAGGCCAGCACATCCAGTGTGGTAAAACCCCGGTGCACCAGAACCTTGTCCATAACTACCTGAAAAAACAGCGGTGTCACCAATGCAAACAATTGCAAAAAGAACGACACCACAACAACTTCACCAAACAGTTTTCGGTATTTCACCAGAGAAGGAATAAACCAGCTCAAATTAAAGGTCTGGTGTTTGCCGATAACAGAGGTATTACGCGGCGTTAGCAAAACAAGCTGGCCAGCCCATATCTCTGACAGTTGGGGAAAGGTGAGGACGGTGGGCCGGTTTTGGTCGGCGCGTTGTATCAGTACCTTGCCTTCACCCTCTTCGTCGGGCTCTGTAACCCGGGCAATAACAAAAAAGTCACCGTCAACGGATTGCGCAATGGCGGGAAGAGTGGCGCTTGCAAGAGATTGGGGCCGGGACTGGCAAGTTTTGGCTTTAAAGCCCAGCGACTTTGCGGCCCGCAAAATGTCATCGATCGAAAAGGCATCATCGTCCCGGCCAAACTGGTGTTTGATCTGGGGAGCGTCGACGGCAATTTGGTGAAGTTGGGCAATGATAACCAGAGAATACAGGCCGCTATCCCTGGCTGATGATTCTTCCTGCTGCAAATCCTTCTACCTCTACTTCGTCCCTGAATACTACCTGATGCTACCGAACAACCGTACTGCAACATCACATACTTTGGCTACGCGGATTATAAAGAGTATTTCATAAAAACGCAGTAAACTTTAGTACCAATTATTATTGTGGGTGGTCGCTGCCGTGCTTGCCACAAATCACATAAAAGAAGCAACCCCATAACTCCAGTTTTGCTCAACCTCGGCTTTCAACTCTTTACTGCGCCGCAATATCTGTTCACGCAAGGTTTGCCCGGCATCCACATGTTGCCTGGCACGTGACACAATAGCGTCAATATTTTGTTCAAGTTCCAGCGCGTCAAAAACTGGCTCATCCAGGTTCAACTGCCGCATCAGGCTGTGCATTTTATGGTTATTAGCCCCCATCGCGACCAGAGGTGTGCCCCCCGTTGCGGCAAAAATACCCAAATGCCAGCGCCCGCCAATATGTGCCGCCGCGTTGCCAATCACATCAACAGCCTGACGCACTGGCAATTGATTCCCCAATAACGGCACTCGATATTTTGCGTGAAGCTGGCGCATGATCTTGACCTCGGGAACACAGGGCGCAGTCAGCAAGACGGGTGCCACTTCGTCACGCAAACGCTTCACCAATTTCATAAACACAGGAGCAACATCAAGATTCTGATAGCGTGGCATGGAAAATACCGAACTGGCGCAGAGGGTGATATATGGGCGCGAGGGATTGAAATTTTCAGCGCTGTCTGGCCAGGACGAAAAATGACCCGTGCGAGAAGCCAGGCCAGCCCAATCTTTCAATGGTGCAGCCGGCACTGCCCACGCCACATCCGGAATCAATTTTCTGCGTGTCCTGTCCACCAGGTGCGCGGCGATATCCCAGGACCTCTGCTCGCGAAAATGCACCTGATCGAGCAGAGGGTACACCTCACTCACAATTTTGCCCAAATCCTCATCGTCAGACAGATCAACCGAATGGTTGGAAAGAATGCAGGGCTTTTCAAAAACCGTTTTAGCCAGCCAGGCGATAAACAACAACATTCGCCCCTTCAACGTATCAGGGCGGATGAAATTCTCTCCATTAAGAAATACAACATCACAATTCTGCAATCCCTGTGCCACCCCGGTTAAAATACGGCCGGCTTTTACATCAGCGGCGTATTTTTGAAAATCGTCCATTGTTCTGAGCCGGGGGAGTTCGGGGTTCGCCTTGTAAAACCAGCTACTCCCCACCACCTGAATGGGCTGAGCCGGGTTATCCCTGCAAAGCCGATGACGAAACCATTCGCCCATCAATCGGCAACCCCAATTGAGGTGATCGGTGGTGTCTGGGGCAAATAAAATGTTCATAGTCGAGAATCCCGTTTTGCGGGGTATAACTATAACGGATGAAATTTGAGATGGCGAAAGAGGTTGGGATTGGGGGGGTTAAACGTAGATTCTCGCAAGCTGTTGAGTGTTCGATGTTGGATGTTCGATGTTAGACGCCGGGCCTCGGGCCATCGCTACGCTCGGCCATTAACAGTAGAGCCACAAGGCCGAGCGCAGCGATGGCACGTATCTTTTTCATCGAACATCGAACATCGAACATCGAACATCGAACATCGAACGTCGAACGTCGAACATCGAGTGCTAATTCTCATGTTCCGCACGCTGGGAGGGCACACTTCTTTCCCGCAATTTGCCACGTTCTTTCAGCAAATGAAAAATACTGGGAATATTGCAACGCCACTCCGATAACATCAACGTAATCAAAACACCTTCGATGGCCACCCACACATGAAACAGGACCACCAGTCGAAATGGCCAGGGGTCGCCAGCCAGGGTCATCCAGAAAAACGCCGGAGCCATCAGCACCGCAGCCGTTTTGGCCGACCAGGTATGGTAGCTGGGGAAATTACCAAAACGCAGAAGACAGGTTATTGATGTTGGCAGATAAGAACCAATAGCCAGTAAAACGTACCAGCGCTCATTGGCAAACAATTCTGGCCACGCCCACATCAACCCCACCGCCATGGCGCCATAAGTAAGCAAGTCTGCCCATGTGTCGAGCCGCGCCCCCAATTCCGTTACCTGGCCAAGCTTTCGCGCCAGATATCCGTCAAAGCAGTCAGTTAACAGGGAAAACGCCAGCAACAACAGGAAGTGCCTGCCATCCCCTTCGCGGGCAATCAACAACAATACCGGGACAAGCCCCAGCCTGACAAGGCTGAGCACATTGGGGATCGAGAATACCCGTTCACGGTTCAATCTGGACATGTCCTTGTTATACCACACTTTTTTTCATTCAGATTGCTGTTTTTATCGTTGTGAGACCAGGGCCTGTTAACTCTAATTGGATTATCGCTGCACCATTCTGACAAACTCGCCATATAAGATAAAGCATTGTAGATGCCTGGCAACAGACCCTGGCAACCAATAACCAACCTGCCCCTTGCCGAATATTGCCAAGCACGCCACAATGCGCACGCACCAGCACACAGGTAAGGGAGTAAACAGAAGCAAATGGACCAGATCAAGCCAGATAACAGTATGCTATGCACAGTTGGCAGCGCATCGGAGGGCTGCGGGTTTAACTGTTAGCTGCAAACTGTTAACTGTAAACTTCCCTTTCCATGCTCGACACCATCCGTTATTACGAAACTCCAGAAGGCATAGAGTTGCAATTGCCACTCGCAGGCCCGGCCGTGCGCGCCAGTGCCTGGCTTGTGGATTTGCTGATTCGCGGTGCTATTTACGGAGCTACCGCCTGGCTGTTCAGCCTGTTCGGCAATCTCGGGACTGCCGTAATTCTGATTCTGGTGTTTTTGCTGGAATGGTTCTACCCGGTATTTTTTGAAGTAACCCGTAGCGCTACACCCGGTAAACAGGTAATGGGCCTGATGGTGTGCAGCGACAATGGCGCCCCCTTGACCCGGCAGGCCTCCATGCTGCGCAACCTGCTGAGAGTGGCAGATTTCTTGCCGTTTTGTTATGGCTTTGGCCTCATCACCATGCTGATGAATCGGGATTTCAAGCGACTTGGCGACCTGGCCGCAGGCACAGTGGTCGTTTACGCGCCGCCAAAACCTGCCGACGCCGCTTTGCCTGCTGGCAAGCCCCAACCACCGCCGTTACCTCTCAACCTGACAGAACAGAGAGCCATAGCCGACTTTGCCGAACGCAGCCAAAACCTGTCACAGGCACGCACCTGGGAACTGGCCAATATATTGCAACCGCTAACCGGCAAGCACGACGGCTCAGCGGCACAGGCTTTGTTTAATTACGCGCACTGGATGCAACGGGGAGCCGCTGAAGAATCAGCCGGTCACTCTGCGCCCGTCTCTCCCGCTACAGCACCAACCGGTGAGTCCGCACAATGAAACAACAGGCCTTCGAACAACTCTACTCCCCCCTGTGGCAAGAGATGAATACTCTGCTGAACGACCTGGACAGACGCCAGCCAGAGCTGCCATTGGCCCAGCGTCTTCGCTTACCGGTAATGTATCGGCGTATTTGTCAACATTACGCACTGGCAAAGCAACGCCATTACAGCCCGCATCTGGTGCAAGCCCTGCATCAACAGGTATTGCGTGGTCACCAGCAACTTTATCGCAGTAAATCATCCGGCGGTTGGCGCTTGCTGGAATTTGTGTGGAAAGATTTTCCCAATCAGTTGCGCAAACACTATCGCTATTTCTGGTTGGCTACCGCACTGTTTTATCTGCCAGCCATTGCGTTTGGCATAGCCTGTTACCTGGACGGCGACATGATCTACAGCATTATGCCGGACCATTCGGTTTCGCAAATGGAGTACATGTACGACCCGGCCAACGACCAGGTTGGGCGCAACTCGGAACGTCAGGCCGATACCGACTTCGCCATGTTTGGCTATTACATCTGGAACAATGTCGCCATTGGTTTTCGCACCTTCGCGCTGGGCATTCTTGCAGCTATTGGTACGGTATTTATTACGCTGTACAACGGTTTTGTTATTGGCGGTGTGGCGGGACACCTGAGTCAGTTGGGCTTTATCGATACGTTCTGGCCTTTTGTCAGCGGCCACGGCGCATTTGAATTGACTGCTATCACCATTTGCGCGGCAGCCGGCTTACGCATTGGGCAACCTCTGTTGGCCCCCGGGGGATACAAACGGCTGGATGCCCTCAAACTGGCTGCCGCAGATGCGGTACAACTGGTATTGGGGGCGGCATTGATGCTGGTGGTGGCTGCATTTACCGAGGCTTTTTGGTCGCCCAATACATTAGTGCCAGCTGCGGGAAAATATATTGCCGCCGGATTTTTCTGGAGTGTTGTCATCCTTTATTTGTGGAAGGCAGGCAAAAACAGCTCTCGATCCACACCGAATCAAATCTGAAACCGGGAAGCGATTTTGCAAATTGAGAAAATGTCTACACGCCTGCGCCAGCGCAAAAGCTGGGAGGCCATCGACCTCGGTTTCTGCCTGGGACAGCGCTGGTTCCTGCAGCTGTGGCTGCTATGGATGTTGCCCGCAACAGTGACTCTAGCTCTGACCTTGGCGGTATTTGAAAGCAATTTACTCGCCTTGCTGATTACATGGTGGCTACAACCATTATACGAGCGCCCACTGTTGCACTTTCTCAGTCGCGCGTTGTTTGGTGAATTTCCTCCCCTGAAAAAAGAAATCAGTAACTACTGGCGCATTGCACTACCGCAGATTTTGCCCCAGATCAGCTGGCGTCGTTTTAATCCGACACGCTCTTTTGTCGAACCGGTAACCTTGCTGGAGGGCCTGAGAGGCAGTGCCCGACGGCGACGCATTAATATACTGGGTATTGGCCTTAACGGGACCGCAGCCTGGTTCAGTTTGCTGTGCTGGTGCTTTGACCTGGTGCTTATCGCATCGCAAATATTTTTACTGCAACTGGTTATTCCCGATGAATGGGCCATATCGATATTTGACATGCTCAATGACCCTTACCAAAGCATGCACTGGCTTGGCGCTGTTACCTGGCTGATTGCTGCATCCATTACCGCACCCTTTTATATTGCGGGTGGATTTACCCTGTATATCAGTCGCCGCACTCAACTCGAAGGCTGGGACATTGAACTGGAATTTCGCAAAATTTCCAGTCGCCTGCAGCAGGCACAAAAAAAATCGATTCTGCCCACGGTGATACTGACTCTGATTGTTCCATTGCTGATATTGCCACCAGAACAGGCCAAGGCAGACAGTGAAAGACCGGCAATTGAAAGTCTGGTAATTGAAGGCTCAGTAATTGAAAGCACGCCATATAAAAGTACAGCAAATAAAAAAGACGCACGGGCCTTAATAGAGAAAATCAGTGCCCAAGCAGAGTTTGGCGAGGAAAAAACCCGTACCGTATGGCGCAAAATAGCGGAGAACGATAACTCGAAAAATGATGCCGCAGGCAATCGGTTTATCGAAACGTTGAAAAAATTTGTGTCCCTGTTCTCCTGGATGGCCGATATTGTTCCGGCACTGGCGATGTTTCTCAAGGTTATTTTTATTCTGGCCGTAATCGGTTTTGTTATCTGGCTGTTGCGGCGCTATACCGGCTGGCTCAACTGGCTGGGTGTGACCACAACCCGAAAAAAACGCAAAAAAACAGCGCCCACCAGTCTGTTTGGCCTGGAATTAAGCCGGGAGTCCCTGCCTGATGACATCGCCAAAACGGCGTTGGCCTTGCTGGACCGCGGCAATATTCGCGCAACCCTGAGCCTGTTATTTCGAGCGTCACTCAGCCACCTCGTACACCACAGTGAACTGCCCATCGCAGACAGTACCACCGAAGGCGAATGTCTGCGCCTGGTGGAAAACTGCCGTCCGCAACCGGAGATAAAATATTTTCGAAGCCTGACTCGCGCCTGGCTGTTGCTGGCGTATGCACACCAGCCGCCGCCAGCTGAAGTCGTGCGCAACCTCTGTCGGCAATGGCCGCAGTTTTACCATTCACCCGACCTTGCGGAGGGTGAAGTGTGACTCGCGAACGCCGCAACATCATTCTCCTGATCGCGCTACTGGTTGTAACCCTGGCCGGTGCCACCTGGTGGTGGTTGTCTACTCACGAACGGGTAGAGCAAAAATACCGAGGCTCACCATCAAAAGAAGCCCGAAAAAATCCGCTGCTGGCAGCCACCCGGTTTTTGCAGGAACTGGGAATCGCCACCGAGCAAAGCGACGGCCTGAATCGCTTTCAACAATTACCGCCAAATGCTGATCTTATTCTCGGCGAACACCTGGGCGCTCGCCTGCCCAACCAGCGGATTGAGGAGTTACTGGCCTGGGTAGAAAATGGCGGTCATCTAATCACATCGGTTCAACCCACAAGGGGCGACGACAACATTAATGCCGGAGACCGCCTGCTATCGCGCCTGGGTGTTTATCTGGAAAAGTCCAATCTTGACGAGGAAGACAATCACGAATTTGCAGTGGCCTACACATATCTGAATAACGGTGAATACATTGAAGCGGAATTTTCACCACACACTTACCTGGTAAATGAATATCTGGTAAACGAACAACACAATGTCAATTTTGAACTCGCCAGTGACAAAGGTTCCCACCTGTTACAACTGCCTTATGGCAACGGACAAATTACGCTGACCACCAGCCTCGTGTTTCTTCACAATCCGCACACGTATTCCTGGCAAAACAGTCAACAAACAGAAGTAGGTGAGCACGAAAAATCACAACCATTTATTAACCAGCGTGATCATGCCTATATACTGTGGCACCTGGTGCAGGGCCGCAACAAAGTCTGGCTGGTGCGACGCATTGAGGCCACCCCACTACCCGTATTGTTTTGGCGCCACGCACCCTATGCGGTCATTGCCCTGATGGTATTGACGTTGTTCTGGTTGTGGTGGCAATACAACCGTTTTGGGCCGGTGCGCGCTACCACAAACCCGGCGCGACGCAATATTCTTGAGCATATACTGATGAGCGCCGTTTACGCATGGCGGCAAGACAAGGCAGACCACCTGTTTGCCACCACGCGCGACGATATAGAACGGCTATTAAAGCTAAAGCATCCCCAAGTGGCGGCGCTGCCAGATGCAGAGCGCACGGCATGGCTGGCAGATCACTGTGAACTGCCCACGGACCAGATTTTGCGAGTTTTTCCGGCAAACTGGTCATCTGACTGGCGCATTGACTGGAACGGTGAGCGCGAATTTATTGAACTGACTTCTTTACTGCAAAGCATACGGAAAAAATTATGAACCAGGAATCCAACCCCGACACCAGGCCAACGCAAATACCAGACACACCGGATACTGCCACGGCAAATTCTCCTGCGGCAACTCCCGACCAGGCAGCCTCCATCGCGGCAAGCCCCGATACCACAAGCCGGGGCACAAACGCGAAAGCAGCGCTGGACCTTGCCAGCAGGGATCTGCGCAACCTGCGCAGTCAGATTGGCCGCGCCGTTATCGGGCAGCAGCGGGCAATTGACGAAACGCTGGTTTGTTTGATCGCCGCCGGCCACGCTTTGGTGGAAGGTGTACCCGGCCTCGGCAAAACCCTGTTGGTCAAGGCCCTGTCCCAGGCAATTGGCGGGCGCTTCAGTCGCGTGCAATTTACACCCGACCTGATGCCAAGCGATGTTACCGGCCACGCCATGTACGATATGAAAAGCGAACGGTTTCGCATACGACGCGGGCCGGTATTTTGTAATTTTCTTCTCGCCGATGAAATTAATCGCGCCCCCGCCAAAACCCAGTCGTCACTGCTTGAAGTAATGCAAGAGCAACAAGTCACCATAGAGGGCAGCAGCCAGATTCTGGAGCAGCCCTTTCTGGTACTGGCAACTCAGAACCCGGTGGAACAGGAAGGCACCTACCCCCTGCCCGAAGCACAGCTCGACCGATTTTTATTAAAGATACTTATCGAATACCCCAGCGTATCGGAAGAATTGGCCATGGTACGGCAAGTGACCACTGGCGGTGTCGGTGATTCGCTCGACGTGTCGAATATTGATGTCGTACTCAGTCCGCAGCGCGTGGTGGAAATTCAGCAATTGGCCACCACGCTGGAAATGGACAAGCAAATTGTTGATTACGCGGTACGGATTGTACGCGCCACCCGCGACTGGAGTGGCATCGAATTTGGCGCTGGCCCGCGCGGCAGTATCTCCCTGCTGCGAGCCGCCCGCGCCCAGGCGTTGCTCGCAGGCAACCATTTTGTCACCCCGGACGATGTTAAACAATCTGCCCCCGCCGTACTGCGCCACCGCCTGCGCCTGACAGCCGACTTTGAAATAGAAGGTTATACACCGGATAGAGTGTTGCAGGATATTCTGGAAAATATTGAAGCGCCGAGGGTGTGATTATGAGTTGGAAGTTGGAAGTTGGAGGTTGGAAGCGAAATACACGTACCATCGCTACGCTCGGTACAAGTAACAGAGTGCCTTCAGTTACTGTCGGCTACAAGATATTTTTTGCTTTTACTTCCAACTTCCAACCTCCAACTTCCAACTCAGTGTTTCATCCATGACACCAACCACTCGAACCATTCTCATCATTTTCGCCTGGCTGCTACTGGCAGTAGCGGCAGCTTTTTGGCCGGCGCTTGCCAAAACATGGAGCGTTGCTGCGGCTGTACTGGCGACCGTTCTTGTCGTTGACGCATTGTGGGTCATTCGCTTGCGCCATTTTGACGCCGAGCGAAAGGTTAATCACAACTTGCCGATAAACACCTGGTCCGATGTAAAAATCCGATTGCGCCATTATCATTCCAGCACGCTGAAACTGGCGGTATATGATCATGTGCCAGACACCTGTGTTCTGGAAAACCAGCCGGTTAACCTGAACTTGCCAGCTGGCAAGCTGGCAGAAGTTTGTTACCGAATCAAACCACAACAGCGTGGCAACGCGTCTTTTTCAGCCCTGGATTTATTGATTTGTTCACCCCTGGGCCTGTGGCGCAAACGTCGATTATTGCCACTAAAAACTGATATACGTATTTACCCCAACTTTGCAGAAATTGCCCATTACACTTTGTTGGCTACCGACAACCGACTTAGCCAAATGGGCGTACGCCGACGCCAGAGGCGCGGTGAAGGCAATGATTTTCACCAGTTGCGTGAATATCGCATGGGGGACGCACTCAAACAAATCGACTGGAAAGCAACGGCCCGCTATCGCAAACTGATTTCCCGGGAATACCAGGACGAGCGCGACCAGCAATTGTTGTTTATGGTGGATTGCGGTCGCCGTATGCGCCACCAGGAAAACGGTCAGCAGCATCTCGACCAGGCGCTTAATGCCATGCTTTTGTTGTCTTATGTCGCTGTTCGCCAGGGCGATGCCGCCGGCTTTATTTCATTTGCCGGTGACCAGCGCTGGAGTGCACCCCAAAAAGGTCAGAGTGCCGTTAACAAGCTGCTGGATAATACCTTTGACCTGCTATCTACCACAGAGCCAGCGGATTATTTAAGTACAGCGCGCAAATTGATGTCTTTGCAGAACCGCCGATCCATGGTGGTGGTAATGACCAATACCCGCGACGAAGACCAACACGAACTACTCACCGCCATCAAATTGTTGTCGCGGCGCCACCTTGTGGTACTGGCGGATTTACAGGAACCGGCCTTGCAAGGATCGTTGAACAAACCGGTGGGTTCACTGGATGACGCCCTGCGTTTTCACGGTGTTTACGACTATTTACAGCATCGCCGCAACCTGCATGACACGCTCAATCACACAGGGGCAATTTGTTTGGATACCACGGCGAGGGATTTGCCGGTTCGGCTGGTGAATCAGTATCTGGATATCAAACGGGCGGGGAGGCTTTGATAAAGTTCGATGTTCGATGTTCGATGTTCGATGTTAAAGATTCGTACCATCGCTGCGCTCGGTCGCAGGGTTGTGGTGTGTCGGGTTTTGTCGTTTTCATCCAACATCGAACGTCCAACATCGAACTGTTTTCATCCAACTTCCAACTCAAGAAACAAACACCGCCTTATACGACGTATACATCGTCACAATCGACACCGGCACCATAATCAACCACCCCAGGCCCAGCGGAATTGTCGCCACCACCATCGCCACCAGCATAATCAAACCGTATACCAGAAACGGCACAATATTGAGCAGACAACCGCGAAAGCTGAGCTTCATGGCCTCCCAGGCGGGCAGGTCATGAAACACGATCAGCGCCGGAGCAAACCAGGTCATCATCAGTATCGGCAACGTCAGAGCCATAGCCACAAGTACACCCAATAACGCCACCAGGCCGAATCCCTCTGCCCAAAAGGTGGACTCGGTATTCTGTGCAAGGGCGGCTGTGCCAGCAAAAATCGCTATGAAAGTGGCAACCACCGCGGTAATAGCAATGGATAAACCCAGCACAATGGCACCGCAAACAACCAGCTGCCCAAAACCCTTGTGCTGAAACCCTGAAAACAGGTGCTCAATTTTCAGCTCCTGGCCTTGCTCAAGGTCTTTGCAGGCAATCATAAAGCCGGCAAACAGCACATACATAAACAGGCTGGTAGCCAAACTGCCAACAAACGGAACAAATGAAGCAATAATAATCACACCAAAATAGACAATGCCCAATAAAATCCACATACCGGGGTTACGTGCAAACAGGGAAAATGCATCGCTAATCCAGGACCAGCCACTTTCTGCAGAGCAGGCTGCAGGGCCGCTCAATTCACTGTTGTCGGCAACCGCAACAATCACATCAGAGTCCGGTGTTTGATAGGGGTTTTCTTCACTCATGGCACTATCTCCTTGGCGTGCTAAAGCCTAACATTTTCCTGCTTGAAGTCCAGCGAATTACCCAGCACAATTACCCGATATCTCCATCACCAACCAGAGAATTACATTATGCGTCGACTGTTGATTACAACCCTGCCACTGATATTTGCCCTCACCGGATGCTCGCCCGAGGTGGGCAGCAAGCAATGGTGTCAAAACATGGAAGAAAAACCAAAAGGCGACTGGACCGCCAATGAATTGAAGGATTACACAAAAAGCTGTTTGTTTGGCGGCAGCGACGAAAACTGAATGATCAGTGTCGTTGCGTGTCAGTCAGCGTAACTGCTTTTAATCTGGTTATACGCAGCGTATTGCGACATAAACACCTTGCCGGTGAGTTTCTCCAGAAAGCCTGTGCGCGTTAAACTGTCCATCACCGGCCCTTTTACTTCCGACAAATGCAAGGTAATGCCCTGGTCGTTGAGTTGGGTATTTAAATCTTGCAGCATATGCAGAGCGCTGAAATCTATTTCATTGACGGCACTGCACTGTATCACTACGTGAGCAATGTGGTCGCGCTGGTAAATGGCTTCCAGCACCTTTTCTTCCAAACACTGCGCATTGGCGAAAAACAGGCTTTCGTCCGGACGCACGCTTAAAATATAAGGCGACGTTTGCACGCGGTAGCGCCTGACATTGCGAAAGTGCTCTGTGCCCTCAATCAAACCCACTTCGGCAATGTGCGGTTTGGACGTTCGATACAAATGCAGTACCACAGACAACACCACACCCGCAGCAACCCCCACCTCCACACCAAAAAGCAAAGTGACAACAATAGTCGTCATCACTGCATAAAAGTCGCTTTTGGAAAATGACCAGGTTTTTCTGATAACGGCAAAATCCACCAGCGAAAATACCGCGACAATAATCGTCGCCGCCAACGTCGCTTTGGGCAGGTAATACAGAATCGGCGTCAAAAACAACGATGCAAGCGCAATACCAACTGCCGTCATCACACTGGCCAGTTGGGTAACAGCGCCCGCGTCAAAATTAACGACAGAACGCGAAAACCCGCCCGTTACCGGAAAACCGCCGGAAATCCCGGAGGCCAGATTGGCGGCGCCCAGGCCAATCAATTCCTGATTGGGGCTGACTTTTTCCCGGCGTTTGGCCGCCAGGGTTTTGCCCACCGATATGGATTCCACATAGCCAATAATAGAGATCAACAGCGCCGGCAATGCCAAAGATTCAAGCAGAGCCACAGATGGCAGGCTGAACTCCAGGGTCGGCAAGCCCGCGGGAATCTCACCTGTCACCGCAACCCCCTGTTGATCCAGTTGCCACAAATACACGGCTGCTATGCTCAATAATACACCGACGATAGGCGCCGTTCTGGCAAGGGCGGCGGCGTGCCGGGGCTGAAATTTGCAATGGATAAAAAACCGGTTTGCGTATTTTTTTGCCAATAATAAAAACACCAGCACAGCCACGCCAATACTCACCGTGGCCAGATTAAGGTCGGCAATATTGGCCCAGGTCGACGGCAATAATTCAACCACCGTATCGCCATGTGCCGAAATACCCAGCACATGCTTTAACTGACTCAAACCGATAATCACAGCCGAAGCGGAAATAAAACCGGAAATAACCGAGTGGGATAAAAAATTGGCGATCACACCGAGCCGCATTATCCCCATCAGGCACAACATTGCGCCGGATAGCAGGGCCAGGGTAACGGCGCCAGTCAGATAGCCCGCTGTACCCTGTTGCGCGACATCCCCCAAAGCCGTGGCAGTAAGCAGGGAAATAACGGCAACAGGGCCCACCGACAGAGTGGTACTGCTGCCGCTCAGTGCGTACAACACCAACGGCAAAATACTGGAGTACAAACCCACTTCGGGCGGCACTCCGGCCAACAGGGCGTAGGCCAGTGACTGGGGAATCAACAGCACTGTAACGATAAACGCCGCCGTTGCGTCCTGAATAAATTTTTCCCGGTTATAATGTTTTAACCAGGCAACAGCCGGTAGCCACTGACCCAGGGTCATTATCTATTTCCTTGCTATGCTATTTTGTTTTTGGTTTTACAAACCATTCCCTGCCTTTCAACATACCATGCCAGTAAAAGGGCGGCAGTATGATTTGCTTTAAAATCCATGCAAATCGGGTCGCTTTGGTGCCGTCATTAAACCAGTCGGGAAAAGTGGGTAGCAGCTTGCCGCCATAACCAAACTCAGCCAACACAATTTTGCCACGCTCAACGGTCAGCGGGCAGGAACCGTAGCCATCATAAACCGCATTGCTACCCTTGCTATCCAGCGCTCGACAAATATTATGCGCCACCACCGGGGCTTGCTTGCGGGCTGCGGCCATGGTTTTGGCATTGGGAGTATTTGTAACGTCACCCAGCCCCCAGATATTGTCATATTTTTTGTGCCGCAAGGTAGCCTGATCAACATCAACCCAACCCGCGTCGTCGGCAAGAGGGCTTTGCCGCACAAATTCCGGCGCACGCTGGGGTGGGCAAACGTGTATCATGTCGAATTCCCGTTCGCTCACCACCTCGTTCCCCTGCTCGTCCTGCTCCCCGAACCAGGCGACCCGGTTCGGGCCGTCAATTTTTTTCAGATTGCAATTGAAATTCAGGTTGGCCTGATATTTTTCTACATATTCCTGCAGGGCAGGCACATAATCCGGCACGCCAAACAGCACGCCCCCGGCATTGCAAAACTGCACATCAATATTTGGCAACACACCCTGCCGCAGCCAGTGATCGCAAGACAAATACATCGCTTTCTGGGGCGCACCGGCGCATTTTATGGGCATGGGGGGTTGGGTAAAAATTGCCTTGCCTTGCCGCAACGACTGCACCAGCTTCCAGGTGTACGGGGCAAGATCAAAACGATAGTTGGAGGTTACACCGTTGTCACCCAGGGTTTGCGCCAATCCTTCAATGGCTTTCCAGTTCAGCTCTAAACCGGCAGCCACCACCAGAATGTTGTAGCAAACCAGAGTATCATCATCGAGCCGAATCTGGTTATTGTCGGGGTCGAAACCCGCCACCGCATTTTTTAACCACGTGACACCATCGGGTATCACTTCGATCATCGGGCGGCGGGTGGTCCTGGCGTCAAACACTCCACTGCCCACCATGGTCCAACCGGGTTGGTAATAGTGATCCTCGGCGGGGTCCACCAGGCAGATCCGCAACGACGACTTCCGTTTTAGCAAACCTGCCGCCGTAGTAATACCTGCCGACCCGGCACCGACAATAACCACATCAAATTGCGGCGTTGCGCTGGAGTCAGCCACGCTTTTGCCTTCCGTTTTCTGGCCCGGCTTTTCTTTGATGGAATAAGTCGGGCCGGAATCTGTCTGGCCAACATTTTCCATTCCTAATGCGCCCTCTTCCTGTTCGCTTTGCTGACACGCCTGCCATATTGTTGTGCTGCGGTTACCGGTGCGACAGTAGGCATGCACAATTTTGGCTTTCGCCAACTGCTCGCGGAGCAGGTCGACATGAGTGGCATTCATTTCACCGCCGACAAAAGGAATATTCACCGCAGCAATGCCCCGGTCGGCGGCCCTGGCCGCAATTTCGGCAAAAGCGGGTTGCTGTTCAGACTCGTTGTCGGGACGATTGCAAATAATCAAATCGACGCCTGCATCCACCAACGTATCGACATCATCAACCGTAATCTGGTCCGACACCGAATAGTTTTCAGCCAGTTGTGTACGCTGCATGATTTCACCCCCAATTTATTGAATGGTACTTACTTGAATTTTACTGGTCGCACGTCGGTAGTCGCACGTCGCACGCTAAAAGCGGTACTACATCCACAAGGCCCCAGGTCTGTGCAGTAACCCTCCAGATCAGTTTTAAAAAGCGTGCGACATATGGCGTGCGACGTGCGACCACTCTCAAGCAAGCATCATTCATTCCAAACTCCAATTTACTTAAACGCATTTACCGGCACTTTAAGGTAGGACAAGCCATTGTCCTCCGGCTGCGGAAAGTGCCCGGCGCGCATATTTACCTGCAACGACGGCAGGATTAAACGCGGCATATCCAGGGTTTTGTCCCGCGCCTCGCGCATTGCCACGAAAGCCGATTTACCGATATCCCGTTTAACATGGATATTGTTGTCCAGTTCCTCTGCAACCGTGGTTTTGTATTCAAGTTCGCGACCATCGGGGCAGTAGTCGTGACACATAAAAATGCGGGTCTGCGGCGGTAGCTTCAGTATTTTTTGAATGGATTCGTACAGGGTGGCAGCATCGCCACCCGGAAAATCTGCCCGCGCTGTACCGGCATCGGGCATAAATAATGTGTCGCCAACAAATGCCGCATCACCGATTACGTGTGTCATACAAGCCGGCGTATGTCCCGGCGTATGCATCGCCACACACGGCACACTGCCCACTCGATAAGCCTCACCATCTTTGAACAAGTGGTCAAACTGGGAACCGTCCCGCTGAAATTCGCTGCCTTCGTTAAAAATTTTACCGAACGTTTCCTGTACGGTGATGATGTGCTCTCCGATGGCCAGCTTGCCGCCCAGGTGCTCCTGAATATAGGGCGCCGCCGACAAGTGATCAGCGTGCACATGAGTTTCGATCAGCCACTCCACTTTCAACTTGTGGGATTTGACATGGTCGATAATCGCATCGGCGCCCTGATACGAGGTTGTTGCTGACGGGTAATCAAAGTTCAATACGCTATCGACAATCGCACAGCTCGGCGACGAGGGGTCTTTCACCACATACGAAAAGGTATTGGTGTCTTTATCAAAAAAAGGGAACACTTCGGGTTTAACACTATCCTGACCGTTCATAACAGTTCCTCTCTGCTATTCTTGCCCATGCCCTGATCCTTGATGATCCAGGCTAATTGTCAAATGTTATCCAACAACCTAAACATAGCATTAACATAGCATTTTGCGTGCCATGTCCAAACACAACTTTGACCAAATGACGATGGTGGAGTATCCCGGACAGTAGTGGGACTTCGCCGGAATCACAGAGGTGGCTCATTCTTGACAGTGGTGCGCCTTCGCGCGGATGACGGCGGTGGATTATCCCTGCCGCTGTCGCACCGCTTCAAACAGGCAAACTCCCGTGGCAACGGAAACGTTCAAACTGCTTACCGACCCGGCCATGGGTAATTTTGCCAACACATCGCAGTGTTCCCGAGTGAGGCGGCGCATACCTTTCTCTTCGGCGCCCATCACCAACGCAACAGGCCCGGTCAGGTCAGTATCGTAAATCTGATTTTCTGCCTCGCCGGCAGTGCCGACAACCCACACACCTTTGGCCTGCATCTCCTTGAGGGTACGGGCCAGATTGGTCACCACCACAAACGGCACCGATTCCGCAGCACCGCAGGCCACTTTGCTGACGGTTGGTGTAATACCCACCGAACGGTCTTTGGGTGCAACCACCACATCAACGCCGGCTGCATCAGCCGAACGCAGGCACGCACCCAGATTATGGGGGTCGGTAACACCATCCAGCACCAGCACAAACGGCGCGTGTTTTGTCTTGTCCTGGCCTTGCGCGTTTTGCAGTGTTTCCAGCAACGACATCAAATAGTGTTCGTCCTGCACTTGCTGGTTTTCGCACAAGGCGGCCACGCCCTGGTGATTACCGGCAGCGATTTTATCCAGTGCCTTGCGTGGCACATTGGCAACCGGAATACCGTGGCGCTCTGCCAGTTGCAGGGCTTTTTTTATGCGTTCGTCCTGACGCCCCTGTTGCACTCGCAATTCAAGTACGCGGTCAGGGTGGGTTTTCAGCAGTGTTTGCACCGCATGTAACCCGAATTGCCATGTTTTTGATGTCATGAATGGTCCGAATAATTATGGTCTGCTGCGGCGCTTGCCGGTCGTTTTTGTACGACGCGTTTTTACCGGGCCACCACGTTTTTTGCCAGCAGTGGTTTTATGTCCGGTTTTGCCCCGTTTTTTGGTACGGCTGCTCTTGCGTTCCCTGTCAGCCTGAAACTCTTTTGCCAGTTGTTTGGCCCTTGGCGACGCATAGTCGTCGCTTTTACGCCTGCGCCCCGGCCCGGACTCCACCAGTTCAAAATCGATTTTGCGTTCGTCAAGGTCCACCCGCACTACGCGCACCTGTAGCCGATCACCCAAACGAAAAACGCGCCGTGTGCGTTCACCCACCAGGCGGTGATGCGAGGCGTCGTGATTGTAGTAGTCCTTGGGCAAGCCGGTAATATGCACCAGGCCTTCTACATAAATATCTTTTAATTCCACAAACAAACCGAAACCGGTAACGGAGCTGACAACACCGTCAAACTCTTCGCCGACATGTTCTTGCAAATATTCACATTTTAGCCAGTTGACAACATCGCGAGTGGCTTCGTCGGCGCGTCGTTCGGTGTGTGAACACTGTTCCCCGGCGTCGTCCATCCAGGCGTCGTCGTAGGGGTATATTTTTTCCCTCGCCAATACCTGGGCGCCCCGCACGCGCTTGAGATTGCCAACGCGTTTTTTACTGCGCAGTAAACTGCGAATCGCACGATGAACCAGCAAGTCGGGGTAACGACGAATCGGCGAAGTAAAATGGGTATATGCCTCATAGTTCAGGCCAAAATGACCAATGTTTTCCGGCTGATAAACCGCCTGATTCATGGATCGCAGCATAACGGTTTGAATAACATTCTTGTCGGGGCGATCCCCAATCTGGTCCAGAACTTTTTGCATATCCTTGGGGCTCGGATCATTGCCCCCCGCCAAACTGAATCCCAATTCACCCAAAAACTCCCTGAGTGCAACCAGCTTTTCTTCCCTGGGGGTGTCGTGCACACGGTAAAGCGAAGGCAAATGACTGCTTTCCAGCAACTGTGCCGCGCACACGTTGGCGCACAACATGCACTCCTCGATCAAGCGATGCGCGTCGGTACGTTCGGTGGGAATAATTTGCGATATCTTGCGTTGCGCATCAAATAATATGCGGGTTTCTACGGTTTCAAAGTCGATGGCTCCACGCTCTTCACGCGCGGCCAACAACACTTTAAATAAATCGTGCAGGTTATCCAGTTGTGGCACTACCGAATGCAGGTGTTTGCGCGCACCGCTGCTTTTGTCCCCTCCCTTTTTATCAGACCTCTGCGCCAACACCTGTGCCACCTGGGTGTAGGTGAGGCGTGCGTGGGAGTGAATCAGGCTTTCAAAAAACTGGAAGTTGGTAATTTCCCCGTATTTGTTGATGCGCATTTCGCACACCATGGCCAGGCGATCGACTTCGGGCTTGAGCGAGCACAGGCCATTGGACAGTTTTTCCGGCAGCATCGGCACCACGTGCTCGGGAAAATACACCGAGTTACCTCGCCGCCAGGCTTCGGCGTCCAGGCTGGAACCGACTGCAACGTAGTGGGAAACGTCAGCAATGGCGACGTAAAGGGTAAAGTTGCCCATGCGGCTGCGTTCACAATAAACAGCGTCGTCAAAGTCTTTGGCGTCTTCGCCGTCTATGGTGACAAAGGGCAGTTTGCGCAAGTCGAAACGGTGTTGTTTGTCTGCCTCGGTAACTTCGTCCGGCAAATCCGCGGCCTGTTGTTGTACCTCGGGCGGCCATTCATGGGGGATGCCGTAATTGCGGATGGCGATATCAATCTCCATGCCCGGCGCCAGGTGTTCGCCGAGCACTTCTACCACCTTACCGGAAGGCAGGGTGTAGCGATCTGGCTGGGTGGTTATTTCCACCACCACAATCTGGCCGCTTTCGGCGCCGCGGGTCTGTTCAGGCGCGATAACGACA
>JBNKFQ010000300.1:0-19656 GCA_050289385.1 Porticoccaceae bacterium | reverse complement strand
TGGGTCAGCGCCTGGGTGTGGGTACCCAGTGTGGCAAATGTGGCAAGCATGCCCGCAACGTGATTCGCGAGGCGATGTCGGATCGCACTGCACAGGCCCCGGTGCTGTGGGAACCGTCTGCCTGATTCGTCGTTACACTTTCCAACTTCCAACTTCCAACTTCCAACTTCCAACTTCCAACTTCCGACCCCAACCTCCAGCTGTTATAGTTGCACCTGACAACGGCAGGTAACCGGCCGGGTTTTACGGCCGTTCAAAAACAACCAGGCGGGAGAGCATTATGAAGGGCGACGCCAAAGTCATTGAGTATCTGAACAAGGCGCTCACCAATGAGCTGACAGCGGTTAACCAGTATTTTTTGCATGCGCGCATGTTCAAAAACTGGGGATTGGAAAAACTCAACGACAAGGAGTATCACGAGTCCATCGACGAGATGAAACACGCCGATCAACTGATCGAGCGTATCCTGTTTCTGGAGGGTCTGCCCAACCTGCAAGACCTGGGCAAGTTGATGATTGGCGAAGACGTTGAAGAGATGCTCAAGGGCGACCTTGCCATAGAGCAGCTTGCCGTGCCGCTGTTGCGCGAAGCCATCGCGTACTGTGAAAGTATTTCTGACTATGTGTCCCGCGAATTACTGGAAACCATTCTCGAAAGCGAAGAAGAACATATCGACTGGATAGAAACCCAGCTCGAATTGATTGACCGGGTTGGTTTGCAAAACTATCAGCAGTCCATGATGTGAAAATCCATGATGTGAAAATCTGTGATATGAAAATCTGTGATATGAAAAGTATGGCAAGCTGAAAACAGCAAGCTTTAAAAAAGGCGCTCAAAGCAAGAGCGCCTTTTTTATTGATAATTTATCAGAACCGCGATCACAACAGATAAACTGCCGGCAATGAGCAGTTTGATCATCAGTGGGGCGATAAAACGAAACCATCGGTTATAGGGTATGCCCGATACGCCCAATATTCCCATCAATACCGCATTGGTGGGTACTATCATATTCATCAGCCCGTCCCCCATCTGGTATGCCAGAACCGCAACCTGGCGTGAAACGCCGACAATATCGGCAATAGGGGCCATAATCGGCATGGTGACATAGGCCTGGCCCGAGCCGGAAGGGATAAAAAAGTTTAACAGGCTTTGAATCAGTAACATGCCCACCGCAGACAGTTCTGCACCGAGGTAAGTCAGGGGTTGAGCCAGGCCATTGACTACGGTGTGCAATACCTGACCTTCACTTAGCAACAGTTCTATGGATCGGGCAAAACCAATCAACAGCGCAGTGCCGGTCAGTTCCGAGGCGCCTATGGAAAATATTTTGGCGGCATCGTCAAGTTTTTGCCCGCTGACAATTGTGGCAACCAGCGCCAGTATAAAAAATACAGCACCCAGTTCAATAAAGTACCAGTGGAATTTGGCGATTCCAAAAACGATAACCACCAGGGCAGTCAGCGTTGCCAGCAATACCATAAGCCGTTTGCTATCAAGTGGTGGATAATCACTGCCAGCCGGGGGTTGCGCCTCCGCAACGTCATGCACCACGCTAACGCCCGGATTTTTTTGCACGGCGGATGCGTATTTCCACAAATGATGGAAACCAATCATCAGAAACGGAACAAACAGAATTAGCCGGAACAGCCAGCCGGAAGCGGGTGGAATCTCGGCAACGCCCTGCGCCACCATGACGGTAAAGGGATTTAATACCGCCGTGCCATAGCCGATGCCGTAGCCGATGATCATTGACCCCACCGCAGATACCGTGTCCATTTTTAACGCCACGCACAGCGTGATCAGGATCAGTACCAGCGGAATATATTCTTCGGCCATGCCAATGGTTGATGAGCCGACCATAAAGGCAAACATACTCATAAACAACAGCAACGCCGGCTGGTGAGAAAAGCGATTCAGCACCTTGCCGAGCATGGCGTCTATGGCACCTGTCGAGCGAATAACCGCGATAGAACCACCGATAAGAAACAGGAAAAATATAATGCCTTGCGCTTCGCCCAGAGCTTTGGGAATAACCGTAAACAGATTCCATATCGGCAAATGTTTTTGTTCGGCCAATACCTGGTACGTACCGGGAATCACAACCTCCCGACCCTCGGCATTTTTTATTGTGTCAAAACTGCCCGCCGGTAACGCCCAGGTAAGAAGATACGCGAGTACCATCATGGCAAAAAGCAGAACAAGCGTATGCGGGACTTTTATTGTTTTCATATTTGCTGGTATGAGCTAATGGTATGTTGATGGTATTGGGCAATCATTCTGTGCTATTAAAAACAAAAAACCCGACAGTCTTGTCGGGTTTTTGTTGGTCAGTGTTATTTCACGCCATGCATCAGTTTATTGATATATGGTGCCAGCAGGAAAAAGACGACAGCAATAATCAAGCCGCCCCAGAACAGTTGTTCAAACACCGTAAAGTAGCCTTCGATAGAACCCGCTGCTGCACTGTGGCCACCGCCACTTGCGGCGATGGCTGCGATTCGGCCCGCGGCGTAGTTTGCCGTTGCGACTGACAAAAACCAGCCTCCCATAGCTAAACCTGTTTCTTTGGGCAGGGCCAGTTTCGTCACCATGGAAAGTCCGATAGGAGACAAGCAGAGCTCGCCCATGGTATGAATCAGGTAACAAATGACCAACATAATCCAGGGCACACGACCGTTATCAGCCTGCATAAACTGAATGGCAAAAACAAGCGCGTAGAAGCCAAGTCCGACACCCAGCAAGCCAAAGGCAAATTTGCGGGGAATTGATGGGTTCATATTCCATTTTTCAAGCTTTGGCCACATCATCGCAAAAATGGGAGCAAGTAAAAGAATAAATACGGGATTGGCTGACTGAAATAGCGTAAAGTCTACACCGCCGGGCATGTTTACATAGTCACGTGCAAAAAAGTTCAAAGATGAACCGGCTTGTTCAAACAGGGCCCAGAAAAACATATTCGCGAGAAACAAAATCAGCATTGCAATGTATCTGTGAAATTGCTCTTTTTGGCCACTTTTAATACCGCTATACAAAAAATAGGCGGTAAGGCCCAGCATCATAATACTAAGAATAAGCCCTAAAACATCACTCTTGCTGAGCAATATATAAACCGGTGTGACCAGCACGGCGGCACCCAGTAGTACTTGCAAAATTGATTTTGTGCCATTGCGATTTTCGGGTTTTACCCCGACATTACCCAACCAGCTTTTTAACAGTTGAAATACCATTAGGCCAAGGACCATGCCGAGACCAGCCGTAAAGAAACCCCATTTATAGCCGTACAGAGCGCCGATCCAGGCACCACAAACAATGGGAGCGATCAATGCCCCGGCATTAATACCCATATAAAAAATAGTAAATCCGGAATCTCTGCGCAGGTCATCGGGCGTATAGAGCTTGCCGACCATGGTTGAAATATTGGGTTTAAACAAGCCATTGCCCACGACGATCACGGCAAGCCCCAATAAAAACATGGTGAGATCAGGGGTTAACAACATGAACAAACCAGCGGCCATCAG
The DNA here is from genome assembly GCA_050289385.1 of Porticoccaceae bacterium. Lineage (GTDB taxonomy): Bacteria > Pseudomonadota > Gammaproteobacteria > Pseudomonadales > Porticoccaceae > JBNKFQ01. The sequence goes on along the minus strand of JBNKFQ010000300.1, from coordinate 16,138 downwards.
GGCACCGCCGAGCATAATAGAGCGTTGATACCCCAGGATTTTGTCGGCGACATAACCACCCAGAATTCCAGTCATATATACCATGGAGGTATAACCGCCATATGTGAGGCTGGCCTGAGCTTCTGCGCCTGAGCCCAAATGTTCAAAAAAGGTGATTGCTACGTATGGACCCAGAATGGCTCGCATTCCGTAATAACTGAAGCGTTCCCAGAATTCTGATGAAAACAGCATCCACAATCCCTTTGGATGCCCCATAAACTGTTCTTTTGGAATCTGAAATGTACCGTCTTCAACTGGTACGCCGCCAGCGTGTGACATTACCTCATCTTCTGTGTGTGATGACATGTATTATTTTCTCCTGAAAAAGTGACTTGTATTCGGGAGCCACAGCAGCCAGCGCCTACCCTTGGACAAATGTCTGTAACATGGTGCTTTTTGTGCGACAGATTGATTTCGCGGCATTATGTTGTATTTTCGCCGCGCTCAATAGTAACCCTGTGAGAGTTGAAGTCAATATCGGGGCAGCTTGAAGATATCATTCAAATTTCATTGCGCTTTATGGCGCGAATAAAAAATCGTGCCGGATTCAGGGCGGTCGCGAGTTGGCGCTCCATTGGGGCCGGTTCACCACAAATCTGTGCTGCGAGCAATTCTGCTGCCAGAGGCGAATAGCTGAGGCCGCGTGATCCATAACCACAGCTGACATACAAGCCGGGATAGTAGCTGCCTGGCAGCGGTATATCGGCACGCGCATTTTTGCGTAGTGGGGCGAAGCGCTGTTGCATGGCTGCCATATCGGGTGCGGGGCCGACGATGGGCAAATAGTCCGGTGTAGTACAGCGAAAACCGGTGCGCCCGCTAAGCTGATCACCGTTATCGGGCAAAATCGAGCCCAGTGCCCGGTCGGTATTGCGCAATTTTTCAAGATTGGCCCTGTTGTCACCGGGACGTACATCAACACAGTTGTCACCAATGTTGTAGGAGGCCCCCAGCGTAAAGTTGCCATCTTGGGCCGGGGCGATATAACCGCTGCCACAGACCACTGTACGCAGCGTGTTGTTGCCGGTTTGCCGGGGCTGTGGAACTACAGTAATTTGCCCTCGAATGGGCTTGATCGGCAGATGCGCGAGTTGTTCAAAGCGGGTTGTGTGGATACCGGAAGCGACAATAACGACTCTGGTCGTGGCTAATGAGCGACCATTACCATCGAGTACCTGCCAGCTTTGGTCGGTATAGATCAATTGATGAGCATCGCCCTGAATAACCTGAATTTCGGGGCCGGTAGCCAGTGTGTGACAAACCGCCGGGGGAATTACCCAGCCGAGGCCCGGGCAAAACAATCCGGTGGCAGTATTCAGCGGTAATCCGGAAAGCAGGGCCATTTCATCCTGTGTACACAATCGAACCAGTTCCGGAGCAGCCGCGAAACGCTGTGCAATCACTGCAAAATCCTCGACCTGTTTTTCCGATGCTGGCAGTACCAGTACACCGCATTGTTCACCATGCTTGCCATCTTGCCAGAATTTACGATAAAAGCGGCTGGCGTACATCAAGCCGTAGAGCCCGTAGCGGGACAGACTGGAGTCCTGGACAGAAAATTTCGGGTAGATAATTCCCTGGGGATTGCCAGAGGCTTCGGCAGCCAGGTGGTTATGGCGTTCCAGCAACGTGATTTGCCAGCCTCGGCGCGCCAGGGCGTTGGCTGCGCAGCACCCGGCAATACCGCCGCCGATAATGACCGCCGTTTTTGGCAGCGCACCCAAGTTGTTGTTATCGAGATACCAGGGCGCGGAATAGATGGCATTGCGCGTAGTGGATGGTGACACTTCGGTCATGGATTCAGGCATTACAGATTTGGTCATAACACCGCGAATCATGTCGCGTTTGTGGCCAAAACCGGCAACCTTTTCAATATCGAACCCGACTGCACTTAAGCCACGTTTTACTATTCCAGCCGCAGTGAATGTGGCAATGGTCGTGCCCACGTTGCTGAGATCGGCCACTACCTGAAACAGTTTGTGAGTCCACATGTCCGGATTTTTGGCGGGGGCAAAGCCATCCAGAAACCAGGCATCTACGACAGGATTGGCACTGTACTGGTAACGCGGGTGATCCGTGTTTCTGATTTGCTCGAAGCCTTCACTGGCCTCGCCAAACAGCAGTGTCAGTTCTACCCGATCGCCAAACAGAGTAACGCGGTGCGTACCGGGTAGCAGGGGCGGGTAGTTGTATTCAAGTTCAGTGGCCAGTGTTTTTAATTGGGGCCACAGGTTCAGAGCTTTTTGCAGGTCACCGCGGGTCAGGGGATATTTTTCGGCCGAGATATAGTGCAGTTGCCACCCGGCTGGCGCCGTTTTCAGCCAGAGCTGTGTAGCGGCCAGAAAGTTGAGGCCGGTGCCAAAACCGGTTTCGGCGATGGTGAATATGCCCGAAGTCTGTTGCGATAGTTCTCGCCAGCGTTGTGGCAAGTGATTTTGCGACAAAAAAACATACTCACTTTCTGCGATGCCGGAGTCGCGCGAAAAATAGACATCATCGTGGCGTGATGAAATGGGCTGGCGATCTGCATCCCATGTGATGTCGGCCTGTTCGAGTTGGTCAGATGGCATGTTTCAGGGGCCGGACGTCAGAGGTCCGATCTGGTATTTGCTTGCTATTCATCGCTCAGTCCAAATTCTCTCATCACCTGTTTGCACCACAAATGTATGCGCTCATCGGACTTCTCGAAATCGTTTTCGTCGTCAAGTGCGAGCCCGACAAAACGGGTGTTGTCTGCCGCCAATGCTTTGGACTGGCTGAATTCAAAACCGGCAATTGGCCACTGGCCCACGGTCGTGGCGCCGAGTGCGACAAGCTTGCCCCACAGGTAGCCCATGGCGTCGAGAAACCATTCCGGGTAACCGACTTGATCACCCTGACCGAACAGTGCAGCGGTTTTACCGCTAAAATCAACGCAGTCAATGTCGTCCCAGATATTTTCCCAGTCCTCTTGCAGCTCGCCATAGTCCCATGTCGGAATGCCGAAAATCAGATAGTCATATTTGGCAGCGGTAGCAATTGGTTCGTCGGCGATATTATAGATATCCACGTTGTCGGCACCGATCTGGTCGCGAATTTTTTCGGCTGATATTTCGGTATAACAGGTGGACGATCCATAAAACAGCCCGATTTTCGGGGTGGTGGCGGGCACCTTCACAGCAAGCGAACCCAGTCCTTCACCCAGGCAATGGCGTCCTGTTCGGGGGTAAAGGTTTCCATGGCGTCAATTAACAGGGGTTCTCCAATCCGTGTCGCGCCAAGTTCACTGAAAGCGTGGTCCATAATCTTGCCAGCCGCGCCAAAGGTTTCGTAAGAGCTGTCGCCCAGGGTAATGAGGCCGTAGCGGCGCCCGGCGATGCGCGGCGGTGCACTTTCCAATTCTTCGTACAGCGGATGCAGATTGGTTGGCAGTTCCCCGGCGCCAGTGGAAGAGGTGCATATCAGCAATACTTCTTCTTCGTCTTGTGTCAGGTCCGCACAAGAGGGATCTTCTGCCAGGGCAACCTGAAACGTTTGGTCGCTTGACTCACTTTGCTCCAGCAAGGTTTTTTCCAGCGCTTCGGCGACGTTGACGGACGTGCCGGTCTCGCTGCCGATCAAGATGCGTATTTTGGTCATTCAGAGTTCCTTGTTTTAGAGTCGAAAGTCGGATGTGAAAACAACCTCAGACCCGGCCGATTTCAACTCATGGGCCGAGCGTAGCGATGGCCCGATTCTTTTGCTTCCGACTTCCGACTTCCGACTCAAATCAGCAATGCCAGCCATTATAACGCACCGGTAAAGCCGTGCTGTCGCCAGGCTTCATAAACAATCACAGATACGGCATTTGACAGATTCATACTGCGGCTTTCCGCTTGCATCGGAATCCGCAGAACCCGGTTTTCGGGCAGGGCGTGGAGAAAGTCTTGCGGCAAGCCGCGAGTCTCGGGGCCAAAAACCAGCGCGTCACCCGCGGCGAATCGTGGTTCGGAGTGCCAGCGGGTGCCGCGCGTGCTGATGGCATATATCCGTTCGGGGTTGGCTGCGGCCAAATAAGAGTTCCAGTCACGGTGGACATGCGCGCGTTGCCATTCGCGATAATCAAGTCCGGCCCGGCGCAGTTTTTTGTCGTCCATCGTAAAACCCAGCGGCTCAATCAGGTGCAGCCGGAAACCGGTGTTGGCGCACAGGCGAATAATATTACCGGTATTGGGTGGAATTTCAGGTTCGTACAGGACAATATCTAGCATTGGAGTGTTCCGGTAGCACTTGTATCAGGAGTCAGGCAATATTCCATGATACCGCACAAACGTGTTGGCGGTGCCGATCCGGTATCAGCCGGCTCAAAAGGAAAGCACAATGATAAAACCAGCCAAACCGGCCAGTCGTGAACGTTACCAGGCGACGCATTCACCGGAACAAATTGCGGAGCGTTTGTCGGACGGTCCCAAATCTGTATATATCAAGGATTTTATTTATGGCGCCATTGATGGCGCCGTCACGACTTTTGCCGTGGTGGCGGGTGTCGCGGGCGCGGGGTTATCCAGTGGCGTGGTGATTATTCTGGGGTTGGCCAATTTGCTTGCCGACGGTTTTAGCATGGCGGTGAGCAACTATCTGGGTACGCGGGCCGACAACCAGTATCAGCAGCAAACCAGGGCCCGTGAGTTTGATGAAATACACAAATGGCCAGAGGGTGAACGTGAAGAGATTCGCCAGATCTTTGCCGGTAAAGGCTTTGAGGGTGAATTGCTGGAACAGGTGGTGGAAGTGATCACGGCCGACTCTGAACGCTGGGTGGAAACCATGATGCAGGAAGAACACGGTATCTCCAGCGCTTCCGTCAATGCCTTGCGCGCAGGCATTTCCACCTTTGTCGCTTTTTTTGTAGTGGGCGCGATACCCCTTGCCACGTGGTTGCTCAACTGGTTAAAACCCGGCGCTGTTGCGCAACCGTTTTTGTGGAGTTGTATTCTTACCGCTGTGGCATTTTTCGCAGTGGGGTTCGCAAAAGGGCGCATTATCGGTAATAACGCCCTCAAGGCGGCTGGTGAGACCCTGCTTATTGGCGGTTTGGCAGCCGTTCTCGCCTACGGTGTCGGCCTGTTGCTGAAAGGGCTGGTTTAAACAAGCTGTTTATTTATTCCTCAGGCACTTCATCGTCTTCAATGTGATGAATTTCCACCATCAGATCGTCAGACAGCGATTCCAGCGGTTGTCTCAGTTGTTCTTCGCCAAAACCCTCGGGCAGGGCGATTACGGCAGATGCTTCAAACAGGGGGCCAGACGACATGGCTGCCGCACCGCAAGTGGTATCAAATGATTCGACATTGATATTCAGAGAGGCGAGCAGGCGTGTAACTTCCTGCACGATACCGGGACGGTCGTTGGCAACGACTTCCAGAATGACCAGCGCATCGGAGTTTTGCAGGTCGCTGGCGCTGGCTTCCATGGAAATATGAATGCCTGCACTTGCGAGTTGAGAGAGCGCAGATTCCAGCGTCGCCTGATTTTCCAGTGGCACCGACACCAGAGCGATGCCGGCAAATTTGCCGGCCAGTTGGCTCAGGCTGCTTTCCAGCCAGTTGCCGCCGGCATCGGTGACGGCGTTGGCGATTTTTTCAACGAGGCCGGTCTGGTCGTCGGCGACAATAGTTATTACAAATTGAGATGGCATAAGGGGTTTATCCTGATGTGATAGAGCGACTATTATGTCTGCACTGAGCATATGATGAAATGGAGTCGGGCCTTGAGGTTACTGTTTAACTGCCGGCAACCGGCAAAATTGCGGGTTGAATACACTGGAATGTTCGCATGCTAGAGATTCCTCCCGAACGCCTGGCAGAAGATACCCTGATCGCGATTATAGAAGAGTTCGTCAGCCGCGAAGGCACCGACTACGGAGCGGTTGAGCAGGACTTTACCACCAAAGTGGACCAGATAAAACGCCAGATCAAGCGCGGTGAGGTTTTGGTGTTTTTTGACCCCGAAAGCGAAAGTTGCACATTGCTGACCCGGCGGGAGAAAGGGCGTTTGTCCGGAATGTAACTTGCCTGGGGTTGAATGTGGGGTTGAATGTGGGGTTGAATGTGGTTTTAAATGGTGCGCGTCGGTAGTCGCACGTCGCACGTTTGAGACAGCGCTATACCTGTAGTCTATGATGTGCGACTGCACTTATTCGTTTTTGTTACTGTAGTGCTTGTCGCAACGATGGCGGTCTGTGAAAATGCCGGCCATGAACACCAGTGCAGCGAATGTAACCCTCGATACCTGTGGCCTGATTTGCCCTGAACCGGTAATGATGTTGCACAACGCCATGCGCGATATAAAGGGTGGGCAAGTGATTGAAGTGGTTGCCACGGACCCGTCCACGCAAAGAGATATTCCAAAGTTTTGCGAATTCCTCGGACACGAACTGCTGCACCAGGAGACGCGAGGTGAGGTCCTGGCGTTTCTTATTCGCAAGAAAATCTGACCCTGACACCACCTTGTCGGCGATGTGCCTGTCAGTTGTCCACCAGCATCGATATCGCCGCCATCGCCTCCGGGTCCTGAGCCTTGATCTTGTTGGCTATATGGTGCTGAAAGTAGTAACGAAAATCCTTGTCGTCGGCCACCGGATACAGGCATTCATCGCCGGGTAGCACTGGCGTTGATTGCACCTTGCTGTCATCGATCAGCATGCCGATGATGTCGCCGTTATGATGCAGGCGCCAACTCACCACCTCTTTCAGGGTCAGGCTTTTGAAACCGTCTCCTGACAGCACGGCGTGGGTGCCGATCGTGTCGGGGATTTCCTGCAAAATGTCCGACTCGTCCTTGCATTCAAAAGTGTAGTATTCAGCAGCGGTTTCCAGCTCTATCACCTTGTGCAGCGGTGGCTCGGTAAAGAGTTCGTCGATGCCGGGGTCGTAGTAGCTTTCCCACCTGCCGTTGAGCGGATCTTCGATGTCGGTGCAAGACACAAGGCTGTCGAGCCAGGGCACCAGACCCACCACCTCACCGTCAGCCCGCAGCCCCCAGCACAGAATCCTGACACTGAACAGCTTCTCCGGGTGCGATTCGTTGGAATACAACATCTCCAGACCATCAAGTTCCGGGGAGAGACGAATAATGCGGCGGTTAAAAGGATCGGAATACGGTTTTCCGGAGAAGAGATCAACCACGTTGTCCGTGTTGTGGCCGTTGGTTGAGGTAGTCATAATACGCCTCCTCAAGGTTCAGGGGTGAGTGACATGCTGTTTTTGTCCCACACCGCCTTCACAGGTGACGGCCCGAAGGCCTGCCAGTTGCGATGACGCCAGTTTTACACTCTGTTTGTCACATCATCGCAACATACAGTACTACTGAATTTCAAAAAGCACAATACCCTGGGTATACCTTGCTTATAGAATAAGAGGTTATGAAACAAGGCTTTGTGGAACAAGGAGTTATGGTACAAACCCTTCCGGGCAAAAAGCCTTGTGACAATACGTTTGAACACATGGCATTGGACCATAAAACGGGGCAGGGTATTCCCTGATAATCTGACCAGAGGGTTTTGTTTGTTGGTTTCTGTTGATGTTGAGCAATTGATCCGGTTGTTTCACGATACGTTTTTTGCGCGCTTCAATACTCGATTGCTGGGTGGCGCGGACGAACCGCTGTATCTGCCGGCAAACCATACGGGGGGCGGCGAACCATGCGGTTACCACCGCCTCTATTTTCGCGCCGATTATATCTCCAGTGCCTTTCACGAAATTGCCCACTGGTGTATTGCCGGTGGCGATCGGCGCCAGCAGGTGGATTTTGGTTACTGGTATCAGCCGGATGGTCGGGACAAAACCCAACAACGGAAATTCGAGCAGGTAGAGATAAAACCCCAGGCACTGGAGTGGCACTTTTCCACAGCGGCAGGGCATCGGTTTAATCTTAGCGCTGACAACCTGAGCGGGGCGCCGAAAGACTCCAGTGAATTCGCTCTGGCTGTATGCCGACAGGCGCAGGCATATTGTCTCGATATGCCACCACGAGCGCGCCTGTTCGTGAATACCCTGCAGGCGTTTTACCAAACCGGGGACACCTTGTCACCAGCGCGTTACCAACCGCACCGTTTGACGGAATTTGCGCAATGAAAAAGTCCCCGGTCTATCTGATCGATTCCTCGATATTTATTTTTCGACACTATTTTGCGTTGCCAAATAACTGGTACAGCGCAGAAGGTTATCCCACCCATGCGGTGTATGGGTTTTGTACGTTTTTGTTGCGGCTAATGGAGCAGGAGCGGCCACATTATTTGGCCGCTGCCTTTGACGAAAGCCTGGGAACCGGATTCAGACACCGCCTGGATCCCGACTACAAGGCGAATCGCGAAATGCCCGACGCAGAGTTTGAATTTCAGTTAAACCATTGTCGCGAGGCGGCGCGCCTGCTCGGCATCCCCGATTTTGCCAGCACCGAGTACGAAGCGGATGACTTGATTGGCAGTTTGGCAGTCATTGCCCGTGTTGCCGGTCATTCGGTAAATATTCTGAGTCGCGACAAGGATCTGGCGCAGCTGTTGCGGGCGGGCGATTATTTGTGGGATTTTGGCAGTAGTGAACCAAGGTCCCTCGATGTTTGTCAGCTCAAGCTCGGGGTGGCGGTTGAACGCCTGCCAGATTACCTGGCACTGGTGGGTGACAGTATCGACAATATACCGGGGGTTCCGGGCATTGGCGCTAAAACGGCTGCGGCTATCTTTCAGCAGTTTGACAACCTTGACGCCGTGTTTGGCAATCTGGACCAGCTTGCCCTGTTGCCGGTAAGAGGGGCAAAAAAACTGGCGGAAAAACTTGGCGATCACCGCGATCAGGTAGAGCGGGCATTGCAGCTGACGCGAATTTGCTGTGACGCATTGCCGACCGTAAACAGAGATGATTTGCCCTGGCGAGGTGTCGACCACGATGGGTTCAGGGAGTTTTGTTTGCAATTGGGCCTGGGCACTGGCCTGGCAGAGAGGGCAAGACGGTTATGAAAATAGTTGCCGACGAAAACATGCCGCTGGTGCACGAACTGTTTGCCGGCTTTGGCGATGTTGTCAGTCTGCCGGGGCGATCAATTTCCGCTCGCGATGTGGCTGATGCCGATGTGTTGTTGATTCGGTCGGTCACGCGGGTTAACCGCCAGTTGCTGGCTGGCAGCCGCGTGCGCTTTATCGGCAGCGCAACCATTGGCACGGATCATATCGACTGCCAATACCTGGCGGAGCAGGGCATTGCTTTTGCCAACGCTCCGGGCTGCAATGCCAACGCTGTCGTGGATTATGTTCTGGCCGCATTTTTTGCGCTGGATATTAACCTGGCCGCTGTCAGCGTCGGCATTATCGGTTGTGGCAATGTGGGCGGGCGCTTGTATCGTCGGCTAAGGCAACTGGACGTCGCTTGCCGTTGTTACGACCCGTTTCTCAGTGTTGAACAGCAGCCCGATCTGATGAGCCTGGAAGCAGTGTTGCAAGCCGATGTTGTGTCCTTGCATACACCCTTGACCAAAACCGGGCCACATCCGAGCTGGCATCTGCTGAATGCAGGCAACCTGTCGACCTTGCCCGAGGGGGGCGTGTTGATCAACAGCGGGCGCGGCGCTGTAATAAATAACCGCGATCTGTCGCAATTGCTGATGCAGCGTAAAGACCTGCGAGTGGTGCTCGATGTGTGGGAGCACGAACCTCTGCTTGACATGACGTTGCTGAACCAGGTGAGCCTGGCAACGCCCCATATTGCCGGATACAGCGTACAGGGAAAGGAGAACGGCACGCGCATGGTTCACCGCGCTTTTCTGAGCTGGCTGGGGCGTGAACCCGAACCGAAAACCGATAATGTGCCAGCGTTGTCCCTGTCGGCAGATAGCGTCAGGCAAGCCGTCTTGTCAGCCTGCGATATCGGTGCAGACGACAGGCGCTTGCGAAGTGCATTGGCTGCGGCGAGTAATCGCCGCGGTGAGGTGTTTGACGACTTGCGCAAACATTACCCGCACCGCGAGGAATTTTCCCGTTATCGCGTTACGGGTACGCTGGGAAAAGATGAAAAAGCGTAGTTGCGCGCTTTGGGATTTCAGTGACGGAGCCGGTTGTCTCAGTCTGTTGTGTCCAGGTTTTCGCAGGCGTTCTGTACCATTGCTTCTGTAATTTTTATTTCGTTGCCATCTTCATCGACAATGGCGGCGCCATTAAAGTCTGGTTGTTCAATTGTTGCTTCGGAATCGCTTTGCGGTGAGTCGGTTGCCAAAGTGTCGGTATTTGTATTCTGGTCGGGCATCGGGTCCACTACCTGGTGGCTGTCAACAATGGATTTGTGTTGAACAGTATCACGATTTTAAGGGTGGAGAAAAGCGTTGTTGAATGATGGGCTGGACGACGGGCGTCTGATGCTTGACGCAAAATAAAAACAGAGTGGAACAGGGCAAATTAATGCCACTGGTTAAGCCACTGATTTTGGCGTCAAGCGTCAGGCCTGATTGCGATACTGTCGAAGAAACTTGCCAAACCGGCTAATGGCCTGCTCAAGCTCTTCCACCCGCGGCAGAAAAACAATGCGAAAATGATCGTGAGTCGGGCAATTAAAGGCAGTGCCCTGGACCAGCAAAATATGCTCCTGAATTAACAGGTCCAGCACCATCTGCTCATCATCCGCGATCGGGTATACCTCGGGGTCCAGACGCGGAAACAGATAAAGAGCGCCCCCGGGTTTGACACAGCTTACTCCGGGCAGGTCGTTGAGCATTTGCCAGGCTACGTTGCGTTGTTCATACAGGCGCCCGCCCGGCGCCACCAGGTCCTCAATACTCTGGTAACCGCCGATGGCGGTCTGAATCGCGTACATGGACGGTACGTTTGCGCACAGTCGCATGGAGGCCAGCATTTCCAGGCCGCTGATATAGCTCTGGGCCCGGTGTTTGGCACCGCTGATCACCAACCAGCCAGACCGGAAACCGGCCAGGCGGTGGGTTTTGGACAGGCCGTTAAAGGTGACACACAAGGCCCGGGTGGTCAGACTGGCCAGCGGAATGTGAACCGCATCCTCGTACAGAATCTGGTCGTAGATTTCATCGGCAAACAATACCAGGTCGTGTTGTTCCGCGACGGCAATCAGTTGCTTGAGTACAGTTTCACTGTATACCGCTCCGGTGGGATTGTTGGGGTTGATCACAACAATGCCGCGGGTGCGGTCGCTGACCTTGCTGGCAATGTCCTCAAGATCGGGTTGCCAGCCGTTGTCTTCGTCGCAGCGGTAGTGCACGGCCTTGCCGCCGGCCAGCGTAATAGCGGCGGTCCACAAGGGGTAGTCGGGAGCGGGGACCAGAATCTCGTCGCCATTATTCAGCAGCGCCTGCATGGCCATCACAATCAGTTCGCTAACACCATTGCCGAGGACAATATCCTCGATCTCTACATTGGCTATGCCGAGCAGTTGGCAGCGTTGCATAACCGCTTTGCGTGCGCTATATAAACCCTTGGCATGACCATAACCCTGCGCGTTCGGCAGGTTATGAATGACGTCGTGAATAATTTCTTCTGGCGCATCGAGGCCAAAAGGGGCAGGATTTCCGATATTCAGTTTCAGAATTCGATGTCCCTCTTCCTCCAGTCGATTGGCGTGATCAAGGATCGGACCGCGAATATCGTAGCAGACGTTATCCAGTTTGCCGGACTTGGTAATTTGTCGCATGTGCTGTGGCCGTGTTGTGCAAAACGGCCAATCATAGAGAAAAACGGGCAGGTACGACAATAAGAAGTAGTTATATGTTCAGTGGGTAATGCAGGTATTTGACGATGCACGATGACAGTTATTGGCGCGAACGATTGACGCCCGATGTGTATGAAATTTGCCGCAATGGTGGCACGGAACGCGCCTTTACCGGCAGGTATTACAAGGAAGACCGGGCAGGTATGTATCATTGCGTTTGTTGCGGAGAAACGCTTTTCGATTCATCTGGCAAGTATGATTCCGGCAGCGGCTGGCCCAGTTTTTATGTGCCTGCCAGCAAGGATGTTATTGCCGAAACAACAGATTTCAGCCATGGCATGGTGCGCACGGAAGTGCTTTGCAAAGCGTGTGGCTGTCACCTGGGGCACCTGTTTGCCGATGGTCCGGACCCGACCGGACTGCGTTATTGTGTCAACTCCGCGTCGCTCAGGTTTGAACCCGCAAGGGAGGAATAGGGGGGGTGACACTGCACCAGGCCCCTGGTGATGATCTTTTGTTCGGCGTTGCCGTGCAGCCTGTCAGGGTGTCCACAAGAGCGCCCTCCAGAGTGCCCATAAAGGTGTTGACAACCCACAGCCCGATTCTTAGAATGCGCGCCTCCTGATTGATGACATTCATTGTTGTTTTCAGCAGGTACAGTGTCCCGTTCGTCTAGAGGCCTAGGACACCGCCCTTTCACGGCGGTAACAGGGGTTCGACTCCCCTACGGGATGCCAAATTTTTTGAGTATTGTCTATTTGGTGGTACTCTTGCGAGTAGTGAAGTGCGAGTAGTGAAGTGCCAGTAACAATATGGCAAATGTGGCAGTAACAGTGCGGGAATAGCTCAGTTGGTAGAGCGCAACCTTGCCAAGGTTGAGGTCGCCGGTTCGAACCCGGTTTCCCGCTCCAGACAAACTTCCGAAAGGGAGTGCAAAAGGCGCAGATTTAATGATCTGCGCCTTTTTTATTTGTCTGATTTAATTGTCTGATTCTGCTAAGCCCGACATTGGCAGCAGATTTCAGCTACTGCCTGACAGGGTACGACAACCGGCGCGTGACTGGCTCACATCAATAGAGGCACCTGTAAAGGCTCTGATATACTGCTTCCTTTACATGCGATTACAAAGGCTTGCCTGCACATTATGACTCCTGCCCTGAAAATCGAAGGCTTGCAAAAAACCTACGATAACGGATTTGAAGCGCTAAAAGGTATCAGCCTGAGTGTGCCACCGGGCGATTTTTTTGCGTTGCTGGGCCCAAACGGCGCGGGCAAATCCACCACCATTGGTATTATCTGCTCCCTGATACGCAAGTCTGCGGGCAGTGTGGAAATATTTGGCCATTCAATTGACAGACATTTTTCACTGGCAAAACAGCGTCTGGGTGTGGTGCCGCAAGAATTTAATTTTAACCAGTTTGAAAAGGTCTACGATATTTTGATCACCCAGGCCGGTTACTTTGGCCTGCCGCGATCGGTTGCCGCCGAGCGCAGCGAAAAATATCTCAAATTGCTGGGGCTGTGGGAAAAACGCCATACGCGTTCGCGCATGTTGTCCGGTGGCATGAAGCGCCGTCTGATGATTGCAAGGGCCATGGTGCACGAACCCGAGTTGCTGATTCTCGACGAACCCACTGCGGGTGTGGATATCGAGCTGCGGCGTTCCATGTGGCAATTTCTGCGCGATATTAACGCCGGTGGCACCACCATTATATTGACCACGCACTATCTGGAGGAAGCCGAAAGCCTGTGCCGCAATGTGGGCATTATTGACCACGGTGTGATCGTGCAAAATTGCAGTGTGCGTGAGCTGTTACAACAATTAAATCGGGAAGTGTTTGTGCTCGACGTGGATCAACCCTTGTCTGCTTTTCCGAATATTCCCGGCTACAGCGGGCGCGTTGTGGTGGAAGATCACAGTTGCCATCTGGAGGTCGAAGTCAGCAAGGAACAGGCACTCAACGATTTGTTTGACGGACTCTCTCGGCAGGGGATAAATGTGCAGAGTATGCGCAACAAGGCAAACCGGCTGGAAGAATTGTTTTTGTCTTTGACTGGGGGGTCAGAGCGATGACTTGCACCGAAAAATGGGTCGCGTTCACGACTATTGTTGTGAAGGAAGTGCGACGTTTTACCCGCATCTGGGTGCAAACCCTGTTGCCGCCAGCCATCACCATTGCCCTGTATTATGTCATTTTTGGTACGTTAATCGGCTCACGTATTGGCTCAATGTCGGGCTTCAGATACATTGAGTTTGTGGTGCCGGGTTTGATTATGATGTCGGTGATTACCAACTCGTACTCTAACGTTGTGTCTTCTTTTTTCAGTACCAAATTTCAGCGCAGTATTGAAGAGTTGTTGGTGTCTCCCGTACCGAATTACATTATTTTGGTGGGTTATATCGTGGGCGGTGTTGCCCGGGGCCTGGCAGTTGGCGTAATTGTTACCGTGTTGTCACTGCTGTTTACTCCACTGCAAATTCACCATCCGGGCGTAATGCTGGGAATTGTGCTAAGCACATCGGTAATGTTTTCGCTGGCCGGTTTTATCAACGCCATATATGCCCGCAATTTTGACGATATATCCATAGTGCCCACTTTTGTACTCACTCCTTTGACATATCTGGGTGGTGTGTTCTACTCCATCACATTATTGCCGGAATTTTGGCAAAACCTCTCGCTTGCCAATCCGATTTTGTATATGGTTAATGCGTTTCGCTACGGTGTGCTTGGCGTATCCGATATTGATGTTGGCTGGGCATTTGCGATGGTCATATTGTTCAGCATTGCCCTGTTCAATGTTGCTTTGTATCAGCTGGAGCGAGGCTCGCGCTTGCGGAGCTGACCGGTTGGTGGTCGAGTTTGTTCGGGCTGGCGCTGTTGCCAGGGAGGGTGTGAAGGTATGTTGTTGCATGTGTATGCAGGACGACCATGAGAATCAGAGGGAGAGTATGAAAGAGTTGCAAGAGTCACAACTGGGCAAGCCAAGCCTTTATGTATCGCAGTACGACGCGTCGTTACTGATGCCAGTTGCCCGGGTGTCGGGCCGTAAACTGATTGGCGTAGACAGTCAGCGCCTGCCATTCCGGGGCGCCGACCTGTGGACTGCCTATGAACTTTCATGGCTGGATTACACTGGCAAGCCACAAGTGGCTGTTGGCGAATTTCTGGTGCCATGCGACACGCCCGCCATCATTGAGTCCAAATCGTTCAAGCTTTATCTCAACTCCTTCAATCAAACCCGCTTTGCCGGTCGTTCCAATGTGGTACAAACACTGGAACGTGACCTGAGCAACTGTGCCGAAGGCGCGGTGGTGGTGCGCTTGCTGGCAGTAGGGGATTGCCAGAGAAAGGGAATACAGGCTTTGCCGGGAGACTGCCTGGACAGTTTGCAAGCAGAGTTCGATCAATACCAGCCAGACCCGGCCCTGCTTGATCTCGACCCGGGGCGTGCCATCGTGGAAGAAGCCCTTCACAGCCATCTGTTAAAAAGCAACTGCCCGGTAACGGGTCAGCCAGACTGGGCAAGTGTCCTGATTCGCTATACAGGCAGACGTATTAATCGCGAGGGCCTGTTAAAGTATCTTGTGTCTTACCGCGAACATCAGGGTTTTCATGAGCAGTGTGTCGAACGTATTTTTTGTGAAATACAGGAACGCTGTGACCCGGATAATCTGGAGGTGTACGCGCGCTATACCCGGCGGGGTGGTCTGGACATTAATCCGTTTCGCAGTACATCGGGAACTCTGCCTGGTAACCTGAGATTGGCGAGGCAATAAAAGGGTAATAAACGGGCAATAAAATAAAGTTACAGTTGACTGCCAACTTGCTTGTTGCCTCTATTCTATCTTCGCTTTTTCAAGTCGTTCCGTAGCGCTTTTCAGGGATTGTAATATGCGTTCTTTTTCGTAGTTATGAATTTTATCCAGGTCCATGTATACGGAAAAGCCGTCGGCGGCGTGTTCAAAATAGGTCAGGTTTTTACCCAGGTTCTTGCGCATGTCAACGGCTGTGTATACAGGTACGGGGTGCTTGTAGCCTTTGAGGCTTACCTCGCCCCGGTCTTCACACAAAATCACATCTTTCACCAGAGAATAGGTTTCGTGTGAAATCAGGATTTCGCCGGGTTCAGCCGTTGATTCCAGGCGGCTGGCCAAATTGACCTCGGTGCCCAGGACCGTATAATCCAGCCGGTTGTCGGTGCCAAAATTACCCACAGTACAATAACCGGTATTAATACCCATACGAATTTCGAGCGGTTTTTGAATACCCTGGTTGAGCCAGCGCAATTGCAGTTCCTTCATTTGTTTTTTCATAGCTATCGCCATGGATACGCAGGCCACGCAATCTGCCTTGGCGCCTCGGCTGGAAGGATCGCCAAAGAACAGCATAATGCCATCGCCGATAAATTTATCGATC
>JBNKFQ010000299.1:0-3845 GCA_050289385.1 Porticoccaceae bacterium | reverse complement strand
GAGTATTGCTAACTACTACGGCTTGCATTACTCTGCCATCTTCGCCAATTCCCCAACACTGACCGGACCAACCGCGTAAGTATCGGTATGCTTTGAAATAAACTGACGCAATTCAAGCCCGACTTTAAAACCCGTGCTCATGCCCTTTTCAGCCAACCTGGCATCCAGTTTTTCATTTTGCGCATCGGACATACTGCTAATCACCAGATAGTCCCAGGACGCGCCATCTGAATGGGCATACCACTGATCCATTGGTAAACCCAGCTCTCTGGCAACTGCATCCCGTTTTGCTTGCCATTTGAGAAAATCGTGATGCTTGCCGGTGGCAACGTGATAAATGGAAACAAGGACTTTATCTGCCGCATACGATGTTGTTGTAAAGGATAAGAAAAGAACCGCACTGAAAATAACTGCCGCCACTTTACTGGTCATGACAATTTCTCCTGAATTAGACAAGGGCTTGCGCGTGGTACGACACCACGCACTCAAATAGTCATCTGTCTTGTTGAGATGGCTTGCCTTGCTGGTAGTAGATAAAGACTAGACGCTCATACAAAAAATACCAGTCCGTTTAATCGCAAACCGATAAAAGGTATCCATCGCGAAAAATGCCGTTGCCAAACAATCAGCCCACCAGATAATCCCGATCTATTTTGTCGATGCCATTGACACCGGCTTGTTTCATCACCACCTGCAGTTCCGCATTTAAGATATCCAGCACCTGTGCCACACCCTCTTCGCCAAAGGCGCCAAGCCCCCACAGATAAGGGCGGCCAATAAAGACTTTGCTGGCCCCCACCGCCAGCGCCTTGAAGATATCCACGCCACGGCGAATACCGCCATCCATCATCACCGGAATTTTTCCACCAACAGCGTCCACGACTTCTCGCAGGGAATCAATGGTAGCGCGATTGCTGGATTCTTCGCGACCGCCGTGATTGGATACAATAATGCCGTCAATTTCGTGTTGCGAACACAACCTGGCATCTTCGGCAGTGACGATACCCTTGATAACAATTTTCATACGGGTCAGGTCGCCAATACGGTTGACAAGATCCCAGTCAAGGCGCCGAGTGCCCTGCAAACCCTGCCCGCGCTCATAATCCGCCATGTTGGGGTTGGAGCCGGGTACGCCATCGGGGCCGTGGCAGGCTTTGCAGTCCCTGGTGTCAATGCGCTTGAAACGGGCCAGCGTCTCTCGCTTTTCCGATCCGGTGCGATCCACGGTTATAACCAGCACCGGGCAGCCCGCGTTGTCCGCGCGTTTTACCATGGATTGAATACCGTCAAAGTCGGGGTAGGTGTAAAGCTGAAACCATACCGGTTCGCCGCGGGCGCGGTTGACCTCTTCAACCGGCATGCTGGCGACATTGGACAAAATTTGCAGAGCCCCGCCGGTTCGCGCCGCACGGGCTACTGCTACTTCTGCTTCGGGGTTGAAAGCGCGCAAATGGCCACAAGGCGCAATGCCCAATGGCGACGGCCAGTTAACCCCCAGCAGCGATGTGGTAGTGTCGGTGTTTACCACATTCATCAGACGGCGCATACGCAACTGAATTTTTCTGAAACCCATGCGATTGGCAATCTGCGTGCTTTCGTCGGTGACACCACCGGCAATGTAACCGTAATGGGCTGGAGGCAATTTGTTACGCGCCACCGCTTCGAAATCAAAAACATTTAATGCATCACCGGGCGAGGCAATGGTTTCGCGCGGCAGAGATAAAATATATTGCAAATCAGGGTCAAGATAACTCGTGTCGCCCCGTTCAAATACACTCGCGTGCGCAAGCAAGGGGCTGCCCGCCAAAAACTGCAAAAAACGCCGCCGGGCAATCATTCCGGATTCTGTCGATAATGCCATAACAATTCCCTTTATATGTTAATGCTTGCCCAGGTGCTTGTTAAAAAACCTTACGAGACGATCATAAACTTCGTGTGCTTCCGGTAACTCGGGATTCCAGTGAAACACATGATTCAGCCCTTCCCACACATGCAACTCGGCGTCGACGCCGGCGTTAACCAGTTGTGTGTGGGTGTGCACCACACTGCTCAAAATAAAATCGCGAGTCGAGCTAACCAATATTGAGGGGGGAAATTGCGCCAGCTTTTCCGGCGCGTTACCCGGAAAAGCTCGCTCGTCACTCACGCTCACCCCTTCGCGATAACCTTTCTCCAGCCCCGGAAACGTGGTGTTGAGCAACGCCTGGCCAATAGTCCCGCCATCGGTATTTTTCCAGTAGAACGCACCGCCGGCCAACATGCCGGCCGCCGCTGGTCGCGGCAAGCCTTCGCGCTGAAATTGTGCCAGTGCATCCGCGGTCAAAAACGCGCCGGCAGAAGCGCCGTAGATGGCAATATTTTCCGGTCGGTAGGTTTTCAGTAGTTCCCGATACACCGCAACCACGTCCTCGGTAGCCGCGGGAAAACGGTACTCGGGCGCCATTCGGTAATCGACGCTGACGACTTTGAATTTACCAACCGCCGCAATCGGCACCGACTCCAGATGGCTGTTGGTTCGGCTGCCGTATTTAAATGCGCCCCCGTGCAGGTTAATCAACACGTTTGGGCGATTGGCCTCTGGCACACCTTGGGCAGGTGTAAACACTTCACAATAAACACCACCAATGGTTTTACCTTCTATATTTACCGGGTAGCGCTTTAGCAAATGCTGGTAAAGTTCCGACTTGTAAAAAATTTGCGCCAACCGACGACGCAGAGCCGGCACCTCTGCCAAGTCTGCTTTATTTATCGATGGCCCTGCTTCGGCGTTTTCTTTCGCCAGCTTTTCCCAACTGTCGTCATACCAGTCAAGCGCCCTGCGCGACTTTTGGTCGAGATAAATGGAATGCGGTAATTCAAAAGCCTGCACGTGAACTGTGCCGTCAGCATTTGCGCCGCTGTCTGAATCGGCGTTTGCCACAGGTGCACCGAGCAAAACCGAGATGAATAAAATACCCGGCACAACAAAGGCCAGCAATCGTGTTTGAATCATTTGTCTGTTTGCTCCTGTTTTTATCACCGTTTAACACTCGCTTTACTTTTTCTTTTTGCGCTTGGCCATTATCAGATCACGGCCACTGACAAGCCTGAAGTCAGCAGGTGGTGTCGCGCCCATCAGGTTAACGACCAGATAATCCCAGGCGCGACGGGTGACATAGCTGGTCATACCATGGCGCATATTGGGCAGCAGCAACATATCGAAATCCTTGTTGGCTTTTTGCAAGGCTTCTACCAGGCGAAACAGCATGGACACCGGTTGCACATCATCGAGCATGCCGTGCACCAGCAAAATTTTGCCGCGCAGGTTTTCTGCGAGTTCCTCATATTCGGGGTGCCCGGCAATCCCTCTGCCAGTGCTGGCAAACAAACGCGAGTCAGCCTTGGAACTGATGTTGACCCCCACCTTGTACAATTCCGGGTACACCAGCATGCTGGTGAGTGTGGCGGGAATACTGACAAAGTCGGTGACTCCGACGCGATTGAGATCCATCCAGGAATAACGTTTTGCCAATTGCTGAATACCGGCCACACAATCTTCCTTGTTATAAGCCGGCAAATCGGGATTGTCGTAACCGCCAAAGGAGGCTTTGCGCAAACCATTGCCCCAGTTGCCCCGGTTGTTGAACATCACTGCGACAAAACCCAGTTCGGCCCACGCAGCAACAGAATAATATTTGCCGCTACCCATTATATTGTTGGTGAAGGAACCCGTCGGCGCGCTGTAAGCGTAAGTGCAATCTAGCACCGGATAGGATTTGGCCGGATCAAAATCCGAAGGGCGAAATATCAGCCCGTAGAGATCTGCCCTGCCGTCAGCCGTTTTTAACATCACCGGCTCGGGCCAG
>JBNKFQ010000298.1:0-3684 GCA_050289385.1 Porticoccaceae bacterium | reverse complement strand
GTCAATGCAAGTCGAAACCAGCCTGTTTGGCCGCACCTTGCGGTTTTGGCGGCAAACACTAAAAGTTAGCCAGGAAGACCTGTCGCTCGACCTCGATATTTCGCGCAAACACCTCAGTTAACGGTTGCGGTCTGGCAAGAGGCGCACTATATGCAGCAGACGGCACACTGCTGGCCTCAACGTCGCAAGAATGCCTGCTGCGACTTCACAAAATGGATAAGCACTCTCCTCAAAACCCTTAATACAAGGGTTCCCGGTCTTGTTCGCTGTTACCTGCCGGGTAGTAGTCTATTTGTCTATTGACGGTAATCTTGTACAGGTTTAACACGTCAACAAGGTGAGACTATGAATTCAGGGCTGGAAAATGCCAGGACGATAGATTTCAGGGTGCGAGTGCCATCTGCGCTATGGCCTGAATTGGATATCCCGGAAGAAAATGTTAAACAGTATGATGCAGTACTGGACATTAAAAACAAGGCAGCAGCGGGTCAAACAATGGAAGACTTGCTGCGGGTTATTGATGCAAATTCCATTGATCACGCGGTTATCCATGCCGAACATGAATTTGCAGATATATCCGACGCTCTTAATCGTACCGTGGCGGATATTGTTGCAAATGACCCTGATCGCTTTACGGGTATTGGCACTGTCTCTCTTGAAGGCTTCACTATAAAAAGAGCACTGCATCAGATTGAAGAATGTTCAGAGATGGGATTTATCGGCTTGTCCATTCAGCCTGCTTTTTTTGGCTTCTCTATAGATGATAAAAGGCTTTACCCCGTTTATGCCAAAGCCGTGGGAAAAAATCTGCTGGTGGCTCTCCATACAGGTATTAATTACACCACACACCGGCCGTTCAGTACTGAAAACCCGATATTACTGGACAACATTGCCTGTGATTTTCCCGATTTAACTATAGTGGCTTCACACGCCGGCTGGCCATGGGTTGCAGAGATGGTAGCCGTTGCCCGCAAGCATCCCAATATCTATATGGAATTTGGTGGGCTGGCGCCGAAGTATGTTGGTGCACAGGGCGGCGGATGGGAAATGATGTACCGGTTTATGAACTCTGTACTGGCAGATCAGATTCTGTTTGCCACTGACTGGCCAACGATGGGACCCCAGCGGGTTTTGGGTGAGTGGGAAGCCCTTGACCTGAAACCCCATGTATTAAAAAAACTGCTTGCAGAAAATGCCAGAAAGCTTATTCAAAAGCACAGCGCGGGTGCCTGACACGGGAAGTGAATGGTATAGCTCGTTAGCTGCCTTGACTGACTCCCCAGACAGACTAGGTCAGGAAAGTCTTGATTGTTGGCGTACAAAGCGTCAGGATTTGCGCCGGTGCTCCTTCAAATCACATTGATGGAGCACGACCAAAACGGAGGAAGCCAATGCATAACGTAAAGATAACGGTAGCCCTGATGTTGGGTCTGGCCATGATTTTAGCTGGTTGTAGCAAACAACAATCTTCAGAGCCGCAGCTCTCGGGGACAACAAAAGAAAGTACCGCCCCGGACTCCGACCAGGTTGCTGAAACGGCCACAGATTCAGTGGAAGTGCGCAACCCGACGGTCAATATTGACATGGATAATCCTGAGGACATTGAAAAAGGCATAAATCTCTACTTTGAGCACGAGCCCGTGGCAATGACGGACGAGGCACGCGCCTTGCACCGGCAAATGTCAATTGTCGACTGGCATACAGATACCTTGCTGTGGAAAAGGGATATGTTGCAACGATCGGCCGTTGGGCATGCCGACTTGCCGCGTTTGCAGGACGGTAACGTAGCTGTGCAAATGTTTACTACTGTTACCAAGTCACCGGAAGGTCAGAATTACGAGCAAAATTCCGCCGACGCTCCCGACAAGATCACAGCACTTGCGAAGGCCCATGATTGGCCAGAGGAAACCTGGGACAGTTTGTTGGCCCGGGGTATCTATCAGGCCCGTAAACTGGATGATGCAATCAATCGTTCCGCGGGGGCAATGGTTTGGGTCAAGACACAAGGTGATTTGGCCGCGCTTGTTGAACAACGTGCCAATGCAGCTGGCGAGAAACCTGTTGGAGCGCTGCTGGGGGCCGAAGGAGCTCATCTTCTCGAGGGTAATGTTGACAATCTGCAAGCGTTATTTGATGCAGGTTTTCGTATGGTCGGTCTAACCCATTTTTTTGACAACGAACTGGGCGGGTCATTGCACGGGGCGTCAAAAGCAGGCCTGACCGATTTCGGTCACGAAGTCGTCAAACGTCTGGACCAGATGCAGATGATTATCGACCTGTCTCACTCCTCGGAAACTTTGGCGGAAGAGGTGTTGGGGTTGACCAGCCGCCCGGTTGTCGTATCGCATACCGGGTTCAAGGGCGCCTGTAATACGCCGCGTAATTTTTCCGACGACCTGATGAAGAAAATCGCTGCGGGCGGTGGTTTGATTGCACTGGGTTTTTGGGATGCAGCCGTATGCGACCCCCGTCCTGCAGGCATTGCCAAAGCTCTCAAATATGGCGTAGATCTGGTGGGAGCGGATCATGTTGCACTGGGTTCGGACTGGGATGGAGCCACCAAATCCATCACTGCTGACGAGCTTGGTGAAATTACCCAGGAATTATTAAATCTGGGCGTTGCCGACGATGTTATTCGCAAAATAATGGGAGAAAACAGCATACGTTTTCTTGAAGAGACATTACCTCAATAGTACGAAGAGATAGCGCGAAAAGAAAGACAGCAGATTCAGCTGTCTTTTTATGCCAGGCAAATAGGCTGGTTTTGCTATGTTCCAAAACTTGCCTGGCAATTAATCTGCATCGTTTGATTTGTTTAAAAGCCTATTTATATATTTATCCGACAGGTATTCCTCGCGGGCGTGCCGGAGAGCCTGAAGATGCCGTCGGAGCGGCAATTTTTCTGGCTTCACGCGCTAGTGCCTGGATTACCGAGGCCATTTTGCCGGTAGATGGCGGTATGGTGGCAAAGGCTTGGTAGAGGTGAAAACAAGTTGGCGTATAAATAAAAGACGAGACCGGTTTGCCAAGTAAACCGGTCTCGTTTTTCTGTCAAAGCACTTATTCCTTTTCTGCTTCTACAGGAAACACAAATTCTGCCCGCTCGGCACCAAACAGAAACTCGCGGAACCAGGCGATAGCGTGATCGTTAATCGCGCGGCGCAAGCGTGGAGTGTGGGGAATGTGGCCCATGTCCTTGTATATCACCATGCGCGATTCCACGCCCTTGTCCAATAGCAGTTGACGCAGCTGAAAGCCATTGGCAATCGGTACTCGCTGGTCTTTGTCGCCGTGCTGGATCAGCACCGGTGTTTTGGCGCGATCAATATAGGTCACAGGAGAGGTTTTGGCGTATATCGCGTCGTCTGCCAGCGGAGTGGCACCCAGGTAGTTGAGGGTGAACTGGGTGATGTCGGTATTGTAGTAATAAGTGCGCCAGTCGCTGATGCCAGCTCCCATGATTGCAGCCGTACAAATGTCGGTGTAGGTGGCGAGCATGGCCGAAATAATGCCACCCTCGCTCCAGCCGAGGCAGGCGACCCGGTCGGCATCAATCAGGTCCTGGTCTTGCAGGGTTTTCACTCCGGCTTTGATATCTTCCGCGGGCCCCACACCGAGATTTTTCAGGTTGCTGGACTGGAACGCTTCACCATAGTTGGCGCTGCCGCGGTAGTTGGTTTGCAA
>JBNKFQ010000297.1:0-2620 GCA_050289385.1 Porticoccaceae bacterium | reverse complement strand
GAGTATTGCTAACTACTACGGCTTGCATTACTCTGCCATCTTCGCCAATTCCCCAACACTGACCGGACCAACCGCGTAAGTATCGGTATGCTTTGAAATAAACTGACGCAATTCAAGCCCGACTTTAAAACCCGTGCTCATTCCTTTTTCAGCCAACCTGGCATCCTGTTTTTCATTTTGTGCATCGGACATACTGCTGATCGCCAGGTAGTCCCAAAACGCGCTATCGGAATGAGCATACCACTGGTCCATCGGTTAAAGTCCAATGGGACAAGCTCTTGACAATTGCGCCAAAAATCACCATTTGATTTGACAGTATAAATCGTCTAGCCTTGGACAAACTCTGCAGCAAGAACCAGCCCAGATCTTTCGGTCAGAGGGTAGCCGGACGGTCTTAAATTCCAGATCTTCAGCTTCTGGTGGTCGGTTTGCAGATGTGGCTGTGGAGCGCAGTTTACTGCGGGAAGACAATGGAGTGAACAAGAAAAATAACATGCCGATTATGCAAGCTCATTCGTATTTCTGGCAGCATTTCAGTGGCGCGGTTGTTGTGCTTGCGCTCGCTCTGCCTGTAGCTGCAAACAACGACAATGACGAACCGTCGATGTTTTCATTGCACGGTTTTGGCTCCTTGGGAACTGTCCATTCCAGTATGCACGATGCGGATTTTATCGGCACGTTCTTCCAGCCTGACGGTGTCGGTTATTCCCACTCCTGGGCCGCCAGTGTGGACAGTAAAATTGGTGCTCAGCTGGACATTCAGTTCAATGACAGATTGTCGGCGGTTGTCCAGGCAGTTTCCCAATATAACCAGGATGGCTCATATCGGCCGCAAATCGAATGGGCCAACCTCGCATACCAGGTTACACCGGACTTCAACGTCCGGCTCGGTCGAACTGTCGCACATACTTTTTTGTTATCTAATGTCCGTGCAGTCGGTTACGCCAATACCTGGATTCGCCCACCGATAGAACTATATGACTTGATGCCCGTGACCAACAAAGACGGAGTTGACGCCAGCTACAAGTTACATTTTGGCAGTGCGGTGGATACCCTGCAGGTATCCTGGGGGGAAACGGTCAGGGATTTACCCGGTGGTGGAGAAGTTGACGCAAAGCAGTTCCTGAATATTCGCAATATCTGGGAACAGGGGCCAGCCACGATTCACCTGGGCTATATGTCGACTACCGTCGATTTTCGCAGCCAGCCTATCGATCAACTTTTGAACGGTTTTGTGCAATTTGGTAACTCAGTACCGGGCCCAGCCGGAATACAAGCGCTGGAGATCAGCCGCCGTCGCAGCACTAAAGCAACTCCCTATTCAATTGCTACCATCGGCGCCTCCTATGACAACGGTAAATGGTTGATGATGACCGAGTGGGCAAAGTCAAATCCCGGCTCATTTGCTTCTGACCATAGAAGTGGGTACCTGACCGGTGCTTACCGCCTGGGTAATGCCACGGCCTATGTAACGATAGCGGACCTGAAGGCAGTGACAATACCCGAGCCACTGGCCATTCCCACGGCGGACCTGCCGCCGCCAGTAGCTGGATTGGCTGACGCACTAAATAATGGACTGGCGGCGATCGTAAATGCTTTTCGCTGGGAACAGCGTACGATGTCGCTGGGTGTTCGATGGGATGTCTGGACAAATGCCGCCCTCAAATTTCAATACGATCGTGTGCGCACCGATTCCGGGTCCAGTGGATGGCTGGTAAACGCCCAACCGGGTTTCCGCTCGGGTGAAGCGGTGGACGTATTCAGCTTGACACTGGATTTTGTCTTCTGATGGGGCGGATTATGCGTGTAATTAGACTCCTTGCCGCAAGCGCAGTGGTAATTTATTGCGTCGCCGCAAAGCCAGCTGCAGCTGCCGACGTGGTGGTGGTCGTTTCCGCTCAAAATCCACTGACTACGCTGACCAAAAATCAAGTTACCAATATTTTCCTCGGCAAGAGCAAACGTTTTCCGAAAGGAGCAAAGGCCAAACCGATTGATATGCCCGAAGGCAACTTAGTCCGTGACGCCTTTTACAGTAGTGTTATTGGCAAGTCTCCGGCCCAGATCAAGGCTCACTGGTCCAAATTAATTTTTACCGGCCGGGGGCATCCACCGCAGCAAGCGATGGACGACGCAGAGCTGAAGAAGTTGATCGCTAACGATCTTGCTGCTATCGCCTACATCGAAAAACACAAGATTGATGACACGATAAAAGTTCTGACTGTTACGCCGTAAGCCCGAACAAAGATCGAGCCGGGAAATTAGGGTAGATATGACACGCCCACGAAAAACGCTCGTCTCCATTGATACTGCCTTAAAAGTGCCTGCCCCTTTGCTTTTATGGCGCCATAAAGACAGGTGAGCAAACCGGCATTCCATTTAACTTCTCTGATTATCTGACTTTAGTGGACTGGACCGGTCGGGCCGTTCGCAACAATAAACGGGGACATATCCCGAGCCAATTACCACCTATTCTGTTGCGCCTGAATATTCAGCCAGAATACTGGCTGGAAAACTCCACACAGTTTGAACAGCGTTACCGACAACGTTTTGGGGTGCAGCGCAAACCAATGCGTACCGACACAGGATAAAAAACCAACCGTTCTACGCTATTCTTTTT
>JBNKFQ010000296.1:0-4158 GCA_050289385.1 Porticoccaceae bacterium | reverse complement strand
AAAACGCCGCCCGCGAACCCGAGGTGGTGGATCTGGCCAATGCACTCAATGCTTGGGGTGCGAATGTCAGGGGCGCGGGTACGGATACTTTGGTGATTGATGGCGTTCAGTCACTGACCGGTGGCTTCTACCGGGTAATGCCGGACCGAATTGAAACCGGAACTTACCTGGCGGCGGCCGCGGCCACTCGCGGCAAAATAAAGTTGAAGGATACGGACCCGACCATACTGGATGTCGTTCTGGACAAACTGAGAGAAGCGGGTGCCGAGATCAACGTCGGCGAAGACTGGATAGAGCTGGACATGCATGGCAGGCAGCCCTTGTCAGTCGCTTTGGAAACATCGCCTTACCCGGGGTTTCCGACCGATATGCAGGCGCAGTTAACGGCCATGAACGCTGTGGCCAAAGGTGTGGGCAGAGTGACGGAAACCATTTTTGAAAACCGTCTGATCCAGACTCATGAGTTGAATCGAATGGGTGCCCGCATCAGCCTTGACGGTCATACCGCTGAAGTAGAGGGCGTGGAAAAATTGAAAGGCGCCCCGGTAATGGCCTCCGATTTACGCGCTTCTGCCAGCTTGGTTATTGCCGGTCTTGTGGCTGAGGGTGATACCATTGTTGATCGTATCTACCACATTGATCGTGGCTACGAATGTATTGAAGAAAAATTGCAACAACTGGGTGCCAACATTCGGCGAATAGTTGATTGACAAAATATACAATTCCCGGTTCGCCGCTCCCGATATACAGTTGCGGGTTGACACACAAACCGGGGGCCGAAGACCGGGAAGCCATTAAATGACCGACAAGTTGACGATTGCCCTCACCAAGGGGCGCATATTGGAAGAGACCCTGCCGCTGCTGGCTCGCGCTGGCATAGAACCGGCAGAGAATATTTCTACCAGCCGCAAGCTGGTGTTTGACACCAACCAGCCGGGGGTGCGCTTGCTGGTATTGCGCGGCACCGATGTACCTACCTATGTACAGTTTGGTTCTGCCGATGTCGGTGTATCCGGCAAGGACACGTTGCTGGAACACGGCGGCAGCGGCCTGTATGAACCTCTTGATCTGGGAATAGCCCGTTGCAAACTGATGACTGCGGGAATGGCCGGCAAAGCCTTGCCAAAGGGGCGTATTCGAGTAGCCACCAAATACGTGCAAGTGGCTCGTCGTTATTATGCCGAGCAGGGGCGTCAGGCAGACATTATCAAGCTCTACGGTGCTATGGAACTTGCGCCGTTACTGGAACTGGCCGATGAAATTGTCGATATTGTCGATACCGGCAATACGCTCCGTGCCAATGGCCTCGAGCAGAGAGATAGCATCGCGGATATCAGTTCACGCTTGATCGTTAATCACGCCTCAATGAAAATGAAACACCGCCGAATTCAGAACCTGATTGACGATTTGCGCGTCGCCATCAATGAAGGGCAGGGGAAATGAGTTCGTTACAAATCAGGCGCCTGGACACCAGCTCCCCGGATTTTGACGCGTGCCTGAACAATCTGATTGCCTGGGATGTGGTTGCCGATACCGGGGTTGAGCAAACCGTGCGCGATATTATTTCCGCAGTGCGTACTCGTGGCGACGAGGCACTGCTGGAGTACACCAATCGTTTTGACCGGCGCAATGTCACCAGTTTGTCTGACCTGGAATTACCACTGCAAGACTGTCAGGACGCGTTGGCTGCGATTGATGATGCGGAACGAAGCGCGCTGAAAACTGCTGCCGAGCGAATACGTGCCTACCATGAGCATCAGGTACAGCAGTCCTGGAACTACCGGGAAGCCGATGGCACTTTGCTGGGACAACAGGTAACCCCGCTTGACCGTGTGGGATTGTATGTGCCCGGCGGCAAGGCCAGTTATCCGTCTTCGGTATTGATGAATGCCATACCTGCCCGCGTTGCCGGTGTGGGCGAAATAGTCATGGTCGTGCCAGCGCCAGACGGTCAACTCAACCCTCTGGTTCTGGCGGCAGCGGCGGTGGCGGGTGTCGACAGGGTATTTACGCTGGGCGGAGCCCAGGCAGTGGCGGCCATGGCCTACGGCACAGAGGCCGTGCCCCGCGTCGATAAAATTGTCGGGCCTGGCAATATTTATGTTGCCACTGCCAAGCGCATGGTATTTGGTCAGGTTGGCCTGGATATGGTGGCTGGCCCGTCAGAAATTCTGATTGTTTGCGACGGCAAAACCGATCCCGACTGGATTGCCATGGATTTGCTATCGCAAGCAGAACACGATGAAGATGCGCAATCCATACTGGTAAGTAGCGACGACGCATTTTTATCACGAGTCGAAGCCAGTATCGCAAAATTACTGCCCGACCTTGAACGCGAAAAGATTGCCAGAACATCATTGCAAGCGCGTGCTGCCTTTATAAAAGTCAACGACCTGGAAGAGGCAGTTAATGTGGTGAACAAGGTCGCGCCCGAACATGTGGAATTGTCAGTGGAAAATCCCGAGGCGCTGTTGCCGTCAATTCGTCACGCCGGGGCAATTTTTTTGGGGCGTCATACCGCCGAGGCTCTGGGGGACTACTGCGCTGGTCCCAACCATGTGTTGCCAACATCAACCACTGCGCGTTTTTCATCTCCGCTTGGTGTTTATGATTTTCAAAAGCGCAGCTCAGTGATTATGTGTTCGCCCGAGTCGGCTTCCGAACTTGGAAAGGTTGCGTCCGTATTGGCTCGCGGTGAGTCGCTTACTGCTCATGCCCGCTCTGCGGAATATCGTATCAAGGATTAACATTCCTGAAGTCAGCTGGCAATTTTTAATGAAGTGAGGAATACCACCATGGCGCAAGATGCCAAAACATTCGTCAAACGCCTGATTCGGGAAGATATACAGGCCCAGTCTGCCTATCACGTTGCAGATGCCGACGGCATGTTAAAGCTTGATGCGATGGAAAATCCGTATTCCTGGCCGGGTGATCAAAGTGGTTGGCTGGATGTAATGGCTGATATCGAAGCCAATCGATACCCTGATCCCGATGCGAAAAAACTGGTGAGCGAGTTGCGCCGGGTAATGGCGATACCGTCCCGTTACGATATTTTGCTTGGCAACGGCTCCGACGAATTGATCCACTTATTGATTCAGGCAGTTGCTACCGACACAGCTTTGGTGATGTCACCCGAACCGAGTTTTGTGATGTATCGCGTGGTAGCTGAAGCCAATCGCGTAAAATACCAGGGTGTACCCCTGACCGAAGATTTTGAATTGGATATGCCAGCGATGTTGGCAGCTATTCGGGAATTTCAGCCTGAATTATTGTTTCTTGCGTGCCCCAATAACCCCACCGGTGTGCTCTATCCTGAAGCGCAGTTGCGCGAATTAATTGCTGCCTGTTCAGGGCTGGTTGTTGTCGATGAAGCCTATCTGGCTTTTACCGATGCGGATGCGCTCAATTTGCTTGATGATTATTCAAACCTTGTTCTTATGCGTACCTTGTCCAAGGTAGGGTTGGCGGGTTTGCGTATGGGCTTGTTAATTGGCGCGCCCGAATGGATTGCCGAAATCAACAAAATACGTCTGCCTTACAACATCAATGTACTGACTCAGGCTGCGGTGACTTTTGCCCTGAAGAATTTTGATCAGTTGCACCAGCAAACCGAACAATTGCGCCGTAATCGAACAGAGTTGGCTGCGGCGCTGAAAAGTTTTCCCGGTGTCACTGTATGGCCCAGTGAAGCCAATTTTATTTTATTGCGTGCACCAGCGGGCAAAGCAAAGCTTATTTTTGAAGAGTTAAAATCAAAAGGTGTTCTGATTAAATGTCTCGATGGTGCACATCCTGCCTTGCAGGATTGTTTGCGGATAACGGTAGGTACGGGCGATGAAAACCAGCGTTTGTTGGCCGCTTTGGGTGAGGCGTTTTCTGCGTTGAACCGATAGGAACCCGGCACTAACAATTAATGTTAACAGGCCCTAAGTCAAAATATTGCTCAAGGGGCTTTTTACGCCAAAGGCCCCCAGCTTCAGGACATGAGTGTAAATCTCGGTGGTCTTTACATCGGAGTGACCAAGCTGCTGTTGAACAGTTCTTATATCCGCACCAGATTGCAGTAGGTGGGTGGCAAAGGAGTGGCGCAATGTGTGGCAGGTTACGGTTTTTTTCAGCTGTGCAATTCTGCCGGCCTGTCTTATCAGTTTATTCAGG
>JBNKFQ010000295.1:0-8510 GCA_050289385.1 Porticoccaceae bacterium | reverse complement strand
GTCAGGCCACGGAACACTTCTTCGCCATCGGCCATTTGCGGCACCCATTTCGGGTTTACAAAACTGCCAGCCTCAATGTAACTCAGTCCGGCATCGGCCAATTTGTGGATAAGCTCGATTTTGGTGGCTGTATCGATGGCCTGCTTTTCGTTTTGCAGGCCATCACGAGGGCCTACTTCTACAATTTTTACCTGTTGTGGCAGAGACATTTTGTTTATTCCGCTTTTGCAAATTCCAGTAATTCCGCACCGCCGTCCACCAGATCGCCAGGCTGGAAATAAAACTCCTTGACCGCACCTGCCACCGGAGCGCGAATGGTGTGTTCCATTTTCATGGCTTCCATTACCAGCAACGGTTGGTCTTTATCCACTGTGGCACCGGGTTCCGCCAACAAGGTAACAATCGTACCGTTCATGGGAGCCGTGAGGCCACCACCTGCAGGGCTACTGTCTGTATCCCCACAATCGGGCGGGGTCATCGTAAAGTGCAGAGCTTCGCTATCGGTGAACAAACTGTAGCTGTTGTCGTGACACACAATGGTTACACGATTGCGATAACCGTCGATATCGGCATACAAGGTATCGCCGTCGAGCTGGCCGGTCGCCATGACAATTTGACCGGCGCCGTTATCAATGATGCCACCGCTAATCAGATAACGCGAGCCGGCCACTTCTTCAACATTTACTTTATAGGGCTGGCCATTCAATTCAATGTCCAGACTATGGATGTGTGCTTCGTTCAGGCGCCAGGCGTTGGTCTGGTTCCAGGGCGACCACGGATCGTTGCTGCCACTCGCTTGTAGCGTCGCTTGCTGATCCTGGCGCAAAACCAGATAAAGCGCCACGGTGGGTAAATACCTGGCGAGGTCCGGCTCGATGTCGTGAAAAATTGCGTCGTGATGGGTTTCGATAAAACCGGTGTCCAGTTGTGCTTGCCGGAAAGGTTCGCTGCTGGCCAGGTTGTACAGAAACTCAATGTTGGTGGTCATGCCGCTCACTCGATATTGAGCCAGCGCTGTGGTCAGGCGTGCCAGTGCGCGGTCACGGTTTTTGTCGTGCACAATTAATTTGGCAATCATCGGGTCGTAGTAAACGCTGACTTCATCGCCTTGCAATACGCCAGTATCAATACGGGTGTGACGATTTTCCTCCGGGGGCTGCAAGTAAGTCAGCAGTCCGGTTACTGGCAGAAAATCGTTGTCCGGATCTTCAGCGTAAATTCGCGCTTCGAAGGCGTGGCCATTGATCTGGAGCTCACTCTGGGACAGTGGCAATTTTTCACCGGCTGCCACCAGCAATTGCCACTCCACCAGATCCTGGCCGGTGATCATTTCGGTGACGGGGTGCTCGACCTGCAGTCGAGTGTTCATCTCCATAAAATAAAAGGAACCGTCGACATCCAGCAAAAATTCAACGGTGCCCGCCCCCTGGTAGTTGATTGCCTGGGCAGCTCTTACTGCGGCGTCGCCCATTTTGGCACGCAGCTCTTCGGTCATGCCCGGGGCAGGGGCTTCCTCGATCACTTTCTGGTGACGGCGCTGCACCGAGCAATCGCGTTCAAACAGATAAACCGCGTTGTCATGGCTGTCGCAAAATACCTGGATTTCCACGTGACGCGGTTGGGTCAGGTATTTCTCCACCAGCATCACGTCGTCGTTAAACGCGTTGATGGCCTCGCGTTTGGCAGCGGATAGCGCATCGTCAAACTCTTCGGCTTTCCAAACCTGGCGCATGCCTTTTCCACCGCCACCGGCGGCTGCTTTTAACAGCACAGGGTAGCCCATGTCGTCGGCGGTCTTGCGCAGAATTTCGGGATTCTGGTCTTTGCCGTGATAGCCCGGTACCAGGGGCACTCCTGCTTTTTCCATAATAGTTTTGGCGGCAGATTTTGAACCCATGGCTTCTATGGCTTCAACCGGCGGGCCGATAAACACCAGTCCTTTTTCAGAGCAACGTTGGCAAAATTCGGCGTTTTCGGAAAGAAAACCGTAACCCGGGTGTATAGCCTGTGCACCGGTTTTCAGGGCCGCGTCGATAACTTTGTCGCCGCACAAATAGGATTCGCGCGGTGGAGCTGCGCCAATGTGAACTGCTTCGTCAGCCATTGCCACATGCAAGGCGTTGCGGTCGGCATCGGAATATACGGCGACAGAATGAATGCCAAGTTTGCGCGCTGTCTTGATGATTCGACAGGCGATTTCGCCGCGGTTGGCGATTAAAATTTTGTTAAACATAGTGCTATATGATTCACTTTTGAGTTTTTAATTAACAGGTCGCACGTCGCACGTCGCACGCAAAAGACCCGGGCCGTCGCTGTGCTAGGCCATGGGTTTTATTCTTCCGGCTTCCGACTTCCGACCTCCGACTCAACAATCCACGCAGGCGAACGTTTTTCGAGAAATGCCTTGAGCCCTTCCTGACCTTCTTCGGATACTCGAATGGTGGCAATTTGCTCACTGGTGTGCTCGATCAGTTCCGGGGTAAGGTCTTTGCCGGCAACATCAAACACCAGTTGTTTGGCAGCGCGTACGGCCTGGGGGCTGTTAGCGAGAAGTGCGTCGATGGTTCTGTTCAGCGCCGTATCAAGATCTTCTTCGTCCACAACCGTACTGACCAGATTGAGTTGCAGGGCGGTTTGTGCGTCAAAACGTTCGGCTGTGGTAAATAACCGTTGAGCTGTGCGCTGCCCGACAGCGGAAATAACATAGGGGGAGATTGTGGCCGGGATCAGACCAATTTTGACTTCGCTCAGGCAAAAACTGGCACGGCTGGAGGCAAGGGCAATATCACAGCAGCTCACGAGTCCTACCGCACCACCAAAAGCAGCGCCTTGCACTCGCGCAATGGTGGGTTGGGGAAGACGACTGAGCTTGCGCAGCATTTCGGCCAGTGCCGTGGCGTCGTGCAGGTTTTCTGCGTAGCTGTACCCGGCCATGCGCTGCATCCAGGCAAGGTCGGCTCCGGCAGAGAAGCTGCGGCCCAGGGCAGCCAGTACCACCACCCGCACGTCGTTGTTTGCCGACAGTTGTGCAAACAGCTTGTCGAGACTGGCGATCATGGCATCGTCGAAAGCGTTGTGTTTGTCGGCGCGGTTGAGTGTTATCGTCGCCACGCCGCGGCTGTCTGTTTTCAGTAGTACGGCATCATCACTGCTCATGGTTTTCACCTTGTAGCTATGGGTCGTACGTCTGTCGTCGCACGCTCAACCAAACCGGGCCGAGCGTAGCAATGGCCCGAATCTTTAGCGTGCGACGTGCGACGACAGACGTGCGACCAATTAATCACATTCTGAACACGCCAAATGTTGTCTTTTCAATCGGTTTGTTCAGTGCTGCTGAAATTGCCAACCCCAAAACGTTGCGGGTCTCTGCGGGATCAATAACACCATCATCCCACAGACGTGCAGAGGCGTAGTAGGGGTGGCCTTGCGCGTCGTAGTTGTCGATGATGGGTTGTTTAAACGCATTTTCTTCGGCTTCGCTCCACGTTTCGCCGCGAGCTTCTTTCTGGTCGCGTTTCACCTGGGCCAGTACACCGGCTGCTTGCGGTCCACCCATTACCGAGATCCGCGCATTGGGCCACATAAACAGGAAGCGCGGGTCATAGGCGCGGCCGCACATGCCATAATTGCCAGCGCCAAAAGATCCTCCGATCAAGACGGTGAATTTGGGGACCTGAGCGCAGGCCACTGCAGTAACCATTTTGGCGCCATGTTTCGCGATGCCACTTTGTTCGTACTGTTTGCCCACCATAAAGCCGGTGATATTTTGCAGGAAAACCAGCGGTATTTTTCGTTGCGCGCAGAGTTCGACAAAGTGCGCCCCTTTTTCGGCTGATTCACCGAACAATATACCGTTGTTGGCAACAATGCCTACGGGGTAGCCATGGATGCGGCCAAAACCGCACACCAGGGTGGTGCCATACAGTGCCTTGAATTCGTCGAATTCCGAATCGTCTGTAACGCGCGCGATGACTTCACGGACGTCGTACGGCTGGCGCGTGTCTTCGGGAATAATGCCGTAAATTTCGCGCGGATCGTAACGCGGTGCTTTGGGTTCGCGCAGATCGAGTTGTTGCGGTTTTACACGGTTCAGGCGGGCGATGCTGCAACGGGCCAGTTGCAGGGCGTGGTGATCGTTTTGCGCGTAGTGGTCAGCTACCCCCGATGTACGACAGTGCACATCGGCACCACCCAGCTCTTCGGCGCTGACAACCTCACCTGTAGCGGCTTTCACCAGTGGTGGCCCACCCAGAAAAATAGTGCCCTGTTGTTTGACGATAATGGATTCGTCGGCCATGGCTGGCACGTATGCGCCGCCGGCGGTGCAAGAGCCCATAACGGCAGCTATCTGTGGAATATTTTTGGACGACAGGTTGGCCTGGTTGTAGAAAATGCGGCCAAAGTGTTCGCGGTCGGGAAATACATCGTCCTGGCGCGGCAGGTTGGCGCCACCAGAGTCCACCAGGTAGATGCAGGGCAGATTGTTCTGGTCGGCGATGGCTTGAGCGCGCAAGTGTTTTTTGACGGTGAGCGGATAGTAGCTGCCGCCTTTTACCGTGGCGTCGTTGGCGACAATAATGCACTCTTGCCCGGAAACGCGGCCAATACCGGTGATAATACCGGCGGCCGGCACGTAGTCTTCGTACACATCCCACGCGGCCAGTTGTGACAGTTCCAGAAAAGGCGAGCCGGGGTCGACCAGGGCGTTAACGCGATCGCGTGGTAACAGCTTGCCTCGAGCAACGTGTTTTTCGCGGTATTTTTCTCCGCCACCGAGTTTGATCTGCTCCAGTTTGGCGTGCAAATCATCTACTTGTTTCTGCATATGCGCAGCGTTTGCCGTGAAGTCAGACGAACGGGTGTTAATTCTGGTTTTAATGACTGTCATATATTCTCGCTCTGAACAGGTCGCATGTCTTTAGTTGCGCGTTGCACGTTTGTTAGGCGAAGCAGCACGGCTGTTGTTTTTTTTGCGTGCGACTACCGACAACCGACGTGCGACCCGGGGTTTTACGCCGTTTCCTTAAACAACTCTCGTCCAATCAGCATACGTCGAATTTCCGAGGTGCCCGCGCCAATTTCATACAATTTGGCATCGCGCAGCAAGCGACCGGCAGGGAATTCGTTGATGTATCCGTTGCCCCCCAGAGTCTGAATCGCTTCCAGCGCCACCTGAGTGGCTCTTTCGGAGCAATACAGGATAACACCGGCGGCGTCCTTGCGGGATTCCTCGCTGCGATCGCAAGCGCGGGCCACTGCGTAGAGGTAGGCGCGACAGGCGTTCAGGGTAGTGTACATATCAGCCACTTTGCCTTGCATCAGCTGAAATTCGCCAATGGCGCGGCCAAACTGTTTGCGATCATGGATATAGGGTACAACCAGATCCATTGCCGCTTGCATAATACCGGTAGAGCCGCCTGACAAAACGGTGCGCTCGTAGTCGAGACCAGACATCAGCACTTTAACACCATCACCTTCCTTGCCGAGAATGTTGTCGGCGGGCACGCGAGCGTCCTGAAAAACCAGTTCGCAGGTGTTGGAGCCACGCATGCCAAGCTTGTCCAGTTTTTGTGCCTGGCTAAAGCCCGGTGTTTCGCGTTCAACAATAAAAGCGGTAATACCGCGTGAACCGGATTCGACATCGGTTTTTGCGTAAATCACATAGGTGTTGGCATCGGGGCCATTGGTGATCCACATTTTGTTGCCGTTGAGCACATAGTGATCACCATCTTTTACCGCCCGCAGTTTCATTCCCACAACGTCCGATCCGGCATTGGGTTCTGACATGGCGAGTGCACCGATGTGTTCGCCAGAGCAGAGTTTGGGCAGATATTTGCGTTTTTGTTCTTCGTTTCCGTTTTTATAAATCTGATTGACGCACAAGTTTGAGTGGGCGCCATATGACAGGCCGACCGATGCCGAGGCGCGAGAAATTTCCTCCATTGCCACAACGTGTGCAAGGTAGCCCATATTGGTGCCGCCATACTCTTCGGCCACGGTAACGCCAAGCAGGCCCATATCGCCGAACTTGCGCCACAACTGATTGGGGAATTCGTTATTCTGATCAATTTCTTCTGCCAGCGGAGCAATTTCTGCCTGGGCAAACTGGCAGACCGCATCGCGAAGCATGTCGATATCTTCACCGAGGTCGAAGTTCAGTGTGGGGTAGTGTGCGTTCATAAGTGAGAGTCCGTAAGAGAGTTCTGTAATCAGGTGTCCGTCTTGTCGAATTGGCGGGAATCTTTCAACGATGCCAAACACAGTTCTTCGGCGTCATCGAGGTCTTTCATCAGTAACTGAACATCCTCGATCTGGCGTTGCAGGCGCTGGCGTTGTTGTTCGATACCCACCAACAGACTTTTTAACTGGCCGATATTGCCGTGCTCAGGGTCATACATTTCGATGATTTCGCGACTCTGCTCCAACGTGAAGCCAAGACGCTTGCCGCGCAGGATCAGCTTCAGCTTGGTGCGGTCAGCAGGGGTGTAGACTCGCGTCTGGCCGCGCCGCTCGGGCGCGAGCAGACCGATATCCTCGTAGTGGCGAATGGTTCGTGTAGTGACGTCGAACTCTTTGGCCAGGTCAGAGATGCTGTATGTAATGTGTGTGCTGGTGTCGCTCACCGCGAAACCTCCGTGAAGAGTCAGCCAGAGCTCGAAGTTTACGTTAACGTAAACGGAACAACAAGAGGGGGAAACATTCCGAAAGGGGCGTAAAATAGAACCGGATTGATATTTTGGGTCAAACTCGGGTTGTTATCACCCGGCAGCGGCTACCAGATTAGTGTTAGGGCCTGATCGCTGTTGACTGGAATTTCCCTGGACAGACTTTCCGGGTCAGGTTGCGGGGTCAGGTTGCCGGGTTAGATAGTGAAGCTGTTTTGCAAGCAGGGTAGAGTGTCTGGTCGAAAATGAAGCGACCCGATGAATATCCCCGTCTTCAGAGAGTTGTTCCGTGTCTATGACACCCGCGAAGGATTGGTGCAGTTGCACCTGGCTGTCCAGCAAGGTTTCCCCGCTGTCTCCCATGCTGGCCAGACTGGCAGTGGCTGACTTGCGTTTTTCGCGTTCAAAATCACCCATCAGGGAGGAGTGGTCTTCACCATTGCGCAGGCTGATAGCGGCAGACAGTTTTGGACTTGCACCCAGAGCGTGGGCGTGATTTTTCGATAGCTCCATCAGCAAATGAGCTGAAAACAGTGCTTGCAGAGGATGGTTGCCGTTTTCTGTGCCACCGCTGAACTCTACAAACAGGGTCTGGTTGTGGCCGGGTAGCCGTTTGCCATCATACAGTGTGGTCACTTGCTTAAGATCGGCATCCAGCTGGTTCAGCAGTCGTTGCAGATTCTCTTTGCTGAGTTGTTTTTCCAGGCTTTCGAGGTTTTTGCAATGCAAGGCCAGAGTTGCGACCTGCCGAGTGGGTTCGGCAGTGTCGTCGGATTTTGCGCTTTGTGTCAGCAATGGTTGTAATTGTTGTTCGAGTTTGTCCAGCTCATCTGCTGGCTGTTGTGCTTCGTCAAGTGTTGGATCGCCAGGCAGTCTTGCTGTCAGGCCACTTAGCCGTTCGGAGAGCTTGCGGCCGGTCCAGGCGGAGATCACGGTCATCAGCAACGCGAAGGCGGCCCAGAGAGACAATATCCAGTTAAAGGGTTTTCGGTATACGGCGTGCAAGTGGCCGATATCAATATCGACACCTGCATAGGCGGTGACGGTGCCTTCAACGGTCAGAGGTTCCCGCCAGGTGACCAGTTCGTGGGCACCATATATTCGGCCCGATTTGCTTTGCGCCAGCGGTTTTTGCCTTGCATTATAGACGGAAGCACCAGCCACTTCAGCACGCTCGACCAGTTGTTCCACACTGACTTGCAGACTGACAAGGTCGTTGTGTAACAGAGGTTGTCGCACGGTCTCTGCCAATTGCGCCGCGAGGGCCTGCCCAATGCGTCGGCTTTCCTGGTCTGCCAGAAGTTTGGTCTGCCAGCTGCCAATACCAAATATCAGTGCGCCGGCAATGGCGCACAACAGGGCCGTAATCAGTGGTAAACGAAATGCAAAAGTCTGCCATTTGGTCATGGGTGCAGGTCTGGGTTCCTGATTATAAATTCTGACTTCCAGTATGAGTGCTATTTTACGCAAGATGACGGGTCGCGAACAGTTTAATGGAAGCGCGTAATTTATGACAGTCAGACGTTGATATCCGGACAAGGGTGGCTTTTGGTCGGGCCCATGGAGCGTGGCAAAGCCACGCAATGACGGAAGGAGGTATTACTGGATGAGCGCTGATTATTCTGTCTTACTTTTTGTTGTTGGCATCGTATAATCACGAGTCTGTAAGCAAGCTTACTCACCTTTACTATTGCAGGCAGTTTTTGGTGAAAAAAATATTTTTACTTACGGTTTCCGGACCCGCTGTTGTTGGCGCAGACGCCACCGTTTTTCTTGCTCTCTCTGAGGCCGGTGTCGATGTGCTGGATGTTGGCCAGTCGATTATTCATAAAACACTCAACCTTG
>JBNKFQ010000294.1:0-21532 GCA_050289385.1 Porticoccaceae bacterium | reverse complement strand
ACGTGCGAAGAGCGGTTCGTGGTGAGAGCTTCCTTGATCGAATGAAGCAGTGGTTTCAGGGAAATTTGTGAAAAGACTTTTTGTAAGACAGAACAGTTTTGTAAATAAAACGGTATTTGGATTTTTAACTTTTAACGCTTGGAAAATGAGGACATTATCATGTTTCAGATCGTAGACAGTATTCCGGACACAGCGGAAATTAAAGTGATCGGTGTCGGTGGTGGCGGCGGCAACGCTGTTCGGCACATGATCGACAGTAATGTGCAGGGTGTAGAGTTTGTTTGCGCCAATACCGATGCTCAGGCGTTGAAGGACATCGGTAACGCTACCGTGCTGCAACTGGGCAATAATGTAACCCGGGGTCTGGGTGCCGGCGCCAATCCGGATGTCGGGCACCAGGCTGCGCTGGAAGATCGGGATCGCATTGCCGATGTATTGCAGGGCGCCGATATGGTGTTTATCACGGCGGGCATGGGTGGTGGCACCGGTACAGGTGGCGCGCCGGTGGTGGCCGATGTGGCAAAGGAGATGGGTATTTTGACCGTGGCGGTGGTTACGCGACCGTTTGCCTTTGAAGGCAAAAAGCGCATGGTGATTGCTGAAGAGGGGCTCAAACACCTGCGCGATCGGGTTGACTCGCTGATTACCATTCCCAATGAAAAACTGTTATCTGTACTCGGTAGTTCTACCAGTTTGCTGGATGCCTTTAAAGCGGCTAACGATGTACTGCTGGGCGCTGTGCAAGGTATTGCCGATCTCATCATCCGTCCGGGCATGATTAACGTCGACTTTGCAGACGTACGCACGGTTATGTCTGAAATGGGCATGGCAATGATGGGTAGCGGTGAGAAAGCCGGTGAAATGCGGGCACGTGAAGCCGCTGAAGCAGCGGTACACAGCCCACTGCTTGAAGACATCAACCTTCAGGGCGCAAAAGGTATTCTGGTCAACATCACAGCTGGCCCCGATTTGTCGCTGGGGGAATTCCAGGATGTGGGCGATACGGTCGAACAGTTTTCTTCCGACGACGCAACCGTGGTGGTGGGAACGGTTATCGACCCGAATATGGGCGACAATCTGCGCGTCACCGTCGTGGCTACCGGTCTTGGTCGCGATACCGACCGTGTGCCCACCAAGGTTGTGGACAACACAGCCTCCGGGCGCAAGTCCAATGGAGAACCCAACTACGAAACCATGGAGTTGCCGACTGTCATTCGCCGCAACCGGCAGCCGGCTGCTGGTCAGGTTCAGGCGCAGCAGCATCAACAGGGTGCAGAAGCAACTGCGCGTAAACTGGAAGAGCCGAGGGCTGACGCCGATATGGACTATCTGGACATACCTGCTTTTCTGCGCAGACAGGCAGACTGACAGCCCGGAAAGACTTGAACAAACAGGCAAGGAATGCCGGGGAGCCTGTGGACGTTTGGACTGGCAGCGGTGAAGCTCGGACGTCAACAGGCCTCTCAGGTCTATAAAGCTGAACTCTGTCCTCCGCTGACAGTTTCTGTTAGGATTGCGCTCTTTATCTGCACGATAAGTAGTTATCTGCACGTAAGGTTATCCGCACTCAAGTGAGGAAATTGGTGGGGGAATTGTGGCGATGATCAGGCAGCGCACCCTGAAAAACACTATCCGGGCGACGGGCGTTGGTCTGCATACCGGCGAAAAGGTATATCTGACCCTGCATCCGGCGCCAGCGGATAGCGGTATTATCTTTCGTCGCGTTGATCTTTCTCCAGTGGTAGAGATCAGGGCTCTCGCTCAAAACGTGGGTGATACGACCTTGTCCACGACCCTGGTCAACGGGGATGTCAGGGTATCCACTGTCGAGCATTTGCTGTCGGCGATGGCTGGCCTGGGCATTGATAACGCCATTATTGATGTGTCGGCAGCCGAAGTTCCTATTATGGATGGCAGTGCCGGTCCTTTTGTTTTTCTGGTGCAATCGGCAGGTATTACGGAGCAGGAAGCCCCCAAGAAGTTTATACGTATCAAAAAGGAAGTGACCGTGAATCAGGGTGACAAGGTAGCCAGATTCAAGCCTTTTGAAGGCTTCAAGGTCTCGTTTACCATCGATTTTAACCACCCGGTCTTCCAAAACCGCGCCTTGCATTCCGAGATTGACTTTTCCACCACATCCTTTGTCAAGGAAGTGAGCCGCGCGCGCACTTTCGGTTTTGTGCATGAATTTGAATACATGCGTTCCAAAGGGTTGGCCCGTGGTGCCAGTGTTGATAACGCAATTGCCGTAGACGAGTATTCGATCTTGAATGAAGACGGGCTACGTTACGAAGACGAATTTGTAAAACACAAAATTCTGGACGCGATCGGTGATTTGTACTTGTTGGGAAACAGCCTGATTGGTGAGTTCGAAGCCTTCAAGTCGGGACATGGACTAAATAACGCATCGTTGTGTGCATTGATCGATCAGACTGACGCCTGGGAAGTGGTGACTTTTGAAGAAGAAGATGCTGTTGCGCCCATCTCATACAGCCGGCCGGTACTCGCGGTGTAAAGTGTGAGTTGGTGGTGCATTGCGAGTCTCATCAATCGAAATCGTGAACCAGGTACTGTAAACATAATTATTACGAGAATACAGTTCGCTTTGTGAAGATTATATTTATTGGTAATAAACAGGAAGGCACTCGTGCGGTTACCCTCAATGGGTGGGCGAAAGTGTTGCTGTCGCTCTGTTTTCTGGCTCTACCCACTGGCACCGGTATCCTGATCGGGCACTTGATCAACAATTCGAAAGCTTCTTCGGAGCTGGTCGAAGTTGTTGAGGCGATGAAAGCCGAGCTGGATCAACAGCGCATGCAGTTGGGGGAAGAAAAAAACAGGGCCTACCGTCGCCTGGCGGCATTGACGTCGAAGCTGGCAGAAATGCAGGCGCGCCTGGTTCGCCTTGATGCCCTCGGTGAGCGTCTCACCGATGTAGCCAGTCTCGATGAAGGTGAGTTTGACTTCAGCAGGGTGCCGGCAGTGGGTGGGCCAGAGGTAACGGTGCCCGATGGAGAAACGCCCACCGATATCGATGGCCTGTTTGCGCGGTTGGAAGCACAGCTCTCTGATCGTGAGATGCAATTGCAGATGATGGAATCCATGCTGGTTGACCGCAAGCTCAAGGAACAAAGCACGGTAACCGGCCGACCTATCACCAAAGGCTGGATGTCTTCGTCTTATGGTTGGCGCACTGATCCCTTCCACGGCAAGAGATCGTGGCATAACGGCGTCGATTTTGCTGGCAAGACCGACTCTGATGTTGTGGCAACAGCGGCAGGTGTTGTAACCTGGGCTGCTGAACACAAGGGCTATGGCTTGATGGTAGAGGTTGATCACGGCGACGGTTACGTAACGCGCTATGCCCACAACAAGCAAGCTTTGGTCAA
This sequence comes from Porticoccaceae bacterium, assembly GCA_050289385.1. Classification (GTDB taxonomy): domain Bacteria; phylum Pseudomonadota; class Gammaproteobacteria; order Pseudomonadales; family Porticoccaceae; genus JBNKFQ01. The sequence goes on along the minus strand of JBNKFQ010000294.1, from coordinate 18,143 downwards.
GTCTGGCGATATTGTTAAAAAAGGCCAGGTGATAGCCCTTATGGGCAGCAGTGGCCGCTCCACTGGCCCACATGTTCATTTCGAAGTGTTCAAGCACGGCCGTTCGGTCGATCCCGCAACTTATATTCGGCGTACCGGTAGTTAAAAACGTTCCGTTTTCAGCTGAAGTGTTTAATCCGAAGGCGGAGAATCGTGGTTAACCCCGATGTTGAGTTCCAAGCCTCCCTTCAGACTAAACCCCTTTAGACTAAGTTGTTTATCCTGTCCCACCCGATTTTCCACTTTTACTGATGAGTAAGTACTGGCGAGTAAAAATAAATGGTTAATAAACTGTTGAAAAAGCTGTTTGGCAGCAAGAATGATCGCGAGTTGCGCCGCATGCGCAAAGCTGTGAAAGCGATTAATGCCCTGGAAGAGAGTGTAAAGGCGCTTTCTGATGATGAACTGCGTGCCAGAACGGATGAGTTCAAGCGACGTTATGCGGATGGGGAAAGTCTGGACCAATTGCTACCGGAAGCGTTTGCCGCCGTGCGAGAAGCCAGTGTCCGTACTCTCGGGATGCGCCATTTTGATGTGCAGTTGATCGGCGGCATGGTTTTGCATGAAGGCAAAATAGCTGAAATGCGTACCGGCGAGGGTAAAACCCTGGTGGCGACGCTACCGGCTTACCTCAATGCCCTGACCGGCGATGGCGTGCATATCGTTACCGTCAATGATTACCTGGCCAGTCGGGATGCGGAATGGATGAGGCCGGTTTATGAATTTCTGGGGCTGCGTGTCGGCGTGATTCTGTCCAATCAGATGCCTCAGGAAAAGCACGACAACTACGCGGCCGATATCACCTACGGCACCAACAACGAGTTTGGTTTTGACTACCTGCGCGACAATATGGCGTTGCGTTATGAAGACAAGGTTCAACGCGGTCAGGCGTTCGCTATTGTCGACGAAGTGGATTCCATCCTGATTGATGAAGCGCGTACACCACTGATTATTTCCGGTGCTGCCCGTGACAGTTCCGAGATGTACAAACGCATTAACGCAATGGTGCAGTTGCTGACACCGCGGCCCATGTCGGATGCGCTTCGCAATGACAAGATCCAGGTTGGTAAGGTCAGGTTACAAAAAAGCAAGGGCGTTGAACCCGAAGTGGTATCGGTAAATGCGGCGCTGGCAGAAGCGGAGCAACTGGGCCACGATCTGGTCATGATCGAGGATGGGAAGCCACCTTTATGTCAGCTGTTGGAAACCGGTCATTTTGTCATAGATGAAAAAACTCGCCAGGCCGAACTGACTGAGTTGGGCCATGAAAAAGTGGAACAGCTGATGATCAGCGACGGGTTGTTAAAGGATGATGAAAGCCTGTATCAAGCTACTAACCTTGGGTTATTGCATCATGTGCTTGCCGCGTTAAAAGCACATCATCTTTTCCGTCGCGATGTGGATTATATTGTTGAGGGTGGCAATGTGGTGCTGATCGACGAACATACCGGTCGCAAGCTCGCGGGTCGTCGTTTGTCCGAAGGATTGCATCAGGCGATAGAAGCAAAGGAGGGTGTACAAATTCAGCAAGAAAGCCAGACGCTTGCGTCCACCACTTTCCAGAACTATTTCCGTTTGTACAGCAAGTTATCGGGTATGACAGGTACTGCTGATACGGAAGCTTATGAGTTTCATCAGATTTATGGCTTGCAGGTGCTGGTTATTCCAACCAATAAGCAGATACGACGTGAGGACTTGAATGATCTCGTTTATTTGAGTCAGATCGAAAAATACAAGGCAGTGATTGAAGACATTAATCATTGCATCGAAAAGAAAGCGCCGGTGCTGGTGGGTACGGCCTCGATTGAGACGTCCGAATTGCTGTCGGCGTTGCTTAAAAAAGAGAAAATCGAGCATCAGGTGCTGAATGCCAAGTTCCACGAAAAAGAGGCACATATTATTGCCCAGGCCGGTCGCCCCGGTACGGTGACCATTGCCACCAACATGGCGGGTCGCGGTACAGATATTGTGCTGGGTGGTAGTTGGGAAGCAGAGATCGCGCAACTGGATAATCCGACTGAAGCGCAAATTGAGGCTGTCAAGGCCGACTGGCAGAAGCGTCACGACCAGGTTATTGCAGCGGGTGGTTTGCATATTATCAGTACAGAGCGTCACGAATCGCGGCGTATTGATAACCAGCTGCGCGGTCGCGCCGGACGCCAGGGTGATCCTGGCCTGTCACGTTTTTATCTGTCGCTGGAAGATCCATTGATGCGTTTGTTTGCGTCTGATCGGGTTAAAAACATGATGCGCGCCCTTGGCATGCAGGAAGGCGAGGCGATTGAACACCGCATGGTTTCCAACGCTATCGAAAAAGCGCAGCGCAAGGTAGAAGGCCGTAATTTCGATATTCGCAAACATCTGCTGGAATTTGATGACGTTGCCAACGATCAGCGCCAGGTGGTTTACCAGCAGCGCAATGATCTGCTCGAATCGGAGGATATTGCCGATATTATTGCCGATATTCGCCACGACGTGGTGGACTCGGTTATCAGCGCCCATATTCCACCACAAAGTCTGGAAGAACAGTGGGATGTTGCGGGCCTTGAAGATGCATTAAAAGCGGAATTTAACAGTCAGTTGCCCTTGCAACAGTGGCTTGACGAAGATGATCGTCTTAACGAAGCTGGCCTGCGTGAAAAAATTCAGCACGAGATTACCACTGCCTACGATGCAAAATGCGAGCAGGTAGGCCCCGAAATGCGAGTGATTGAAAAACAGGTTATGTTGCAGGTACTGGACAACCTCTGGAAAGAGCATCTTTCCAATATGGATCACTTGCGTCAGGGGATTAATCTGCGAGCCTATGCCCAGAAAAACCCCAAGCAGGAATACAAGCGTGAGTCTTTTGAATTGTTTCAGGAGCTGTTGAATAACGTAAAATTTGAGACGACTCGTTTCCTGAACAGAGTGCAGATAGCAGAGCCAAATGAGGCTGAGGAGATGGAGCGCCGTCGTCTGGAAGCTCAGCAGCAACAGCAAATGCAATTTCAGCATGCCGCCGCTTCGGGTATGGCGGCTGGCGGCGGTGAAGCCGCTCCGGAGCCAGAGGCCAGTGCCCAACCGTTTGTGCGCGATATGCCCAAAGTCGGCCGTAATGAGCCGTGCCCTTGTGGTTCTGGCAAGAAATACAAACAGTGTCACGGCAGGTTGAGTTAGGCCCTGTTAACACTAATTGGCAATGGTCAATTGTTGAAAATCGTAAAGGAAAAATAATGGCAGTTGGTACAGACAAATTCCCGCACATACACGCGATCGCAGGTATCCGTTTGGGTACAACCTCGGCGGGCATAAAAGTAGCGGGCCGCAAGGACCTTGTGCTGGTGGACGTTGCAGAAGGAAGTTCGGTTGCCGGGGTTTTTACCCGTAACGCCTTTTGTGCCGCGCCAGTTCAGATTGCAAAAATGCATTTGGCCAATGCAACCAGTCGCTACTGGGTAGTAAATACAGGTAATGCCAACGCAGGGACAGGTGATCAGGGTTTGCGCGATGCGCAACAAATATGTGAGCAAGTGGCGACACTGGGTAACGTGTCGGTTGAGGAAGTGTTGCCCTTTTCTACCGGTGTTATCGGGCAATTTTTACCAACGGAAAAAATGATTAATGCGCTGCCGCAGTCCTTTGACTGTCTGGTTGCCGATGGCTGGCGCGATGCGGCTGAAGGCATTATGACAACAGACACTCGCCCCAAAGGCGCCAGCCGCCAGTTGCAAGTCGGCGGGCAGACTGTCTCTATAAGTGGTATTGCCAAAGGCTCCGGCATGATCAAGCCGAATATGGCCACCATGCTGGGGTTTATTGCCACGGATGCGAAGATTGATCAGGCATTGCTGCAGCAGATGATTAGTCAGGCTACAGAGCAATCGTTTAACAGAATTACCGTGGATGGGGATACCTCTACCAACGATGCAGTAATGATTGCTGCCACGGGTCAGTCGGGTGTTGTGATAGAGGCAGGTTCAGAAGGGCATAAGCAGTTTGTTGTGGCCCTGGGAGACTTGACCATGGAGCTTGCTCATGCACTTTTGCGCGATGGTGAAGGCGCTACCAAATTTGTGTCGGTGCAAGTGGTCGGTGGTGCCAGAGAGCAGGAGTGTCTTCAGGCAGCCTATGCGGTGGCAGAGTCGCCACTGGTGAAAACCGCGCTGTTTGCTTCTGACCCCAATTGGGGGCGTATTTTGGCGGCTGTGGGCCGTGCTGGTATTGATAACCTGGATGTAAACAACGTGCGCGTTTATCTGGGCGATGTTCTGCTTGCCGAGCGGGGAGGCTGTGCAGACAGTTATACCGAAGAAGCGGGGCAAGCGGTTATGGACAGAGATGAAATTGATATTCGTATCGATCTCGGTCGCGGTGAGTGCGTGGAAACAGTGTGGACCACGGATTTGTCTTACGATTATGTGCGCATAAATGCTGAGTACAGGAGTTGATAGAGAGAGTCGGAAGTTAGAAGTTAGAAGTTAGAAGTTAGAAGTTAGATGTTGGAAGTTGGAAGGGAAGAGTAAAAATGGAAGCTGGAAATAAATGAAACGGGTTCATGTGGTTGCGGGGGTTATTTACGGCGAAGATGGCCGTATTTTAATTGCTTGTCGACCAATCGATACACACAAGGGTGGTTTGTGGGAATTTCCTGGTGGCAAGCTGGATCCGGGTGAGACGCCGCGTGAGGCCCTGGTGCGTGAGTTGCGGGAAGAGCTGGCGATTGAGGTTGTATCCTGTGAGCCACTTACAGAGATACGGCATGATTACCCGGAAAAATCCGTTCTGCTGGATTTTTGGTCGGTTACAGAATTCAGAGGGGAGCCGGCAGGCAACGAAGGCCAGCCAATTGAGTGGGTGACCCTTGCGTCGTTAGTGGACTACCAGTTTCCCGAGGCCAATCAGACAGTGGTTGAGCTATTGCTGGAGAGTTCGATGTTTGATGTTTGACATTCGATGTTGGACGAAAACAAAGCGTTTGACGTTGGATGTTCGACGTTCGACGAAAAAACTCATGCACATGGCTGCCTCGGTTTTGTTGGTCGGTGCCCGGAATTACTTTGCGGGGGCTGCTCTACCAGAGCCAACCAAAGTCATCATGCCATCGAACATCGAACATCGAACTCTTTATCTTAATGCCGAGTTTCTTCAGCATCGTCCAACGCATCGGGGTCAAGCACAGGCTCTCCGGGAATAGCGTGATTTTCCGATGCCCAATCGCCAAAGTCGATCTGTTGGCAGCGCTCTGAGCAAAAAGGGCGCCAGGGGTGATCATTATTCCACAGCACCTTTTTGCCACAATTGGGGCAGTCCAGTTCGGGGGTTCCAGGTGTGGGTTGTTCTGAGTGGCTCATGTCTGTTGGCTTAATACCAGATATTTATGGTGTAGCTGTTCCACCTCTTTTTTCAAATCTTCCAGCGATCCGGTGTTATCCAGAATGTCGTTGGCTTGTTCAAGGCGTTTTGCTCGCGGCATCTGGTTGGACATAATCGCCCTTACCTGACTTTCCGAGTTGGCGTCCCGCGACATAGTGCGCTCAACCTGCAAATCTTCTGGCACATCTATTACCAGAACTCGATCAGTTAACTGGTATTGTGTGGTTTCCAGCAGCAGGGGCGATGACAAAACTACATAAGGACTGGTGGCACTTTGAATGCGGTCTTTCAGCCATTGATAAATCAGGGGGTGCAGCAGGTTTTCCAGCCAGAGTCGTTTGTCGGGGTCAGAAAACACGAGCGCCCGCAACGCGCGCCGGTTGAGTTCGCCGCTGGGCAGCAGAACGCCTTCGCCGAAATGTTCCACAATGTCGTAGTATGCGGGCAGTCCCGGTTCCACCAGCCGACGTGATGCAATGTCGGCATCCACGACAGAAATGCCCAAATCCTGAAAGTAGCGAGCGGCAGCATTTTTGCCACTGCCAATACCACCTGTAAGTCCGATTGTTAGCATAAGATAAGTTCACAGTTCAAAGCAGGTTATTCAGACGAGAGGTATTAGCTATCAACCGTTAATTGAACCCTCCCAAATAAGCTCCCATCATATCACTCCCCCATATCAGCGCAATCCATCCGGCGGCGGCGAGATAGGGGCCAAACGCAATGGGAATCTGGCGATCGCGGCCCAGTATCAGGATGCCCGCAATACCAACGGTGGCACCGACAAGTGATGACAACAAAATAATCATCGGCAGGTACTGCCAGCCCATCCATGCTCCCAGAGCAGCCAACAGTTTGAAATCGCCGTGGCCCATACCTTCCTTGCCGGTCAGGAGTTTGAAAATCCAGTAGATTGTCCACAGAGACAGGTATCCGGCAGCGGCGCCGATTACCGCATCGCCAAGTTCAGTAAACAGACCCTGCGTGTTTGCCAGCAGTCCCAACCATAACAGGGGTAAAGTTATATTGTCGGGTAGCAATTTGCGGTTGAGATCAATACCGGTAAGGGAGATCAGGCACCAGGAAAACAGTAATACCAGGAAGGCTTGTGCGCTTACGCCAAACTGGTAAACCACAAAGGCGGTAACAATGCCGGTAATCAGTTCAACCAGAGGGTATTGGATGGGGATGCGGGTTTTACAGTCTGCGCATTTGCCGTTGAGTAGCAAGTAGCTGATTACAGGTATGTTGTGCCAGGGTTTTATCGCTGCGCCACATTCGGGGCAGTGGGAGGTTGGTACGGCGATGTTAATGACGGTTTTCTCGCCCGCCTGGGGTATGTCGCCGGAAAGTTCAGGTTGTTCGGCCTCTGGTTGATCAATACCCAGAAAGTCGCGGGCGTCTTTCTTCCAACCCAGTTCCAGTTGCAGGGGCAGGCGGTAAATAACCACGTTGAGGAAGCTGCCGATAACAAGGCCGAATATGGCTGCAATACCCACCACATAAGCAGGCGATAACGGCAGGTCATGAAGCATTTTGTTGTTTCCCCAGTGCTAGTCATCCCGCGGCTTTACCGCGGGATCCACGCTGATTCGTAATCTGGGTTCCGCGATCAAGTCGCGGAACGACGGAAAAACGGAACTGTTGCTGGTTTTGTATATTACTCTGCCAAAACAACACATTTTTCTAAAGAACTGCACCGATATTAAAGATTGGCAGATACATGGCGATCAACAGGCTACCAACCAACACGCCGATAACAACCATAATCATTGGTTCCAGCAGTGTTGTCAGGTTGTCTACTGCCGCGTCGACTGATTCTTCGTAGTGCTCTGCCGCTTTTTCGAGCATTTCATCAAGCGCACCGGACTCTTCGCCGATTGCAGCCATTTGCAGCAGTAAAACCGGGAACACACCGGTAGTTCGCAAGGCAGTATGCAATTGAATACCGGTAGTGACATCGTCTCTGACCTTCAAAATGGCGTCGCGATACACAGCGTTGCCGGACGCGCTTGCCACCGAAGTGAGGGCATCTACCAAGGGCACACCAGCGGCAAACGTGGTTGAGAGCGTTCGTGCAAAGCGGGCGATAACAGCTTCGTATAGAATGCCTCCAACGATGGGAATTTTCAGCATGTATTTGTCAACAGCATCGGAGAACCTTTTTGAACGTAGTTTCGCTTCTCTGAAAGCAAAGAAAATTCCAACAGCACATAATAACCAAACCCACCAGTAGGCTTGTGCAACATCAGAAATCCCCATAACCATCAGAGTAAAAGCGGGTAAATCTGCTCCAAACCCTTTGAACGTCTCAGCAAATACCGGTATTACTTTTACCAGCAACACGCCAGTTACAATGATGGCAACTCCCACCACCGCTGCAGGGTAAGTTAGCGCTTTTTTTACTTTGGTTTTGAGGGACTCAAGTTTCTCTTTATACGTAGCAATCCGATCCAGCATGGTTTCCAGGGAGCCCGACTGTTCGCCGGACTCCACCAGGCTGCAAAACAGATCGTCAAAATATCTGGGGTACTTGCGTAGTGAGCTACCAAAGCTGGCGCCAGAGGATACATCGTCCCGAATGCCCTCAATCAGTTCTTTCAGAGAATTTTTTTCGGCACCTTCAGCCACAATATCAAAGCTTTGTACTAGCGGTACACCAGCCTTCATCATTGTAGCCATTTGCCGGGTGAACAGCGCAATATCCAGGGGTTTAATCGGTTTGGAGCCACTGCCAAACAATGGTTTAGGTTTTTTTTTCACCGAAGCGGCGATAATGCCCTGTTTGCGCAGTTGAGCACGCGCCAGCGGTACGCTGGTACCCTTGAGTTCGCCTTTTACAGGCTGGCCCTTCCTGTCTTTGCCCTTGTATACAAATATTTGTGCTTGTGCCGTTGCCATGGCTTAGTCCTTGGTCACTCGGTTAGCTTCTTCAAGGCTGATTATACCTTCAGCGGCCTTGCGAAGTGCGGACTGGCGCAAGGTTCTGAAACCCTCTTCTGCTGCTTTGTCGGCAATATTGATGGAATTGCCCCCTTCCATAATAATACGCGATATTGCCGGGGTTACCTCCAAAACTTCGTAAATCCCCGTGCGCCCCTTGTAGCCTTTGGTGCATTTAGCACAACCCACCGGGTGGTATAGCTGAATATCCTTGCGGTCTATATTGATATTGCCGAAGCCTTCTTCGTCCAGGACCTTGTTTGGTATATCATCCGCCGCTTTGCGACAGTGTGTGCATAGCTTGCGCGCCAGTCGCTGGGCAATAATCAGGTTTACCGATGTCGCCACGTTAAAGGATGGTACACCCATATTCAGTAGCCGGGTCAATGTTTCGGGGGCACTGTTGGTGTGCAGGGTCGACAGTACCATGTGGCCCGTTTGTGAAGCTTTGATAGCAATTTCGGCGGTTTCCAGGTCACGGATCTCACCCACCATAATCACATCGGGGTCCTGACGCAGAAAGGCCCTGAGCGCTTCGGCAAAGCCCAGTTTGACCTTGGAGTGGATCTGAACCTGGTTGATCCCCTCCATATTGATTTCGATGGGGTCTTCGGCGGTAGATATATTTCGCTCTGGTGTGTTCAGAATGCCCAGCCCGGTGTAGAGCGACACCGTTTTACCACTACCAGTAGGGCCGGTCACCAGAATCATGCCCTGGTGCAGATGCAAGGTGTCCAGATAGGCGTTTTTCTGGTCCTCTTCGTAGCCAAGGGCGTCGATACCCAGCTTTGCGGCCCCGGCATCGAGAATCCGCAGTACGATCTTTTCGCCATACAGGGTTGGCAATGTATTCACCCGAAAGTCGATTGACCGGCTTTTGGACAGGCGCATTTTAATGCGGCCATCCTGGGGAATGCGGCGTTCGGAAATATCCAGTCGCGACATCACTTTGAGTCGTGCAGCGAGGCGTGGCGCCAGGTTGGTTGGGGGTTTGGTTACCTCTTCCAGGATGCCGTCAATTCGGAACCGTACCCGGTAGCTCTTTTCATAGGGCTCAAAATGGATATCCGACGCGTCCCGCCGAATAGCGTCCAGCAGCAACTTATTAATAAAACGCACAATTGGTGCATCATCAGCTTCTGAGTGAGTTCCGTCATCTGCAGCGGGGTCTTCACCGGCACTTATATCAAGATCATCCAGGTGAACATCGTCGAGAGTACCCAACGTTTCGCCAATGTCGGCTTCTTGCTGTTGATTCAGGTAGGCATCAATGGCGCCTTCCAGCTTGTCGTATTCCACCAGAATTGGTTCGACAGAGACGCCGGCCTGAAACTGGATTTCGCTGATGGCCAAGTGGCTGGTGGGGTCGCTAATGGCGAGGTAGAGCCGGTTACCACGTACATACAAAGGCAATGCTTTATGGCGTTTGATCAGCTTGGCGTCTATCAGCTCCTTGGGGGAACTCTCAAGGTTAAAGGCCGCCAAGTCCATCAATGGTGTGCCAAATTCGTTGGCGGCGACGGTGGCTACCAGGTTTGCGGGTAGAATGTTGGTGCTTACCACATGCTGAACAAAATGCGTTCGTTCTTTCTGGCAATGGGCAATGGCCTCTTGAGCGGCGTTTTCGTCAAGAAGGCCGTCTTGGACCAGTCGTTTTGGCAATCCGCGAAGCGGTGTTGGATTGGCTGCGTTCATTATTTGTTTGTTTGGTCTCCTTGTTGCAGGGATTATTGCAGTCTCTCCCGGCAAGGGCAATGTTGGCGTACAGTCCCCGCATAAAATAAGGACAAAAGTGTAAGCTATGTGACACAAATTGTCAGTAATGTGACGAAGATCGGTAAAATTGTGTTGGCTGAGTTGATAAGGCGGCGCCAAACCGGCTGGGATCATGGAATAATCAAGGTTTTGGATAGTTGGTACAGTATTTGCTTTGAAGGAAATGTCTGTTTATTGAATGATGAGGAGAATTCCAAATGAAACAGCGTCAAGGTGGTTTTACATTGATCGAACTGATGATCGTGGTTGCGATTATCGGTATTCTGGCGGCGATTGCTTTGCCTGCGTACCAGACTTACATTATCAAGTCCAAAGTGTCTGAAGGTATTTTGGCAGCAAGCCAGTGTCGTACGGCGGTTGCGGAGGTTTATCAAACCGGTGATTCGGGCGCAACCTTTACCGCGAATGGTTGGGGTTGTGAGGATACTGCTCAATCAACGCAGTATGTGTCCAGCATTACTACTACTGCCGCAGGTAAAATTACAATTACCCTGACTGGTATTGACGCTGACGTAGATACTAAAACAATAGAATTAGAGCCTCAGGATAGTGCCGGAACTGCAATGGCGACAGCTGATATTCCCACTCAGGTATTTCAGTTTAATTGTAGTCCAGGAACTCTGCCAGCAAAGTATTTGCCGGGTTCATGTAAATAACAAGATGTCTTAAACTAAGGCCCTATATTTAAAAGGGCCTTTTTTTTGCCTGCTCGAATTTGCTTTGTGAGGTTGGGTGTTATAGCTTTTTTGTTGAAACAATTGCTACGCCAGTTCTTAAAATAAATTAATCTTTAGTGGCCATTGATAATGGCTGGAATAGTTTGCCAATGAGAATGCCTTCTTATAGTAATTTTGGACTCGTACTTCTCTGTCTAATTATACTTTTGTTGCCAGCACTTGGGGCTTTCCAGTGGTTGCTTGTTCATCCTTGGGCAATACGCTTGTACTTCTTGATGGTGGCCGTCCCATTGTTATTGTCGGTGGTTGTCAGGGGGGGGGGCATTGCGTTGGGTTGGAGATCCCCGCTACTGCTACCGGTCTGGATTATTGCGATTTTAGCGATTGGTACGGCTTGCTTTGCAGTTGATCGGTATGATGCTTGGTTGGGGGCAGCCCGATGGTTTTTAATGCTGATGCTGGTGTTGGCTGTCTACAATTTTGTCAAAAGATATGGGCAGGTAAATCGGCTGTTATTTTACGTGGCTATTGGTGGTGGCTACATGGCATTGGTAGGGGTGCTCCAATATCTGTTTGGTACTGAGATTTATCTGACATCTGCAGGTTATCCTTGGCCTGGTAGCACTAGCGGGCATAAAAATCAGGCTGCAAGTTTTGTGATTTTTGCCTTACCTATAACGGTTTACATGGTGCGAACCTCTCAAGTCGCTTGGCAGGCTTGGCTATTCAAAAGTATTTTAGCCATGATGGCTGCGCTCTTGGTCTATGCGCTAGCTCGACAATCCTTTGTAGCTATGTTGCTGGAGCTGGTGGCTCTGACTTTGGTGTTTCGGTTTGTTTGTCCTGGATTATTTGAAAAGGTATCTTTGCCGGCAAAACACAGCCAATTAAGCACCTTGTTTGCGAGTATATTATTCTTGGTTTTGATTGCCATGCCATCGTACGATAAGCCTTTCAAGCTTGAAAATAACGCTGTAAATAGACTATTAGTTAAAAGTCAAAAGCATTACCGGATGGGAGTTAGTCTTGAAGCTGCATCCAAGGATAGATTTAAAACGTGGTCAACTACCCTTGCTATGCTTCCCGATACTTGGTACGGAGTGGGGGCGCTTAACTGGCAAGTATATTACCCTAAATACAATTCTGCGTCAGATAGAGACTACAATTTGGGGCGGCGCATTTATTGGCGCTTTACCCACAATGATTACCTGCAAACTTTGGTTGAATTTGGTGTGCTTAGTATTTTTGCGGGGATCTTGTTGCTGTACGGCCTTTTTTGGGTTTGTCGTTTGGCGTTTTTCAATGGCTCGGATCAAGAGCGATACAGGGTATTTAGTATTGCCGTTAGTATGCTAGGGCTATTTGCAATAATGTGCTTTTCATTTCCTCTATCCATGACTATTCAGCCAGCTTATCTGTGTATATTTCTGGGAATTTTGGCGGCTACTGCGGAACGTTGGCATCAGAGTAAATCAGACGTCAGTTTGTCCTCTGGCAAGATATGGGCTGCTGTATTGCTCTTGATGTCAGTAGCGGGAGGCTACGTTGGTTACCGGATGGCAGGTGGTTGGCATTACGCGGCATCTGGTGAGATGGTACATCGTTTTATTGAAAAGGATATGTACGATAAAGAGAAATATCCTGATGTCAGTTTGCACCATGATTTAATGAGATACTTCGTTGAGAAGTCTGCGGACATGGATCCTTGGCATCCTCGCTTGGATATGATGCGTGGTGGTATGTTGGCATATATTGCAATTACTACTGAAAGTGATGATGAGAAAAAAAATTGGTATATTGAAAAAAGTTTTGTGTATTTAAATAAAGTCCGAAAATCGTTTCCATATTATGCTTTCCCCGATATTGTGGAATCTCAAATCTATAATAGTTTGGGAGATGTTGATAAAGAAAGAGAGGCATTGAAAAAGGTCTTGTTGTTGGCGTCAGGCGATATTGCTTCCGTTAAGAGGCTGTCTTTCATTTATATGGAAGATGAAAAATTTAATCTGGCATTTAATGTATTAGATGATTTTTTTGCGAGATTTTACGATTACGAGTTATTGAGTGTGTATGCGTATGTGGCGCAGCACACGGGACGACAGGAGGAAAGTTTGCAAAGACTATCAGAATTGAAATTAGAACGTTTTGTAAATCCTAGAACAAGTGAAAAGGAATTCGGGAAAATTCAACGAAAGTTAAGCGAGCTGACGTATGCATTGACTGAACAAGTTCGTTCAAGAGAAAGCGGTTAACTGATATAAATAAAATTTTACCATCTTTGGGTTTTGGTTAAATATTTAGAGAGCTAGCCTTGATATTTATGTGGTAGGTGATTGATCAAAAAATAAACAAAATTTATAAGTGTTTATGCAGTAAAGGGTGTGTATGAAATTACGAGATGCCATCAAGCAGATTCCATTTGTCAGCAATATTGCCCGCGGGATCTTGAATTATTGTCGCAATCAAGTGTTTGTTGGGTCAGATAGGTACTGGGAAGGCCGTTATCGACGCGGTGGAACCTCTGGGTCAGGTTCATATAATCATTTGGCGGTTTTTAAGGCAGAGGTTATTAATACTTTTGTAAAGGAAAATAATATTCAAACTGTAATTGAGTTTGGTTGTGGGGATGGTAATCAGTTAAAATTAATGAATTATTCGCAATACTATGGTCTGGATGTTTCTTCGCAGGCAATTCAGCTTTGCAAAATGGCGTTTAAAAAAGACAAGAGTAAAAGTTTTTATTTATATCATTCACTGGCCTTTCAGGATAATGCCAGGGTGTTCAGGGCTCAGCTCGTTCTGTCACTTGATGTAATCTATCACTTGATCGAAACTAGTATTTATGAAGCTTATATGGCGCATATATTTGATGCATCTGAAAAATATGTAATTATCTATTCAAGCAACCGTGAATCGTCCCAATCTAATCACGTTAAGCATCATAAATTCACGGATTGGGTTGCAAAGTACCGAGCTGAGTGGCAAGTGATCCAAAAGATTGATAATAAATATCCATTTAACCCAAAAGATGCTAATAACACAACTCTCGCTGATTTTTATATCTTTGAAAAAAGATATGGGTGAGTATGAAACAAGGTTACTTGAAGCACATAGGGTTTTTGACCTAATGTCATAGTCAAGTGAGTAATTAATTTTTAGTGCATTTCTCTAAAAACAGCATCCATGCGAACTTGATGTTGGTGGTCAGATAACGCTTCCACATGCGGCGTGGTTCTTGTATAAGTCTGAAAAGCCACTCAAGACCAAGAGTTTGCATCCATGCTGGCGCTCTTTTGACTTTGCCTGCAATGACATCAAAAGTCCCTCCTACTCCCATTACAAAATTTACCCCCAGCCGGTCTTTCCATTTTTGTATAAAGCATTCTTTTTGAGGAGAAGAAATTGCAACAAAAAGCAATTTGGCGCCTGAGTTGTAAATTTTTTTAATGACAGCTTCTTCATTATCCCAAAAGTAACCATGGTGGGTGCCAGCAATAGATAAGTTAGGGTGTTGGTGCCTCAGTGTCTGAGTTGCCTTTTCAAGTACATCAGCTTTTGCGCCTAATAAAAAAACCGGGTATCCTTTTTGTGAGCTTGCTACTAAAAGACGTTGAAACAGATCAATGCCGGTAACGCGCTCAGGAACAGAATGCCCAAGAAATCGAGCTCCAAAAACTACCCCCATGCCGTCGATGTTGATTATGTCGCAGCTCTTTACAGAATGGGCCAAGGTTGCATCATTTTGCATATTTACCAGTTTCGCGGTATTGATGACAACGTGTTGGATAAATCGATCATTGTCTATCGCATCACATATCCGGCGAATGGTTTCTTCCATAGTGAGGGGGTCTAGCGGGCATTCAAGTACAGATATTCTGGGCATAATGATATTATCCACTATGGTGCGTTTGCCGGGTGAGCGTTTGACGTATGGCATATCAGCACGGGATTCTAACATAACAGGTTGTTCGGTGATAAAGTGGGCGGGCTGTTTCGATTGTTGGTGATAGTAGACTTGGCGCGAGAGGGGCTTTAACCTTTTGCTTATGGTGGGCATGAGTGAGATGTCTTTAGATTGGAATCAGAGCTGCTGATTCAGGGGGTGACGCAAAAAGCCGAAGGTTGGATCATTGGATGCATGGTCGTGGTATTGACCATGGTTTTGGGGCGAAAATTACGAGAGAAAGTTTTCAGTCAATATAAAAGTACTGCTTGAAGGTACTGGGCGCTCCGGTTGGCTTTAGAACTTTAATCTGAAAGGCGAGGCGATGTTTGCAGGTGAAAATATCGAGAACAATGATATACCGTGAACTTTATTAAAGCATCATTTATTACTGGCGCTGCGACAGCGATCAAGATTCTTATTGGCTTGATTGTGGTCAAATTTATTGTTGTTATGTTTGGGTCAGGTGGTTTGGGTAAGGCTGGTCAGTTTATGAGTCTGCTGACTGTATTAACAGTCGTATCTTCCGGTGGTGTGGCTAAAGGTGTTATCAGGTATGTTGCAGAGAATAAAGACTCTTCTGTGTACCTGAGGACATATCTTTCCAATGCATCTGCTATTGTCGTATGCACATCTTTTGTTGTTTTTGTGAGCTTTATACTCTTATCAAACCAATTCTCTATTATACTATTTGGTGAAGATAAATATGCCTACATTTTGATGCTGGCAGGATTTGTTCAGTTTTTGATAGGTGTCGGATACTTTCTTTTGTCAATTCTTAATGGGTTTGGTGACGTAACTGCAAATGCTTTGTCAATAATTACGGCTTCATTGATTGGTATGTTATTTGTTTTGGTGTTGTCGTTAAGTTTTGGTTTTGATGGGGCATTGATTGGCTTGGCTGCAATTCCAGCGGTAATGATTGCTCCGTCTTTATACTTCATTTCCAGAAAAAAACTTTTCCCGTTATGTTACTTGATGCCAAGTGTTAATAACTCCTGCATCCAGAAATTATTAAAATACTCCGCAATGGTTTTAGTAACCGTGATTGCCGTGCCTGTCGTGCAAATGGTGATTCGAAACTTTATGGCGCAAAATCATGGTTGGAGTGAGGTTGGGTACTGGCAAGGTATAATGAAGATATCTGATGCCTACTTGCAGTTTATAGCGGTAATATTCTCTGTCTACTACTTGCCAAGGCTTTCTCGTCTTAATGATCGAGAACAGATTGCGCGAGAAGTATACCGAACCATTAGGTATTCAGCTATGTTTGTCGTTCCGATAACTTTGCTGATATACATATTTAGAGAATACGTGATACTACTGCTGTATTCTTCAGATTTTTCGCAAATGTCAGGATTGTTTTTGTTTCAGTTGGTTGGCGATGTATTTCGTGTTTTCTGCTATGTCATTGCCTATGTGATAGTGGCCAAAGCTTTTTTACGTATGTATGTTTTAAATGAGCTAATTCAAGGAAGTTTGTTTTTATTACTTAATTATTTTTTGGTTCCGACGTATGGTGCAAAGGGGGCAACTTATAGTTATGCTTTGACCTATTTTTTCTTGTTTCTTTGTGTGATTTTTGTTTTTAATTTTTGGGTATCCCGGCAAAAGTTTGAGTTGCCGAGAGAGCTTTAGATGATTTTGGTGAAAATTGTCATATTTTGATTTTAGGCCACATTTTGGTTTTTATTTGATCTGTGAACTTTTGTAAATTGAAAAATATATTTTTACATTATGAGAGTAGTTATTTTGACATCGAGATACCCGGATAAAAACAGACCTTATAGTCATATGTTTGTGCACGCAAGGTGCATAGAAATGATAAGGAAGGGTGTGGATGTGGTTGTTTTTGTGCCTTCGGAAAAATCAGATAATTATAATTATGAAGGCGTGAGTGTATTTAGGATGCCTAGCCGAAATATTACAAAGAGCTTGAATGATAAGGATGTTTTGTATTTGCATTTGCTGAATATATACCCGTTCAGTAAAGCCGATGGATGGTTTATTTATAAATTTATCATGAAAAAAAAATTGCCTTTCGCTATGTACGTCCATGGAAGCGAGGTGCAGAGATATTCGTCCAGAATGTTCGATTTTAATTTTAGAATTTTGGATTTTGTCAAATGGTTTAAAAAAGACTTTTTGGTGATGCCTAAGATGAGGGATTTTTTTAAAAAATCCAGGTTAAGAAGAAATGTAACTTTTTTATTTCCGTCTGTGTGGATGAAGGAGGATGCGGAAAAAAATTTGGGCCAAAAAATCACGTCTTTTTGTATTATACCTAATGGTATCGATACAAAAATGTTTGCATTTCAGAATTTGTATGAAAATAGATTCAGGGTGCTAAATTTAAGGCCGTTGTCAAGCAGAAAATATGCAGTTGATATGGCGATTGATGTAATGAGTTATTTGCCAGAACAGTATACCTTAGATATATATGGAGAGGGGCCGTATAAAAAAAGATATCTTAAAAAAATCAGAAAAAAGGGGTTGAGTGACAGGATAAATATATTTGGAAAGTTTGTTGACCGTATAAGTTTAAGTGATTTGTTTTCAAATTTCGGGATTTTTTTGGCGCCAACCAGAATGGATGCTCAGGGAGTAAGTATGTGCGAGGCATTGGCGTCAGGACTTTTAGTTGTTAGTAGTAATAATACGGCTATTCCAGAATTTGTTGAGGATTATAGGGATGGGGTTTTGGGTGATTCCCCAGAAGAAATGGCAAAAAAAATAATTGAAGTGACGAAGAACCCTGTGCTTTTTGAGCGTATTGTGAAAGAGGCGAGAGCGTCTATGGAAAAAATCAATATTTCAAAAACAGTTGACGGCGAATTGGATGTGCTTAGAAGCCTGTCGGAGAAATAAATTTGAACTGTTCAAAACAGGAGCAAGTTGGGTGAAAGAAGGGTGGATTAAATCCCGTCAGAGTGAATTCTCTGGATTTTATCGTTTGGCTGACGGCTTGTTAATTCTTGCTGCACTGGCCGCGAGTTGCTGGATTTTCCGGGTGCCAATAGACAATATGTATATTATTCTCGGCCTACTGGCTGTGGGTGCGCATGCGTATTTTGCGGAGTCATTGCAGCTGTATAGGTCGTGGCATTCCAGCAGTTTTGGCAAAATGTTAATCATAACTTTTTCTAGCTGGGTTGCAGTGGGGGCTTTCCTGTTGCTCCTCGGGTTTGCCACAAAAAACAGTGATTACTATTCACGTCTTGCGACAGGTACTTGGTTCCTTTCTGTTGCATTTATTTTGTGTGGCTGGCGAGTGATTTTAAAATTTTTAATATTTAAGCTGCGTTCAGGTGATTTCAATACCCGCAATGCTGCGATTATCGGAATTACAGGCAGCGGAATACGGTTGGCAGATGATCTCAAGGCGAACCCACAGTTGGGAGTTCGTTTGC
>JBNKFQ010000293.1:0-3157 GCA_050289385.1 Porticoccaceae bacterium | reverse complement strand
GATTGGTGGCGTGGGCCGACAGCCGGTCACGCATGGTTTTGTGGTTCGAATTGTGGCCGTCCTGAACCAGTTGAAAATTGACATTGGGCGGCGGCCGCGGCACCTCCTGACACAAAAGGACTTCACGCAACGCCTTGCCCCTGAGGGTGGGCGAGGTACGGCCAGGATGAGAGTGCAAGGCGGTAAAGCCGGGCTGGGCCAACAACCCGGCCCGCGGATCGTCCGCGGCGAACTCATGGGGCTGCCAGCGGTCCGGCAACGCGTTGGGTTTGTCCTGATAGAGCGGAATAGCCAACTGTGCGGCCAGTTCCGGCGTCAAATACGTGCGGCGTGTGGTAAACAGGTCACGGTAATCCCGGTCGCGCGTAAGCAGGTGATCGACCAGGGTCAACAGGGTTTGCTCGCGCGCGTCGCTGATCACCTGATACGTAAAACCCGGAAACAGGCTGGCATCCTTGATCAGGGTGTCGAAATCATCAAATGCCAACATGTCGGAAAAAAAAGCTCGCACACTATCTTCAAGCTTTGGCGAGGCCATCATGCGCATCACCTGCTTTTCCAGACCCTCCCGACTGTACAAGGCCCCGCTTTCGGCCGCCTCCAGCAGCGGGCGGTCGGGGGTGCTGTTCCACAATAAAAAACTGAGCCGAGTGGCCCGAGAATAGGCTTCCAGTTGATAGTTCCCCCGTCGGTCAGGCACGGAGTGCTCCACGCGAAACAAAAAGCGGGGAGACACCAACATCGCCGCCAGACTGTGTTCCAACCCCGCGTAAAAATCCTCTTGCGCATTTGCGGACTCGGCCGCCAGATCGACCTGATACGCCACTTCCTGTTCAGTCATGGGGCGCCGGTACAACAGCAGCCCCAGCGATGCGACAAACTGGCGGGCACAGTCCCGATCAAAATCCGTGCCCACCGCCGGTTGGCAGGGCAGCAATTCCCGGCGGTATTTGCCCGTGACCTGGGCGGCGACAGCGCGGCCGATTTTTTCCGCCACTTCAAGACTCAGTGGCGACATGCCCACTTGCGACAAGCCCACTTCCAGAAGTCCGTCCACCCGCTGCGTGACGCCGATTAACCGCGTATCGATCTCAATCATGTCGCCAAACAGGTCATGAATCACATTGTGGTACTGCGCCTGATTCAGCCGCCTCAAGGCCTCGAGTCGCCATTCATGCTCTCCAGATGCAGGCTCAAATTCCCCACCGGAAAGGCCACCATTCAGCCATGTAAATACCCCGCCAGTCAGGGCGACAACCACGCCGAAGGTAAGACCGAGTGTCAACCGTTTTTTCATAGATTTTCCTTCGAGTAAAAATCATCTGCATTGGTCAGTGCAAATTACCGGCGACCGGTAATAAACGTACCATCCTGCTGCACCAGAAAAGCGGGTACGGCGTCAATCCGCAACGTACTCGATATGGCGGTGTTTTCCCCGGATATCGGGTCCGGGTCAGCATCTGCAAAACGCTTTAAGGCATGATAGGTTTCAGCCGTGTCCACGTACTGATCCGCTTTTTCACTGGCGCCACCAACCGTGGCGACATAAACCCAGTAGTCCAACCACTGCATATAACCACCAAGATAGGCCACTGGCCGATCAGATTGGCCAAGATCCAGGCGCAGTTGCGAGTTTGACATCGACACTCGCAGATAGCCGGGGAAAACCCCCTCCATTTCCACCGCCACATCGTCCGACGTCGATGTAAATACACCGTTTTCAATTTTGCCTCGAAATGTGCCGGAAGCTTGCGCGGCGGAATCGATAACGTAGGTGACATTCGCCAGGGCATTTCTCAAATTGTCACGCCGCAGATGACCCACCGCACGATAAAATGACACTTCAGCTTTTCCATCACGGCCTGGATTTTCAAGTGTGATCGCAAACAGCCACGCTGGGGCCATGCCCTCAATCAAGTAATCTTGACCACTGTTTTTCGCAAACCAGGGGCGAGTCGGGTAGCTGATATCGTAGACGCTGTAGCACCCCACCACCCGAAATAGCTGATTGTCCACACCCCGCTGATGGGTTTCGGGATCTTGAAAAGATCCCGGGGTATCTGACCCTTTGCCATCCAGGTCAAAACCGTACGCGTAGGGCCCGGCCACCGTCTCCAATCCCCGGTAGGGAAATGAAGCGGGGTAGTGGTTGATATTGGCCGGTTCACCGTTCAAGCGGCCACGGTAGAGATGCGTTTCCCGCAGCTCCTCAGCTCCCGCTTCGTCAGCGTTTCGCTTGCTGATGTACTCTTCGATTTTGGCTTTGCTGACACCCTGATATTCCAGGGTTCTTTTAAGCACATCGGCGCGACCGCCATTGCCACCGCGCTGGCAATTGCGCTTGTCGTGATAGGTCGCGACATGGATATAGTTGATCGCAAAACCCAGAGTCTGTTCAGCGACAGCACTCATCACCGGCCCACCAGCCAAACTGGCTGCGACAAAAATCCGACAGACTGATCTGTGTGAAAATAAAAGTTTCATCAACTGACCAACACTAGAAATACATTTGAGAGTGGAGATAAGCCGCCGCTGCGGCGGCTCAGAAACATTATTTGGCTGTTGACCGGGCTACCTGCTTGCTCGCGCAAACAGGTAGCTCAGTAAGAGTCGAGGGGTTAAAAATCGTACCCCACCTCCACGCCGACCATTCGCGGCGTCAGGCGGTAGCCCCATTGGGAGTACCACACCGCTGTCAGCGCATCTTCATTGGTAAGGTTGGTGCCAAATAATTCGATACTCAAGTTATCGATTTGCAAACCGGCGCGCATATCCAGGTTTTCGTAACCGTCCAGCTTCACGTAATCGATATCATCCATAAAAAACTCGTCGCGAAAACCGTAGTCCGCGCGAACAAATGCCGGGTATCCCGTCATATCGAAATCGTATTGAACGCCCAGGGAACCGTTCCATTTCGACGACATTGGCAAACGGTCTCCCTTGTTGCCCCTGCTGGTGTCGTTCAGAAACTCCGAGTCCAAAAAAGACGCAGAAAATCTCAGTTGTAAATTGGAGGTAACATAGTAATTCCCTTCCAGCTCGACACCCTGTAAACGCGCTCCGCCACCATTGTAGAGAATTTGCGGCCCCCAGCCGATACGACAAACCGACTCTGTACCACGCCCACCCATCGGAATTTCCTCCCAATTGATCCGGT
>JBNKFQ010000292.1:0-25124 GCA_050289385.1 Porticoccaceae bacterium | reverse complement strand
TGTGGATTCGTTCACAGATAGACCCTTTCAAGGAAACCCGGCTGGCGTTTGTCTTTTGGAATCACCTGTTTCCGATCATACGATGCAGCAGATCGCTCAAGAATTAGGGCTCTCGGAAACCGCTTTCATCCATCTGGCAGAAGAGAGAAACGCTTTGTCAATTCGTTATTTTTCGCCCAGGATGGAAATTCCGCTATGTGGTCATGCAACATTAGCTTCAGCAAAAGTGGTTTTTGAAACCGCCAGAACCAACTATGTAAATTTTCGCAATATTCAAAATATTATATTGCCTGTGGAGTCTGCAGATAATCAAATAGTAATTGAGCTTCCTGTTTACGAAACCATCCCTTCAAAAGTTCCAGATTCATTACTGGCCGCATTAGGTATAACAAAAGTTGAGAACGCCGTTTTTAACAAAGAAACAAATATATTGATGCTCGAGATTACAGGCGTTGAGCATTTGGCCAACCTTAGTCCTGATTATGAAGCCCTGTACAAAAGCCACGACTCAATAAATGGCGTTTTGGTTACAGCTCGATCTGAAGATCAATTTGACTTTCATTCCAGGTACTTTTGGCCCTGGAGCGGGACCAATGAAGACCCTGTAACGGGTGGAACACATACTTTCCTCGCCAAATACTGGTCTGAAAAACTCGGAAAATCAACAATGAGATCATTTCAAAGTTCACAACGAAGCGGCTTCATGGATGTGGAAATAGCTGGAAGTACAGTGCGCATAAAAGGCCAGGCTGTAATCGTATTTGAAGGTGAACTTGTTGCCAATATGTAGTCAACAGGGACCCCGAAAACACTTGCATAAAGCAATAAACATTTATTCAGGACACAATGACATGCCAATCGACAATAGTCTGAAGTTTGCATATGACACCGCGCAAAATTACCTTGATTCACTTGCAGAACGCAGGGCTTTTCCGGATCGTGACGCACTGGATAATCTCAATGCACTCGATTTGCCCCTGAGTGACGAGCAGCATTCAGCGCAACAAACCCTCAACCTTCTGCACCGGTATGGCAGCCCGGCAACGGCCACCACCAACGGTCCCAGGCATTTCGGCATGGTCATGGGAGCATCCCTGCCCGCCGCAATCGCCGCCAACTGGCTGGCGACGGCCTGGGATCAGAACGCCGCCCTGCACGATACATCTCCTGTCTCTGCCAAACTGGAAGAAATAGCGCTGAAGTGGACCTTGTCTTTGCTGCGCTTGCCGGCAACCTGCGCTGGTGGTTTTGTCACCGGAACCAGTGAAGCCCACATCGCTGCATTGACTGCCGCCCGCAACGACGTTCTGCAACGTGTTGGCTGGGACGCTGAAGCTGACGGCCTGATCGGCGCACCGCCAGTCAACGTTATTGTCAGCGAAGATATTCACGTTACCTTGCTCAAGGCCCTGAATATCGTCGGGCTTGGCCGCAAGCGGATAATTAAAGTACCCGTGGACAACCAGGGCCGCATGATCGCCGAACAGATTCCACAGACCACCGGCCCGACCATTATTTGCTGCCAGGTTGGCAACGTGAACTCCGGGGCGTTTGATCCGGTTACAGAGATATGTGAGGTGGCACGTAAAACCGGCGCCTGGGTCCATGTAGACGGTGCCTTTGGTTTATGGGCCAGGGCTGTTCCGCAAAAAGAAGAGCTGTGCCGAGGTATTGAACTTGCCGACTCCTGGTCAGTGGACTTTCACAAATGGCTCAATGTCCCCTACGACAATGGCCTGGTCATCGTGAAAAAGTCTGAAGCTCTGAGCCAGGCCATGCAGCTGTCAGCCAGTTACTTGCCGCCGAGCGAACACCGGGATCCCAGCCAGTTTGTGCCCGAACTGTCGCGCAAGGCGCGTGGCGCCGACGTGTGGGCGGCAATATATTCTCTTGGGCGAAAAGGCATCGCAGAAATGATCAACACCACCTGTGAACTCGCCTCCCTGTTTGCTACACGTCTAAACGAAGCCGGTTGCGAGATTCTCAATGACGTGGTTATCAACCAGGTACTGGTTTCCTTTGGCAGCGAGGAAAAAACCCGACACGTTATCAGGCGATTGCAAGAACAGGGACTGTGCTGGTTTGGAGGCACTGTCTGGCAAGGTACTTTTGCCATGCGTATCAGCGTATCGTCCTGCAAAACCAGTGCAGACGACGTGGAAAAAGTCGTTGCGCACATCATAGAAATTTATAAATCAAATTAAAAAACAGACTTAACTGATTGATTTTAAAAACATATAAAGTGACACAAAAAGCCCTGTCCGACTTGTGGGAAACGATATGACAGCAGCAGTAACCCTTGCCCTGCCTGGCTCAATGGTGGTGCGGGTCCTGATACCAGGGCCTGTTAACACCAGGACCTGCCAGGCCTCTTTATCCGGCAACCAGTTTTTTCTCCCCGGCGTCAACAGATTGCAAGATCAGGGTATTGATAGTCATTGGCCCAACACCGCCAGGAACCGGTGTGTAGGCGGCAACCCTGTCAAGCAGCGGAGCAAGCTCTATATCGCCCACACCCGGCGGGTGATAACCCGCATCAACCACTACCGCACCATCTTTTATCCAGTCTGCCTTGATAAATTCAGGCCGACCAACAGCGCCCACTACAATATCGGCCTGACCAATATGTTCTGCCAGATTGGCGGTGCGGGAATGACAAATAGTTACGGTGGCATTGGCATTCAGCAACATGGCGGCCATCGGTTTACCCAATATGGGACTGCGCCCAACCACAACCGCATGCTTGCCGGATAATTCAATATCATAAGCAGCGAGCAAACGCATAATGCCCTGAGGCGTCGCAGAGCCGTATGCCTCTTCCCCCATTGCCATGCGGCCAAAACCGAGACAGGTAACCCCGTCTACATCTTTACCCAGGGCAATGGCGTCAAAACAGGAGCGCTCATCAATCTGCGCTGGCACCGGGTGCTGAAGCAAAATACCGTGACAGTCGGGGTTATCGTTTAACTCCTGTATCTTTTGCAATAGTTGCTGCGTTGTTGTGTCCTCCGGCATTTCCACAGCTATGGAGTCCATGCCGACGCGAGCGCAAGCATTCTGCTTCATTCGCACGTATGTGGCAGAGGCCGGGTCTCCTCCAACCAGAATAGTTGCCAGAATAGGAGCGGCCCCACTCTTCTCTTTTAAACGCGCTACGCGCGCAGACAAATCGGCTTCCGTACGTTTGGCAATATCCTTGCCATCCAGAATAATAGCGGTCATGTATCGTTTTCCTGAAGTTATGGGAACAAAAACGTGTTATTTTTCTGTCTGGATGATTATACGCAGGCAGGAGCTCCAGACAACCGTGTTCGCCGCTGGTAGTGGTCATTCAAACCCTGTCGACCGCGGCCGGGCACAAGCCTGTTGTCAGAAACCATTGACGGGTGCATAACCCGCCAGTATCATGCGCAGCTCTCGAAATGAGTGCGACCCGGCAAACACAAAACTGCTGGCAGCAACCGTTAGAGAATCTAGTCGGGGAATAGCGCAGTCTGGTAGCGCGCCTGCTTT
Source organism: Porticoccaceae bacterium (assembly GCA_050289385.1). Lineage (GTDB taxonomy): Bacteria > Pseudomonadota > Gammaproteobacteria > Pseudomonadales > Porticoccaceae > JBNKFQ01. Next base: position 21,611 of record JBNKFQ010000292.1, on the reverse strand, counting down.
GGGAGCAGGATGTCGGGGGTTCGAATCCCTCTTCCCCGACCAGTTTTTGAATGGTGAATTTAGAACAGGGATTTGAAAGACCCCGACCACCGTTCACATGGTAAGATACCGAATGAGCGCCCGTAGCTCAGCTGGATAGAGCAACGGCCTTCTAAGCCGTCGGTCGCAGGTTCGAATCCTGCCGGGCGTGCCATCCCGGCTTCGCCGAAGTGAGCTTCGGTTACGCCGTGGCAAGCCTTGGTGCTTGTGACCAAGCCGAGTGCAGAGCGCGGTGTTTATCAAAATGCGGTAGTATCAATACATAGTATCTATACTGTGGTGGCTGTAGCTCAGTTGGTAGAGCCCTGGATTGTGATTCCAGTGGTCGCGGGTTCGATCCCCGTCAGCCACCCCACCCTTCCTGACCTTCTCCACCGCACTTCATAGCTCCAACCCACTTCAGCCTGTATTTTTCATTGACCATCGAGTCACCAAATCTGCACGAGTTCGCGTCAGAGTTTATTAACTTCCGGTGAAGTTATGGTCCAATATTTGTAAACCGGTATTTGTAAATAAAAACCTGGAAGGAGTCAGTATATGATTCGAATCGGTATTAACGGTTACGGTCGTATTGGACGATGTATCCTGCACGCCATATACGAAACCGGGCGCAATCAACAATTCGATATTGTTGCAATAAACGATCTTTCTGACAAAGCCCTGCTTGCCCACCTGACGCAATTTGATTCCACTCATGGCCATTTCCCCGCAGACGTAAAACTGCAGGATGACTTGCTGACAATCAATGGCGATAACATACGACTGTTAAGCCAGCCAAACCCTGCCGAACTGCCCTGGGCCGGGCTGGATGTTGATCTGGTTATTGAATGCAGCGGTCAAATGAAAAGCCGCGACAAAGTTGCCGCCCACCTGACGGCTGGCGCGCCCCGCGTATTACTCAGCCACCCGCTGGCCGATGCCGACCAGACTGTCGTGTACGGGGTAAATCATCAGTATCTGGACAACCGGCATCAAATTGTTTCCAACGCGTCGTGCACCACCAATTGCCTGGCGCCAGTGGCCAAAATTCTGCACGATGCCATTGGCATCGAGTGCGGAGCCATGACAACCATTCACTCTTATACCAACGACCAGCATTTGCTGGATCGTGCACCCGGTGACTTTTACCGTGCACGCGCCGCGGCACTGTCAATGATTCCAACCAAAACCGGCGCGGCAGAAGCTGTGGGTCTGGTGCTACCGGAGCTGGCCGGGAAACTGCACGGCATGGCGGTGAGAGTACCCACACCCAACGTATCACTGGTAGACTTCCATTTTACGGCTGGCAGAGACACCAATGTTGATGAAATCAATCAGTTGATGCGAGACGCTGCCAGTGGCGCCTGGGCAGGTATTGTGGCTTGTAACGAGCTGCCACTGGTGTCGGTGGATTTTAACCATCACTCGGCATCCAGTATTTTTGATAGCGCCCACACAGCGGTTACCCAAAGGCAGGTAAAAATTATGAGCTGGTACGATAATGAATGGGGTTTTTCAAATCGCATGCTCGATGTTGCGCTCTGCATGGTGCAGTAGTTTTTTGCTCAATAAACTTTTTTTCAATACGCTTTCAATAAAGACACACAGGACTATATTATGTTGACGGATCGACTGGTGGCGCATCGCGGCTGGCAAAAAATGTACCCGGAAAATACGTTGCTTGGCATCACCAGAGCCATTGAAGCAGGCGCGCATTATATTGAAACGGATGTGATGTTCAGCGCCGATGGTCAACCTGTGCTGTACCACGACGTGTTAATGAACCGCCTCAGTGGCCGCAAAAACGCCATTCATTTGCTAAAGCTGGAAAGCATCGAGCGAATTTCTGCCCATGAACCCGGTCGCTTTGGCAACCGTTTTCTTTCCGAAACTATCGCTCCGTTATCCACGGTCACGCTTCTGCTGAAAAGCAATCCGCAAGTCACGCTGTTTGTCGAAGTAAAAAAAGCCGGCATCCATTTTATGGGCCACCAGGACGCACTTAATACTATTGCGAAAACACTGAACCCGGTACGCGATCAATGTGTATTAATCAGTTACGATCTCGATTTTATTTATACGGCCTGCCGGGCTAACTGGCCGCGTGTTGGCATTGTGCTGGAAGACTGGAGCACATTGTCTCGCTCTATTGTGCAGAGTATTGAACCCGACTTTATTTTCTGTTCCGAACGACACTTGCCCGAAAATACCGAACTGGATATCAGCAATAGTATGCTGGTTGTCTATGAAGTCGCAGACCCCGAACGAGCGATATGCCTGTATCAGCGCGGTGTTGATATGGTCGAGACCTTTGACATTGGCGGCATGTTGCAGCAACTGGCGCACAGGGCGCTATGAGCACGACTTTCGATGTCGCCGTTATCGGCGGAGGTATCCAGGGAGCCGGTGTCGCCCAGGCGGCAGCAGCGGGTGGCTATCGAGTTGCGCTGGTAGAAAAAACCGGTTGGGCAGCTGGCACATCAAGTAAATCGAGCAAATTGATTCATGGCGGTTTACGTTATATTGAAGGTGGTCACTTGTCTCTGGTACGAGAAAGCCTGCGGGAACGAGAGCTGCTGCTAAAGCTGGCGCCTGACCTGGTAAAACGGCGAGACTTTTATATACCCCTCTATCAGGGCAGCGCATTATCACCTGTACGCCTGCGTCTGGGGCTCAGCCTTTACAGCCTGTTATCAGGGCTTGGCGCACACAGCTATTTTCAGAAAATTCCCGATTGGGAATGGCCATCATTGAATGGGCTCAACACCGACCAACTCAAGACGGTGTTTAAATACAGTGACGCACAAACTGATGATCGTTTGCTGACTTGCGCCGTGGTTGAATCTGCCAAAACGCTGGGGGCGGAATTGTTGTGCCCCGCCGAATTGATAGCAGCCCGGAAATCCGGTGACAAATACCAATTGCAGCTCGACACCAGCAACGGAGAACACACTATCCATTGTCGTTATCTGGTGAATGCCGCGGGCCCCTGGGCAAATATGCTATGCAGCCACATTACTCCGCCTCCGCCACAACCTGAAGTAGATCTGGTTCAAGGCACGCACCTGGTACTGACACACAAGCTAAGCGATCGCTGTTTTTATCTGGAAGCACCGGAAGATGGCCGCGGCGTGTTTGTTCTGCCCTGGTACAACAACACTCTGGTGGGCACCACCGAGACACTGTTCCACGGCAACCCGGAAGATTGTGTGCCGTTGCCACATGAGCAAAGCTACTTGTTAAATGTATTAACACACTATTTTCCCAACTACCGGGCTGAAGTATGCGACAGCTTTGCCGGTTTACGCGTACTGCCTCGCAGCAAACATAACCCCTTTTTTCGCAATCGCGAAGTGCAACTGATTGAGGGTTTACGCTACCTGGGAATCTACGGGGGCAAACTAACCGGCTATCGTGCTACGGCGGCAAAAGCTCTGCAACATATTCGGCGCAGCCTGGGCAGTCGGACTGCGCTTGCCGATACGGCAGAATTACCTCTGATACCGCCCTCAGGGGTCTGTTGACCCATGATCTGATCAGAAACATCGTAGCCAGTCTGAACAATTTATGGAACAAATAGTCACTTTTATTATTTGATTGCAAGCGGGTGAATAATAGCCTGAACCGTACCTGCCAGTTTTGGAATACCCAGCACAAACATAAACTCAAAAACACCGTCAGCAGCCAACTCGGCAGTATTGATGGCTTCAAGTACATACACCCCATTGTTCACCAGCAGCTCCTGGTGAACAGGAAACACTTTCCCTTCCTTTTCAAAAGGAATTACTTCAAGTGCAGCGGAATCTGCACCAACCGCAACAATGCCTTTCGAAGCCAGATATTTTGCTCCTTGTTCACCCGGCCCCGGATGCGCTGACAACCAGCGTTTATTATCCTGGCCAAGCAAGCTGTTCCAGCCAGAGTGAAATATAACCACATCCCCTTTCTCGATAGTCAGCCCCTGCTTTTCCAGGACTCCCTCAATCTCCTTCACATTGTACGCAGTGCCCTCTGCAACTCTGTCGACACCAAACCAGGATGTCATATCAAGCAGAATACCACGCGTTACTATGGGAGGTATCTCGCTGGTGCCGAATTTTTTCAGACCATTTTCAGAATAAAATTCATTGAGATGAACACCATTGTAATGTACAAAATTTGAGCCAATGTGACCCAAACCATCAATCTGTGTGCCGATTCCCAAATGCATCGTCACCTGGTCGTCAAGACCGGTTACCTTATTCGTTCCAGTAGCTTTACTTCCTTTAAATACCTTGACCGAATAGCTTCGATCACCGTAAGCGGGGGTATTACTGTTAGTTTCGAGCGCCAGAGAATAAACCTTGCCCGACTTGACTGTCTTTATGGCTCTTATAACATCACTGGATTGTAGTAGATTGACTGCGCCAAGCGTATCATTTTCGCCAAATGCAAAACGATTTTTGCTCTGCTCATCACTCGAAGAACTGGTAGCGAATACCAAACCAGGAACCAAAAAAACAAGCGCCAGAAAAATATACGCCAGGTTAATTTTGTTTTTCTCACTAAAGTGGGGCTGTTTTCTGAAAAAGTAATACATATGTCTTTCTCCAGTTAATTGCTTTTTTCAGGCAATGCAAAAGCCACGTAGGCATTTTTTTCAAATGGTTGCCCCGATTTTGCGCCACCATTGGTCGCAGCGGCAACAATGTACTGCCGACCATTTATTTCGTAAACAGCGGGACCTCCTCCATCCGCGTCTGCAGGCAAATCTGCCGACCACAGCACTTCACCCGTATCCCTGCTCCAGGCGCGTATTTTGCGATCCGTGGTAGTAGAAATCAGCAAGCCACCCGCCGTAGCAACAAGACTATTGGCCGGAAAATAAGAGCCCGTACCGGTTATCCCTTTTTGTGCCAACCTGATGACATCCCCATAAGGTTTATCCCACAGAATTGTTCCCTGATTAAGATCATAGGCAATTAACCTGGACCAGGGCGGTGCAACCATGGGAATACCGTCTTTGTCATAAAGGTGGTTATAACTGCTCCAGTATCGCTTCTCTCCTTCGGTTGATTCAGGCGCTGATGTATCAGGACTCTCAACAGGGAGGACCGAATCGATATCGTCGAGGTAGGCCATCAACTCTTCGATCTGGTCGTCAGCGATATGAGAGCCAAATGCCGGCATGCGTCCCCGACCATCTTTAACGATCCGCTGAAATTTGTCCAATGACAGGCGTTCACTGATGTTCGCGAGAACTGGTATAGAAGGCGGTTGTCCCTGGCCCTGTACCCCATGGCAAAAAGCACAGGTATTGGCGAAAATTTCCGGCGCTTTTGACGCCAGAAAATGCTCTCCGGTCGCTTCTGATCGTGGTTCCAGCCTGGGGAGAGTTGGTGACACCACGGTTGCGATATAAAATAAGCCGGCTTCGGGGTCAACCGCAGCGTTTCCCACACTGCCTCTGGAGCCCGGCGCCTGAACACTGACGTGAAGCGATGGCGGAGTAAATAATCCTTCATTGCGAGCATCACGTATTCGTTTTACCAATACCTGCCTTTCTTCAGGGGACACATAAGGACTGATATCATTTTCCGTAAACATGAGTTTGGCAAACGGTGGTATTACTACCGGATAGGGTTGTGTTGCCGATGCTTTTTCGCCCGGTACATCCGATTGCGGCACGGGGCGCTCTTCAATTGGGAACACCGGCTCCCCGGTTTCACGGTCAAACACAAACAGAAACCCGTGTTTTGTAGCCACCGCCACTGCATCAATCTTCTTACCATTTCTCTCAACAGTCAGCAGTTTTGGAGCTATTGCTAAATCGTAATCCCAAATATCGTGATGCACCGCCTGGAAATGCCACAATCGCACACCAGTACGTGCGTCCAAAGCTATCAGGGAATTAGCGAAGAGATTATCGCCAATCCGGTTTGCACCATAAAAATGGTACGCTGGTGCTCCTGTTGGCACGTACACAATTCCCCGTTTTTCATCAATTGAGAGTGATACCCATGCGTTAGCCCCACCCACATTTTTCCAGGCATGCTTTGGCCAGGTTTCGTACCCGACCTCTCCCGGATGGGGAACCGTGTGGAAAGTCCATACAGGCTCACCAGTGCGAACATCATAAGCTCGGATATCTCCTGGTGGCGACTCGTAGCTTTCATCCCCCACGGAAGATCCCACGATAATCAGGTTTTCATATACACGTCCCGGCGTGAAGGACGCCACTTGGGCGATGGATTCCGGATCACGCCCCAGCCCCTCGCGCAGGTCGATGCAACCCTGTCGACCAAAGGTACTGATGATGTTTCCTTTTTGTGCGTCAATAACACAAAGGTCCTGTCCTTTGGTAAAAATTACGCGGCGATCCAATTTATCAATACTTTCCCAGTAGGCCAGACCGCGCAAGGGCATGTTGATGGTATCCGGTGAGAACCAGAGTTGCTGGCCGGTAGCAGCATCCAGTGCAACGATGCCGCCGTTCGAGGTGATATACATAACACCATCAATTACGATTGGGCTGGTACGCTGTTTTTCTTTACCAATTGAAAATGTCCAGGCTTTTTCAAGTTGAGAAACATTACTTTTGTTTATTTGATTCAATGATGAATAATTCGAAGAATCCGCATTACCGGCAAAAGCACGCCAGGTAGACCACTGAGCATCAGAAACAGCGGCTGGCTTATTGCAGGATGTTAACAACAGGACAATTATCGCCAAAGGCACGTAATACAGAATTATTTTCATAAATATATCTTTCATCATGCCAAATTTATGAAATATTGACTTCAACAGTTCCCTGTATAAAAGCCGACGTATCTGGTGAGCAAAAATTATACGCCACCCCCTTCCCTCGCCTGAAACATTAAAATTCCATGACTCACAATCTGGCATATAACTACTCCTCAGGAACACCTAGCTGCTGATGCAAATAATCGGTATGGTACAGGCCTATATGGCTGATCAATTCGTTAACAACGTTCAGCAAAGATGTTAAGCCATAGGTGGTTTGGTTGTCGTGAACCATCATCACCAGAGAAATGTTTTGCTTTCTGTTTTTGTAGGTCAATTCAGATTTATTCGCATCTACATGGCGATGCGCAGCACTATTTCCTTCACTTTTTTTGGCAATAAATTTACGCAAGTCCCTGTCAATGTAAGATCGGTTTTCGATATTTGGCAACACATTCTTCATTGTAATTTTTTGGCCTTCAGGATCAAAGCCAATTGAAAACTCCCTGCCCAACAACCAGCGAAATCGAATTAACAGCCGCCCTCCTCGGCCGACAGACTTCTCACAACCCTGAAATACGCCACGATCGGCGAGCCCTTTTATCCGCTTGCTGATCACCTCTGTCTGTTCTGCCACCATATCAAACCACCTCTCATTCAGTCCCGCAATAAATAACCCCAGACCCACGACCAGCTTTATTGCCCTTGGTGGGAATGGCGCTTACTTAAAGGCGGTCGCACGTCGCACGCTTTTAAGGCCGGTCCAACGCTTCTTCGCACAAACCAAATGCCCCGGAACAGGGGGCGACAGAGACATGGTGTTTTTTGCGTGCGACGTACAACTACCGACATGCGACCATTTAACGTCGTATTCAAGCTTAAGTCAGTGCCATTCGCCTTAGTGGTAATAGGACATACATCCGGGCTCAACTTTGCCCAGCAAGCCAGGACCCCACTGTTTGCCACCCAGCCAGAATTCCTTTTGAGCCTGACAATTGATAACCGTCGGCAATCTTTCATTAACCGCTATTTGCCATGCCCTTTGTAGCGCTGGCATCATCTCTTTCGGTTCGGTTACGTATTCGCCGTGACCACCCAGCGCCTCGGCAATCTTGTGGTACGCCAGGTTTTCCTGGAACTGGTGTATATGGGCCACTCGCGGCTGACTGGCTGCGCCCGGCCAGGTCCCCCAGGCATTGTTGTTGTACACAATAATGATGGCCGGAATCCGGTACTTCACCATCGTTTCTATTTCAAAGGCAGAATAGGCAAAACCGCCGTCGCCGGTAACGGCAAGAATGGGTGTTCCCTGCCAGGCTTTTTGCGGACCGATACCCAAATCCGTCGCCACACCAACACCAAAGGCATAGCCCACATCCGGCCCGATATAGCCATATTGATAGGCGCCGTTACAGATTTGTCCCGGGCGGTAGGCGCGCAGCCGACGGCGTGTGTAGCGGCCAATACCAAATCCACCGGACACAACAGTTACCTGATCCTCGGGAATGTCACCTTTATAGAGGAAATTGCTCAATTCCGTGGCAATTACCGCCGGGTGAATGGCATCGGTATAGCCAAGCCATTTTTTGTAGTGCTCGTCATTTTCTTTTTCAAAAGCAAGCCGTGCTGCGGCCACTTCCGCCACCCAGGAATCAAAATTCATTTTGGGCAGTTTGTTGTAGAGAGCTTCCAGCGCAACCCGCTCGTTGGCGACAATGCCCAGGTCGATGGGCAGGTTCCGCCCTATATCTTCTGCACCAGGGTCGATCCGCACGTATTTGCAGTCGATATCAAACGGGTATTCACCCACGGTAGGCATGCAGTACTGTCCCACCAGAATAGCCAGATCAACGCTGCCAATGGCATTGGGTGCGGTACTGGCCGACAAGGGATAACCGTCAGAAAAGTGTCCGCGCATGGGGCCGGCTTCAACCACCGGAATATTTCCTTTCTCTGCAACTTGCAAAAGGATATCCCAGGCCTTGCTGTAAAATACGCCCATATTCGCCACAATCATGGGGCGTTTGGCTTTTTTTAACAGATCGATAAGTGTGTCTATATCTGCCGGGTCCGGGTGCGGCACCGATGTGGTGCGATATTTACTTTTGTCGTAATACCCGGCCAGATCCAGTTCACTGTCAACCCTGGATTCACGCCCGGTAACTTCCGACACAAAGTCGAGATGAACCGGTCGCGGCACACCTGTTTTCAGCTGCCGAAAGGCGTATCCGGCGTATTCGTGAACCCGTTCCTTACTGATTATTCTCTTGCCATACTTCTTGAGACCTTCAGTCGTTGGCTGCTGGTAGCCACCCTGAATTATTTGCTCTGTATCTTCACTGGCAAAGGTCGAGTTGCTTGCAAGAACCAGCAGTGGCGTCCGCGCTGCATTGGCGGCGGCAATTGCGCTGATCATGCAGGTAAAGCCGGGTCCCTCGGTGCCAGATGCCGCGGCTACTTCGCCAGTAACGCGAATAAACGCATCGGCGGCGGAACACATGGAGCCTTCATGGCGTCCACCGTATGCTGGAATGCCCGCCTGGGCAATGGAGGTGATAATGTCGTAGTTTCCCGGGCAACAAAACAGCGCCGCAAGCCCCTCGTCTTTACAGGTTTTGGCAAAAATATCGGCGCCTGTCGCCGGAAACTGAAAGGCCTTGACCGGGGCGTCCCTGAAAACCTTGTGCGCTTCGGTACGCTGAATGGGCGGCTCCTTGCCGCGAGGGGCCGCTTCAGCCGAGTTGGCAGACATACCCGTTGCAGCGGCGCCTGCCGTCGCCGCCACCTTCTGCATAAATTCTCGCCGGTTCACCCTCTTCCCACTCATATTTTCTTCATCAGTGGAACTACTTCGCTTTGTCATTACTTCACTTCTCCCCCGGTTCGCTGAAAAATTACTCCAGTGCCTGTCACGGCCTCACTGTCACAGCCTCTTCCCACCCAAATACCGCAAGTAATTCACCACATGCCAGATACGCTCATCGCTGAGGCGATCGGCAAATGCCTCCATATCCCGGTCTGTTCTGCCATTTTTGATCACATCAAATATGTCTCCGTCCCGACCGCCATATATCCAGCGATCATCGATCAAATTCGCCGGGTGCGTTTTGAGAAACTCCCGCATCTGGGTATCTCCCCTGCCGTCCTTGCCATGGCACAGGGCACAGTGCCGGGCAAACAGTTGCTTTCCCCGGCGAACACTTGACACGTCAAATTTGACCGGGTTTTCAGCAACCGGAGGGGAATTCCTGGCAGATGCCTCGTCGATAGAAGAAAAGCCGCGAACATAGCGGACGAGCTGGTGAATCTTTTCATCGTCGAGCATTGAGCCATAAGCTGCCATGCCGTTTGGCGTCCCATTCTTTATCACCGAGAACAGCTCCCCGGTCGTGTCGCCGTAGCGATAAACTCCAAGTGTAAAGTTGGTTGGCTTAACGATCAGATTGTCGGCCATATCGGTTTGGGCCTTGCCGTCTTTGCCATGGCAAGTGGTGCACAAGCGAGTATAAATTGAAGTCGCCTCTTCCATCCCCATCTCACCACCCTCGGTGGGGCCAGCAGCTAACACACCCGACAGCACGGCCACAAGTGTGGCAGCCATTGTTATGACACTTTTTGACATTTAGCACCCTTCTCCAGAAGCAAATAACAAACAGCTACGAGGCTCATAGCAAACCTGAGGGAAACAAATATACCCTTCAAAACCTTGAAAAGAGTCTATTTGAAAGCAGATATACTGATACAACCGTTTGATTTACATGGACTTTTTTTACCAGCCAAAAATACTGGCCTATTTGTCACGTAGATGCACTATCAGTCAGCATTTTTTTGTATTGAAGGGGGGTTTTTGAAAAGTGCTTTTTGAAATATTTGTAAAATGTCATTTTGCTGGCAAAACCGGCTGCGAAACCAATATCAACCATCGGCATTTCGGACAATGAGCTATCCTCGATAAGCTGTCTGGCCTTTTCTGCCCGGTAACCATTAACAAAATCATAAAAGCTTTGACCGGAAAAGGTATTGAGCAACTGACTCAGGTTTCGGGGAGATGTATCAATCGCGCTCGCCAGTTCATACAGATTGAGGCCTTCGTTGAGAAAAGGCTCCTTCTTCCGCATATAGGCGTTCAATTTCTGCCAGACTTCTCTGCTGGCTTCTTCGTCAGGTCGTGGCTTTCCGTTTTTGAGATCTGTGGCAGAACCGCTGGTAATCTTGTCTGTATCTTCCGCTGGCACTTCGATACCAGTCAATTCCCGGCGATACCCTCCCAGGGCAATCAGGTAGAAACAGATAAAAAAGATAATGGCATTATTCACATATACAAATTCCAGACTCTCGTCATTAACAAGTGCACGAAACTCCACCACTCTGAGCACCAGAAAAATGAAGGAGCTGACCAGGTAAACGATTATCAGCTTGTACAGCCAGTCAAGGCTGATCTTGCCAATTGAAGAAAAATACCCTTTTATATACTTGCCATAATCTGGCATAAGACGTGCTGCTGCGATGCAGTAACCGACCAGTAGGCTATAGTAAGCTATATATAGCGATGCCATAGTCAACCTTCCCGGATAAAGGTCAGAGGCGAAATTTTCCAGAAAAATCAAACCCAGAGGCAAAAGATGAACAGCATGCTTCCACTGAATACGAAACCCCGGGGTAGTTAATGACTTGACATAAAGATAAAAAGTCCCCCCTTTCAATATATAAACATTCCCAATGTTGAGAACAATTCCCGGCAATGAAATATGGCTGTGTATAAAGTATTCAATAACCAACAGAAAGCAATTCAGGGCAATATAAGTGACAAGAAGATAAAACACGGTATTTTTCTTTTTGGCGGAGAACAACAGTAACAAAATTCCCACGCCCTGACCGGCAATAAACAATGCACAAAACGCCAGTATTTCCGATAGAACTTGATCTTGCATTGCGCAAATAACCGTCCGATTACAATAAAGGGGAGCATTTTGGCTCTTTTTTTACCCGGAATTCAACAGGCTTCGAGCCAGATATATTGACCGGACAGCGGTTGATAATTCGATATCGAAGTCCGATCTGCAAGCTGCGCAAAACAACAGGCCTTATCGAGCGTTCATGTGACGACACCAGGCTTGATACCGACTAACAATTGAACCTTCGGATTTATCAGGATAAAAACTGACACTATCCACTTTCCAATCAGGTTGCCCCGCCAACTCCCGGGCAGCACCCCATGCAGTTGATTCAACTCCCGCCGGTCTCGCTACTGTGCATTGCGTTAACGCCGCCAGTTTTCGGCAGAACAGATCAAAACTCGACAGGCCGCCACTGACAACAAGTGTTTCAGGCCTGGTTATTTTTTCCAGCTCCTCCAGATTGCGTTTCAGTAAAAATACAATACTTTCCAACACCGCCATCACTCTGGATTTACCTGAGCCCGAACCAATAAACCGTGATGAAAAATCAGCTTGCCAGTAAGGTGATCCCAAACCACCTATTCCATTCAGAAACAACGGAATGTCACCCTTGATATCTTGACAATCCTTGAGAGTACACCCCGTCTCTGCCTCAATCATTGCAAGCGCACTACCAGCACCATTTACCGTACCCTCAGCGACATATTTTTGTTGCTTGCCGTCATCAAAAATCAACGACTGCAACAATTTCTGCGGAGCCTTTTCAGTATCGGGCAAAGGCAAGGCAACGAAAGCTCCGGTACCGGCGTTAATGACAGCCAAATCGGATCGACCGGCAGTTAGCCCCGAAAAGGCTGTGCATTGGTCCCCGTTTACCAGGACCAGCGGAATGGTAAAATTGCCACACGTGACATTCCCCCATGACCGGGTGTTTGGGCTTGTCTCGGGCAATACAGCACGGGGAATATCAAAACACTGCAAAAGTTCTTCATCCCAATCCCTTTGCGCCAGGTTATACAGCATGGTACGCGCCGCGTTACCCGCATCAACAGCTAACAAACCTTTACCTGACGAAGACCATGACAACCAGGCGGCCAGGGGGCCGACAACCAGTTCTCCCTTTTTCTCCGCCCGTTGCACCGCGGGCAGGCAATCCAGGCACCAGCGAATCTTGCTGGCGCCAAAATGTGCATTGGGAAACAAACCGGTTTTGTTGCGAACCCACTCCGCATCAAGATGAGCATTATGCAACCAGTTTGCAGCTCGCCGATCTTGCCAACTCAATACCGGTGACAAAACAGCGCCGGTTTTTCGATTCCAGCAGACAATACTGGAACGCTGGGTTACCAGAGCAGCACTTTGAATTCGGCGAATATCCTTGCCCAGCCTGATGGCGAGACCCTGCAAGCACACGCCAAGAGAGCCCGAAACCTCATTGGCAACCTGTTCAACACGACCGAGATCCGGCTTTTGCGTAGCCACCGGCTGCGATACAAGCTCAACCAGCTCACCTTTCGCATCAAATACTGCAGCGCGTGAACTCGAGCCACCTTGATCAAGTGTCAAATACCAGTCGTCCATAACCAGAGCTTAGCTCTAATTCCTGATCCATAAAAGATCCGGAGGCATCAGACTATTCTCTGCGCCAAGTGGTTCCATCACGGGAATCTTCAAGTACAACTCCCTGCTCAAGCAAACTCTGGCGAATTTCGTCGGCGCGAGCAAAGTCTTTCATTTTTTTTGCCTCAGCTCTTTTTGCAATTAACGCATCTATTTCATCCGCAGAAATGGAGTCGCTATCACCTCTGGCCTTATGAAACCAGGATTGGGGGTCTTGCTTTAACAGTCCGAGCATTTCCCCTGCAAGCAATAATTTGCCTTTGCATATCGGTTTTTCTGTCGGGTCGGCCTTGTTTAAATCACGCGCCAATTGATGCAACTCACTAATGGCGACCGGCGTATTCAAATCATCCAGCAATGCAAGCATAAAATCGCTATTTGACAAATCTGCATCGCCGGCAACCACATCTTCAGAATCGCGCAGCGCACCATAAAGCGTATCCAGACTGCGCCATGCCTGATCAAGTAAATCAGCACTAAAATTCAGGTCTGAACGATATTGTGCAGACAACAGGGCAAAACGCAAAACTTCGCCGGGATACAAACTCAGCAAATCTTTAACCAGACGATAGTTATCCAGTGATTTGGACATTTTTTCGCCGTCAATATTGACATAGCCGTTGTGCATCCAGTAACGCACAAATTGTTTGCCACCGTGGGAACACTGGCTCTGGGCTATTTCATTTTCGTGGTGAGGAAACACCAGGTCACGACCACCGCCATGAATATCAATAGTGTCACCCAAATGCTTTTCGATCATCGCTGAACATTCCAGGTGCCAGCCCGGACGGCCCCTGCCCCAGGGGCTGTCCCAGCCCGGTTCACTGCCAGACGACGGTTTCCACAACACAAAATCGCCGGCGTATTTTTTATACGGCGCCACTTCCACTCGCGCACCGGCCAGCATATCTTCCAGAGAGCGCCTGGAAAGTTTTCCGTAGTCTGCCATGGACTGCACGGCAAACAGGACATGTCCCTCTGCTTCGTAAGCATAACCGTCGGCGATCAGCCGCTCTACCATGGCAATCATTTCCGGCAGGTGTTGAGTCGCGTACGGAATAATATTTGGCTCAAGATTATTGAGTTGTGCCATATCATCAAAATAAGCTTCTGCGTAACGCGTGGAAAGCGCGGAAATGTCTTCGTCGTTATCGGCAGCGGCTTTCATGATATTGTCGTCAATATCGGTGATATTGCGCGCGTAAATCACATTGCTGTAGAGTGATTTGAGCAATCGATACAAAGTATCGAATACGACTACCGGACGCGCATTACCAATGTGCACGCGGTTATAAACCGTGGGGCCGCAGACGTACATTTTTACGGTATCGTCCTGAAGGGGCGTAAAGACTTCTTTGCTGCCTGTGCGAGTGTTGTATAGTCTAAGCGTCATTCTTCCATCCTGTTTAATATGGTCGCACGTCGGTAGTCGCACGTCGCACGCTAAAAGCAATACCAGCTTGCCCCTCCTGTGCTCCGAAGGGACACTTGTTCAGTGCGACATCCCTCCGGCACTGCTGTAAAAGCGTGTGACGTGCGACTACCGACGTGCGACCGCTTTTAATCAAGTGCCATTCATGTCAGACCATTAATTACCTTTCCAGCTATCTTTTAATCCAATGGTTCTGTTAAACACAAGCACCCCACTACCCGCGTCGTTGTCTGTCTTGCCATCCTGCGAAAAACTGTCTAACGTAAAACTGTCTAGCGTGAAACTGTCTAACGTGAAGTAACCCTCCCGTTCAAATTGATAATATTCACCCACACTTGCTTTGGCCAAACCCGGTTCAGCCTTGCATCCGGTTAACACTTTTAATGCATCCGGGTTTACGTAATCCAGATAATTCTTGTCACCCGCATCAGGATCAGGTTCCGTAAACAAACGATCGTAGAGACGCACTTCGCAATCCACACATTGAGTTGCAGATACCCAGTGAACAACTCCGCGAGGACGAATGCCTTCCGGCGGGTTTTCACCAACGGTATTCGGCACAATTGACGCAAGTATTTCTATGATTTCGCCCTCGTCATTTTTGACTACATCGTCGGCCCGAATAATATAGGCCCCGCGCAGACGTACATAGTCACCCAATACCAGCCGCTTGAATTTTTTGCGCGACAGCGATGTGTCTTCAGTGAAGTCCTCCCGATCAATATAAATTTGACGGCTAAACGGCAATTCGCGCTCGCCCATATCTGGCTTGTTTGGATGCACGGGAACGGTGAGGGCTTCGTTCAGTTCTGTCGGCACATTGCTAAAGGTCACAAGTACCGGGTGCAGCACACACATGGCGCGCCGGGCGTTTTCGTTCAAATCTTCCCGAATAAAAAATTCAAACTGCGCAATGTCGACAACACCATCGGTTTTTGCCACTGCCAGGCTGTCACAAAAATGGCGTATCGCAGCCGCGCTGACCCCGCGCCGCCGCAAGCCGGACAGCGTTGGCATACGCGGATCATTCCAGCCATCAACACAACCCAGATCCACAAGTTCTTTCAATTTGCGCTTGCTGGTGACGGTGTAATTGATATTGAGCCTGCCAAATTCGAACTGGCGAGGCTTTGATGGCACGGGCAGGTTGTCGATAAACCAGTTATATAGCGGACGGTGATCCTCAAATTCCAAAGTGCAAATGGAATGCGACACACCTTCGATGGCATCTTCCTGTCCATGGGCAAAATCGTAAGACGGATAAATATTCCACTTGTCACCAGTGCGATGGTGCGCCACTTTTTTAATGCGATACAACACCGGATCGCGCATATTCATATTGGGCGAAGCCATATCAATGCGGGCACGCAGAGCCATAGCACCCTCATCCATCTCGCCTTTGCGCATCTGCTCAAGAAGAGACAGATTCTCTGCCACTGGCCGGTCTCGCCACGGACTGTTTTTACCCGGCTCTTTTAGCGTGCCGCGATACTCTCGGGTTTGTTCCGCGTTCAACTCACAAACATAGGCCTTGCCCTCGCTAACCAGATACCGGGCCCACTCGTAGAGCTGATCAAAGTAATCCGAAGCAAAACGCACTTCGCCATTTAAGTTAAAACCCAGCCACTCTATATCGCGGGTAATGGCGTCGACAAATTGCTGCTCTTCTTTTTCGGGGTTGGTATCGTCAAAACGGAGACGGCAAAGACCCTCGTATTGCTCTGCCAAACCAAAGTTCAGACAGATCGATTTGGCGTGACCGATATGGAGGTAACCATTGGGTTCCGGCGGAAAACGGGTAACCACTTTGCTAACCTGACCACTTGCCAGGTCAGTTTCTATAATTTGCTGAATAAAGTTAATGGGCTTTACATCTTCTGACATCGTGTCTGGCAACCGGTTAATTAAAAACAAGGCGCCAGATTATAGCCGCAACACTTGCCTGATCACATCCCTGCGAGTATAAAGGCGCGTTCGATGTTGGATGTTGGACCAGTCTTCGACCTGCCACCCCCGCACTGCGGCGTAAAATCAGACCTCACATTTTTTGTGAAGCCGAGCACGGCGATGGCGCAAACACGTCGAACGTCGAACATCCAACATCGAACGCTTGAAAATTCACCGACCAAGAATCCGGTAATGAACCTGAAACTACTCGTCTTTGGAGTGCTGCTGACTTTTGCCTCGAATTTTGGGCAGACCTTCTTTATTTCGCTGTTTTCCTCAGAGCTTATGGACGCCTACGGCCTTAGCCACAGCTCATACGGCGCGTTCTATTCCGCCGCCACCCTGTTGTCTGCCCTGTGTCTGCTGTGGAGCGGCAAACAGGTGGACAACCACAGTTTGCCCGCAGTCACTGCCGTGGCGCTACTGGGTGTAGCCAGCGGCTGCCTGATGCTGGGGCTTGGCCAGCATCTGGTCTGGCTGTTTCTCGGGCTTTTTCTACTGCGCCAGTGTGGACAGGCTCTTATCGGGCATATTTCGTCTACCACCATGAGCCGATACTTTGATCATCTTCGAGGGCGCGCATTGAGTATCTCTGTGCTCGGATACCCCATTGGCGAGGCCCTGCTACCCTCGTTAATTGTGGCATTACTGGCGTGGATCGGATGGCAAGGCAGCTGGCTGGCGGTGGCGGCGTTTGT
Organism: Porticoccaceae bacterium; assembly: GCA_050289385.1. Lineage (GTDB taxonomy): Bacteria > Pseudomonadota > Gammaproteobacteria > Pseudomonadales > Porticoccaceae > JBNKFQ01. Next base: position 4,275 of record JBNKFQ010000292.1, on the reverse strand, counting down.
GCTGTTTGTGCTGCTGCCGGCAGCACTGTTTTTGCTGCGAAACCAGCAATTGACACCGGTGGACGCCTGTTCCAGCGACATCGGACACCAGGCCAGCAATATATCCCGCAGACCACAAAAACAGTGGACCCGCAAAGAGGTGATACGCGACCCCGCATTCTGGCTGCTGCTGCCAGCCGCGACCTGTATTGCTTTTATCATCACCGGGCTGTTTTTTCACCAGGTAGCCATTGCCGAACTGAAATCCTGGTCAAACGGCCTGCGGGCAGCCAGCTTCATTGCATTTGCGAGCTGCCAGATAAGCACCTCACTGCTGATGGGCGAACTGATCGACCGCTACACCGCCCTGCATTGCGCCAGGTGGTTTTTGATTCCTCTGACCCTGGCCGCTGCGGTATTGGCAATATTTGACGGCAACGCCTCTATCTGGCTGTATATGGGGCTGGCGGGCATCGGTGTCGGCAGTGGTGCCTCGCTGAGTACAGCATTATTCTCCGAAACCTATGGGGTACGCCATATTGGTGCCATTCGCTCCATCGCTCTGGCGGCAATGGTGTTTGTTACTGCGGTGTCACCTGTACTGTATGGGGCGGCACTGGACGCAGGTGTTACCGCCACCGGCATCGGCTGGCTCAGCGCCGGATACACGATTTTTGCCCTGGCCGTCGCTCAAATTGCGCTGCAGATTTACCGCAAACGTATTCAGGCTGATAAACTACGGTTTTACCTGCATGCCAAACCATCAACTGACAAACCATAAACAGGACTGACCATGATTACATTGCAAACCAGTATGGGTGACATTGCTATTGAACTCGATTTTGAAAACGCACCAAAATCTGCTGCCAACTTTCTGCAATATTGCCGTGACGGTTTTTACAATGGCACTATCTTTCACCGGGTAATTCCCGGTTTTATGGTGCAAGGCGGTGGTATGACTGCCGACATGAGCCAGAAAGAGACTCGCAGTCCGATCGAGAATGAAGCCGACAATGGTTTGAAAAACGACACCGGCACCCTCGCCATGGCCCGCACCATGGACCCGCATTCCGCCACTGCCCAGTTTTTCATCAATGTCAACGACAACGACTTTTTGAATCACTCTGGCAAAAACCCCCAGGGCTGGGGTTATGCCGTATTTGGTCAGGTGGTGGACGGTATGGATGTTGTCAACAAGATCAAGGATGTAAAAACCGGCAATTCCGGGCATCACCAGGATGTGCCGCTGAACAGCATCGCGATTGAAAGCGTGAGTATCAGTGAAGCGTATGATGATAAATAAGTGGTCGCACGTCGCATGTCCCACGTCGCACGCAAAATCAAAAAAAGCCTCTTCGGCAAGGTCTGTTTTCAATCATATACCCACCAGGCCAGGCGAAGCGATGGCGCGAGTCGTTAGCTTGCGACGTGCGACGTACGACGTACGACAGTTTTAAACAATGTCTACACTCTTCATCTCCGACCTGCACCTGGCCCCGGAACGCCCGAAAATCACACGGGCGTTCTTTTCATTCCTGGAAAATGAAGCGGTCAAAGCCGACGCATTGTATATTCTCGGTGACCTCTTCGAGGCCTGGATTGGCGACGATGACCCATCGCCGTTTTGCCGCGATGTTATACAAAAGTTGTCTGCATTAACCCGTGGAACCAATCAACAGAAAGGCACCCCGACCTGGTTTCAGCACGGCAACCGTGATTTTCTGGTGGGTCGCCGGTTTGCCCGGGAAACGGGTTGCATCCTGATGCCCGAGCATCATGTGATCGACCTCTATGGCACAAACGTTCTGCTGCTTCACGGCGATACGCTTTGCACAAGGGATCTGGCCTATCAAAAATTTCGCCGCAAGGTGCGCAACCCGGTCGGCACCTGGTTGCTCGCTCACCTGCCACTAAAAAAACGTCTGGCCATCGCCAGCGACTGGCGCATGAAAAGCATGAACGCCAACACCAACAAATCCGACAATATTATGGACGTGACCCCGGACGAAGTTGAACGACTCATGAAAAAATATCAGGTAAGGCATATGATTCACGGGCATACCCACCGCCCTGGTCAACACAGGCACGCCAATGGCGAACGCACCGTGCTGGGAGACTGGCACGACAAGGGTTGGGTGCTGGAAGCCGATGCAAACCGTATGAACCTTCGTTCATTCCCGATACCATCAGCCGATTGACCAGGGCTTGGCCCAACTGATTAACAGCTGACCATTGTTGTACAGCAAATAATGGTCAGCTGTTAGCATCAATGCTCAATATTCCAGTTCGTTCCCCGGCGGCTCGCCTTTTACATGCTGGCCAAACCAGTTGAACATTTCCCAAACCACATGCAAAACAGATTCGCGCGCGGCGTAGCCGTGGTCTTCGTAAGGCAACATCACTAGCCGGGCCTTTAGTCCCAAGCCTTTCATGCCGTGATACATCCGTTGCGACTGAATCGGAAAAGTGCCTGAATTGCCATCAATTTCGCCATGAATCATCAGCAGCGGCTCATTGATCTTTTGCGCATGCATAAATGGCGACATCTCAAAATAGATTTCCGGTGCCTCCCACAAAGTGCGCCGTTCACGCTGAAAGCCAAATGGCGTCAGGGTACGGTTATACGCACCACTGCGAGCAATGCCGCTGGCAAAAATATCGGAATGTGCCAGCAAGTTGGCTGTCATAAACGCACCATAACTATGGCCGCCAATACCCACCTTTTCACGATCGGTCACACCGATTTCCACCAGTTTGTCCACCGCTGCCTGTGCGTTTGCCACCAACTGTTCAACAAAGGTGTCATTGGCTTTCAGTCCACCCACCAGCGGCATACTCGCCTTGTCCAAAACGGCATAGCCCTGGGTCAGAAACAGCAAATGATCCGACCAGCTATCAATGCTGCCAGCAAACTTGTGGACAGACCCGCGCACCTGCCCCGCGCCTTTGGTACTTGCATATTCCTTTGGATAGGCCCACACCACCGTGGGAACCCGATCGCCCTCTTGATAGCCAACTGGCAAATACAGTTCACCACTCAGCGGCACGCCATCCTTGCGCTGATATTGAATGCGCCGCTTTTGCACGTTGGCCAGTTGCGGCGCCGGGTGCGAAAACCGGGTGAGGGCTTCGCGCTTGTCCTTTCTCAAGTCGCGCAGATAATAGTTGGGCGGTGTTTGCGTCGTCTCGTAGGTGGTCAGTATTTTTCTGGCTTTTTTGTCCAGCACAGCAACGATATTTTCGTAACTTTCCCCCTCTGAACGAAACAGGCGTTGTGCCTTTTTTGTTTCAAGGTTAAAGCGATTCAGAAACGGATGGTCGCCCTTTGATGAACCGCCCTGCCCCACAAGATAAATCGAGTTGTCATTTTGCAGAACAACTTTTTGCCCATTATCCAGAGTCGTCAATACCGGCTCACCCGGATCACCGTACCAGTCATCGGTGCTGCGATCCCACAATAATTCCGGCTTTATGTTGGTGTTTATGGCATTCACCATCCACATCCGCAAGCGTCGGTCTGGCCAATTGAATTCACTCACCAGAACCATGCCATCTTCACCCGAATACATCGGTGCGCGCCATCCCCCCATTCGGCTTTTGGTACGCAAAAGTTCAATCGGTTTATAATTGAATGGCTCACTGCGCAACATCAGGCGGTCACGATATTCTGCTTCGTTGTCGGGATTGCCGCCATCCAGAGTCTCGGTATAAACCAGCTCTGCCTCAGTGCCTCCCAGCCAGGTAAAATCGCGTTTGCCATCGTAGGCCCACCCCATGCCCACGCCGGATGTGTCCAGTTTGCGGTTATCCAGTTTGCGAATGCGCTTGCCCTCCAGGTCCATCACCTCAACCAGTTTGGGAAAGCGGTCTGCGGTCACCAGATAAGAATAGGGTCGAACAATTCGAATAGACAGAAAATATTTGCCATTTGGTGACGGTTCAAAGCGCTCGTAAATACCGGAAACCCCAATTGGCGTTCGCTCGCCGGAATCGATATCAACGAATTCGGGCTGGGTGGTCATATAGTAATCGTACAAGGCCTCGTCATGGGGGTTTTGCAAAAGGTTGGCGAAGGTCCGGACCGGGGCTTTAACATCGTCGGTCTCCTGTACCACCGGACCAAGAGGCACACTCTTTTCCGGCAGTGGGCCACGATCTTTTGGTACAAAGTGGCACAACATACGATCGCTGTCAGGCATCCAGGTGCAGGGCTTGCCTCTGTTCTGTGCCGTGCTCAGTCGCGGCTCCGTCACAGAGCGTGCCTGCTCATCCTTCGGCTCACCAACCCAAAGCTCC
>JBNKFQ010000291.1:0-29587 GCA_050289385.1 Porticoccaceae bacterium | reverse complement strand
CGGCGCTCCGATTGGCACTTGTCTGGTGTCCATCTGGTGCGTCAATAACCGGCGGGAATCTGCCGACCAAACGGCATCCAGCTTTTGTATTTCCTGGCGACCATAGGCAGTAGGCATGCTGGCATATACGTTATAGCGCTCACCGTCCCGAGTCAGGGCTCGTTCCTTACCTGTTTTGATGTCCTGTACCCACAGGTTGTAATCGCGTACAAATGCCGCTTTGGTGCCATCTGGAGAGAGCACCCAATTGTCGTCTGAGGGGCGCGGTCTTTCATCACAACGCCCGCTTTTTGCATCAAAAATCCAATGTTTGTCAAAAGCGGAGAAACGTACCTGCAAGGGAGACAACCTGATATCAACGTTGTGTATTGGCAAGTCGTTAACATTTACCTTTTGACCAGAAGCTACGGTCAGAGATTGCCCCAAAGCCTTGTGGTCAAACGCTTCATAATTTGTTGTTTGGGCCGCATTGACCAACCTGAATTGTTTACCATTTTTAAAATCGCGTTGATACCAGAAGGAATCACTGTCGGCAATCCAGTGCGGGTGTACCGTAGTGTTAAATGTCATGGGATGGCCGTACGCTGCGGCCAAATACGATTGTGCGCGGGAATAACGGTTTTCAATATCGGAGTCGACCTGTGTTGCTGTTGTGCAAGAACCGGTTGTTGAGGTCGTTGACAACACAGCAGTCGCCGGGCTACCGTGAGCACTGTGTGATAGTAATGAACTGGCGCCACCAGCAGCCAACAGTGTGCCAGCCGTATTTTTCATGAAATTTCGCCGCGATAGTTTGGACTTATCGGTTGCAATAGCAGGCTGTTCAAGATTTGGTGACATTTTGGTCAATGATATTTCTTTTATTCTCATTGCTATCCTCGTTCTAAAACTACCAGTGGCTGGTATTGAATGTTTGAAAGATTTGGGAGGGTCTTTGTACTTGGCTAGCCAGAATATACCATAGATCAAGACAGGTGGCTTGTGTAGCAAAGGGGCAACAATTTCACCAGAGTTTCACTTATGAAACCGGATCTTTATTCAAACAAGGCAAAGCAGATAGTATCGGGTGATCACACAATCCCTCTGGGCACTATTTGTTCATATTTCTTTTCTTGAATAGTCGATAGCCAAAAAAAATGAAGCCATTCGTAAATGGCTCCATTTCTTCAAAATATGCAGGAAAATGTTGCTTTGCAAATTTCCTGCAATAGCAACTAAAACCGTACTTTTGCTCCCACAAAGAAGTAGCGACCGATACTGTCATATAAAGCACTTCCAAATGTACCTGAATGCACTGCAGCATGTCGCGGTGGTTTGGTATCAAAAATATTGTTAATGCCCAGTGTTAAGTCGTAGTTTTCTGCAGGTGAATAACTTGCAAAGAAATCATGATAAGTTCGGCCAGGAACGTTAGGCCGATCATAAAATTCGGCTGATCGCTGCACATCCACCAACGAAGACCCAACATAGCGCATTATCCAGTTAGCTCTTAATGCATCCAGACGATATCCGATAGTAAAATTGGCGCGCCAGTGAGGATTATCGGGTTCGCCGTCTTCAACAAGCAAGGTAGACGGGTCCGTTTTATCCACCAATTCTTCATTTTCCAGTAAACGAGTGCCTACCAGAGAAAGGTCAACCTCTCCCGGAGCTCCGCCAAAGAATGCATCCAATCCAAATGTATAACCAAGCTGAAAATCTACTCCTTTAGCAGTCATTTCACCAATATTGATCTCGCGTGAATCAATTGTGAGGATAGTCAGATCGGCTTCCCGTGTAATCAGAGGGCAAAAAGCGTTATCCAATGTATCAGAATCAACACATTTATCTACTATTTGCTGAATTGGTATGGCATTAATTGCTCCATCAATTGAAATATTCCAGTAATCCAGGGATATTCGCAGTCCCGGGACGAAAGACGGCTCCAATACTGTGCCAACAGTCCAGGAGTCCGATGTTTCTTCCTCCAGATTTGGATTACCTCCTGTTAGAGACAGCCAACCGCCAAAGGCTCGATCCGGGTCCTCCCAGCCCTCGGGAATTCCCAAGGCCTTGCAATTAGCGATACGGTTGGCATTATCATTAATATAAATTGAGTCACACGGATCCCCTCCACCAGTAGCAATGATTCCCCCCGGATTGAAAAACTCGTTTATATTGGGCGCTCTGACACTGCGAGAGCGTGTTCCACGAAAACGAATTCCTTCAACGGGAACCCAATTACCTCCAACTTTCCACGCTGTGGTCGAATCTATAGTACTGTAATCGGAAAAACGTAATGCTCCCTCCATATTAAATTCTTTAATAAAAGGAAGATCTGACAATAGTGGCACCAATGTTTCAGCATAAACCTCACTGACGTCAAATTCCGCATCAATAGGCTCAAAACCTGAAGAAAAGATGGGATCTAACTTCCCTGTTACTGCCAACCCATCGTCTCGAGCTGACAGTGCTTCCTTGCGGTATTCTGCACCCACCGCAAAACTTACTGGGCCAGCTGGAAGGTCAAAGGCATTACCGGCAAGGTTAAATCCAACAATCATTTGGGTATTCTTGATTTCGCTCAAGCGTTCGTGTTGAAACCATGCCAAGGCCTCTGGCGTAGCGGCATTCAACCCAAAAATATTAAGCGGAACACAACCTTCGCTACGTGCATTTGCATCACGACATACAGGGTCACCAGTTTCTGGATCTATAATCGCATCAAGGGCGTTATAGAATCGATCCATTATTCGTGTGTTTTGCTGTCTTTTCAGATTTTTGAAATACCCATATTGGTAAAATAAATCCCAATGCATATCATCCCCAAGCTCACCCTTGAGTCCACTGACAATCGTATAGGTATCTCGTGAATTTGAATTGGTAACTTTACCCTGATCAACATTGGTTCTATTGACAATAAGACTGGTCAATCCATTACTATCCATTAAAGCTGCAACATCGGCAGGAATAAAAGGATTATCTCGCAAAATCGACAAGCCATAATCAAAAGTTGGCTCCGTAGCAGCCGAAGTTTTCGCATTGGAAAAATTGATATCCGAATAAAAATTTATTTTATCCGTTATTTCATAGTCCAGCGTCATAATACCACCGGTTGTTTGACCACCGGCTCTGAGATAACCAGCCAGTCCATTATTATAACCATCCCCCCCTGAGCCATAAAAGCCCAAGTCAATGTCGTTTTGAGTGGGGCGCAGACCCGGATCTACGGTGTATCTTGTACCGCCAATAATGAAAGTACCTGCTGGATGGGTTGCGGGAATTCGGGGGTCCAGAACGGTTATGTTATCCGGAATGCCGTCATTTGGACCAGTATTATCAGGATTTGGTAAAAACCAGATACTTCTGTTTGCATGTTCTCTGTCTGCAAAATAAAGAGGCTCGTCCCTGGTGTAAGTTAATCCCACACCAAAGTGTCCTTTTCCTCCGGAAAAATCTCCCCCAGTAGCGATACTGAAAGTATTGGACTCTGTATCTCCTTCTTGAGAAATACCGGTTCGCCCCGACACTTCCAAACCATCAAATTCCCTCCTTAATTTAACATTCACCACCCCGGTCACCGCATCGGCTCCGTACACCGCCGATGCACCTCCGGTAATGACTTCAATTCCTTCGATCATGGCAGCGGGAATGGTGGATAAATCCACAGCAGATGTAAGACTTGAACCAGACACTCGGCGACGACCGTTGACCAAGGTCAATGTACGATCGGTCCCCATTCCACGTAAATCCAGAAAAACAGCCCCGCCATCAGTTCCAAATCCGGCATTGGCCGGCCCTTGGCCAAGCCCTAAAGCCGGAACACGCTGCATAATATCTCCGACACTGTTAAATCCAGAGCCTTCGATAGCATCCCGATCAAGCAACTGCACTGGTGTCGGCGTGTCAAAATTAGTACGGCTGATGCGCGATCCGGTAATTGTGACCTCTTCTATTTCACCTTTATTTATTTTTTCTCTCTCTTTTTTCATTTGGTTAGCTTCTTTTATTACGACTTCATCACTTGAAGCAAACTCATAAACCAAACCCGACCCACTGAGAATTTCAGTAAGTGCTTCAGCCAATTCGTATTCACCTTTAAGCCCGGCAAAGCGTACGTTAGTGCCAATATTTTGTGGCACCATCATTTGTACCCCAGCAATAGTGCCAAGCTCTACCAGGGCAAGGCCAACTTGCTGTTGCTTAATATCCAGTTCGTATTTTTTTTCATCAGCAAATACGCCACTTGCCATTGTCATTGCAATAGCTGCAGCAATACTTGCTCGTAATATCTGTTTTTGATTGCGGTACTTCATAGATTCCCACCTCCGTTGCGTATTTTAAATCGGCCTGTAAATTCAGGTCTTATTGGTAATACGCATCAAAATTGCTACCCCCTACCGCGTCAGTTCCAGGTTCGTTTTAAAATCAAAATACGATCCTTGTTATGAACAACTTTCACTGGCATGGTTTCTTCCAGTAGCGCCAGGGCTTTGTCCAGCCTCGCAAGGCGCACGGTGGCAAAAACTTTTTGATTCTGAATTTCAGTATCTTCAATAACAATCTTCTTGCCACTGTAGCGGTTGAGCGTTTGTATAACTTCACTCAGCGGTACGGCCTTGAATTGCAGTATGCCAGTGCGCCAACTGTGCACGGCTGACATATCCGTCTGCTGGTAAGCAGACAGCTCACGCTTGTCACTGTCAAATTCGGCCACCATGCCAGCCTGCACACGAAACGCCGCCGGCCGTGTTACCCGCACAGTCTCTCCTGGCGATGCCGAGAGCACAGGCAAAGACGAGGAAATTTCTTCATTCGCCCGGTGCAACGCAACCACACCGTCGACAACCGACAGAGAAAACTTGTTACCGGATTTCAGAATATTGAATTGTGTACCCAGAACCGTAACCTGGCGCGCCTCCACATCAACGGAGAGCGGGCGCAACGGATCTCTGGCTATATCAAAGTACGCCTCTCCCTTTTCCAGCCGAATGCTGCGACGATCGTTAAAGAATTCGACCAGAAGCTGCGTACCGGTATTCAGTGTAATCGTACTACCGTCAGTAAGAGTAACGGTTTTTTGCTCACCAATACGGGTGACGTAGCGCGCTGTATCCAGTGCAGGGGAAACTTCAGGCGCCTTCTCATATTGACTGACGCCAACCATGACAGCCACAAGCAACGAGGCAGCCAGAGCCACCCAGGGCAGGCGGCTGTTACTTGCCTTGCGGGGCTGTTGCAGCACATTGGTTATGGACTCCGACCGCTTCGCAGGCTCACGCAGAATAACCGGATCGTCCGCAAGCACCTCCAGATCCGCGAGCAGGTCCGTCATGATTCTGAATTCTTGCTGATATTCGGCTGATTCGGTAGCCTTACCGGGTTCTTCAGGCAAATGATCAGAAAACAACCGAGTGACATCGGCGGCAGCACGCTGTTTGGCAAAATGATATTTAAGCAAGCTGATCATCGCTTTTTCTCTCCTCTGCGTACCGGTCGATCGTCAACAACATCGCGAATCTTCAGCAAAGCGTTTTTCATGTATTTTTCTATCTGTTTGACCGAAACTCCCATGTCATCAGCGATTTCACGGTAGCTCCAGTACTTGAAACGACTCAGGATAAAGGCACGACGCCAGTTGGGCCGCATTTGCTGGATCACCTGCCTGACACGTTCAATATCTTCACTGGCAGACAGCAAACTTTCAGGGCCGGCTTCGCAAGATTCCGGGTTGTGTTGCGCGGTTTGGCGCTGCTGCTCCACATAACCACTGCGAATGGCCTTGCGACGTTCCATATCCACAATCAGGTTGTTGGCGATGGTATACAGGAATGCCCGCCGGGCGTTTTCGTTGGGCAGCAGTTTGTCGTGCAGGTCCTCCATTCTCGCCAGCCGGGCATAGACCTCCTGAGCGATATCCTCCTGCTCTTCCTCGGCAATTCGGCGACGCCGGAGAAAGGCACGCAAGGCAGCACCGTGCCTGCTAACCAGTAGCTTCAGCACCTGCTCATTCGCTTCGCTCTGCCTGGTATGCAGGTTAACGACGTTATCGGGTTTCTGGTCCAATGCACGCATCTTTAATAACCGGTTCTTCCTAATAATAGATACGCACGGGGTGGACTGCACCCTACCTTTTGAATGGTATAGCCAAAAGCAAACGTTTCGGGATCCTTAAGTTTTGAGGCCCTTAAGTTTTGAGGCTCTCAAGTTTCCTGACTATTGGATAGCAGAAAGTTTCGACTGAAACAGACAGTACAGACTCATCTACACAGAACTATCCATACAGAACCACCCATAACGCAAAAACCGGCAGAACAATGCAGTTCTGCCGGTTACGATGCTGAAAATCGTTTATGGCAACTAAAATCTGTAACTTATATCAAAACCGATGGTACGAGGACGCAATCGATAGGCGAATGTCCTCCCCCTGCCCGCACTAAAAAAATCCGTCCAGGTGATATCGTCGGCATTGGTCAGGTTGTTTACAAACAGATCAATGGCGAGGTTCTCCATGGTCATACCGGCTTTTAGGTGAATCTGGCTGTAGTCGCCGGAAGCAGGTACAGAATCGGATTGATTCAACTTAGCTTCATATTCACCCACATAAGCGTAGTCGGCACGTACGAACGCATCCCGGCCGGTCAACTGGAATGCGTATTCCAAGCCTGCATTGAAGTTGAAATCCGCAGATCCGGGCAGGTCGTCACCATCATTTCCCATGGGAGAGTCACCCTTTAACTTAGCCTCGTTGTAGGAAGCACTGAGATCCAGCGACAACGCCTCCGTCAGCAGCAGGCGGGATTCCAGTTCGACCCCCTCCGAGGTGGACTCACCCGCATTCGCGAAATAAGCGCCACAGGCACCACCTGCGGCCAGGTTAAGTCTAACCGGGAGACCTTCCCAATTAATATGATAGATCGCGGCATTGACCGTGACACGATGATCAAGAAAAGAGCTTTTAACACCCAACTCATAATTCTCAGTCGAATCCGGCTCCAGAGTACCATTTGTTATTGGCACCTCACCACCACCCGCTAACTCATATTTCCCATTGCCATCAATATCGCAACCCCACTCTTCAAGTTTGGGACCCTGGTTCGATCCCAGCCGGAAACCTTCCGCCCATTGAGCATAGATCAGGGTATCGCTATTGGGTTTCCAGCTTAGGTTGGCTTTATAGGTTTCACCTTTTTGTTCACCTTCGAGATCGGTACGTACGACAGGGGTTTCTGAGTGACGCCAGTTTCCGGCTTGCTCAGCAAAACTGGTTTGGTCGTATTGATAACGACGTACGCCCACGCTGGCTGTCAGGCTTTCCAAAATGTCATAGGAAATTTCACCAAAAACCGCTTTTTGTTCGACCGTACCTTTCGCATGGTGCATGAAGTGATAAGGATCGTTCTCGTGGCCCGGCCAAACATCCCAAACCAGATTAGCTGCGCCGGCATTTTCAAGGTCACCGACATAGTTTTCTGACAAATAATAATGACTTTCATGATCATCATAGTAAACGCCCCCCAATAGCTGAAAGGGGCCTTTGAACTGGGAGGCAAAACGTACCTCTTGAGTGAATCGGTCAGACTCATTATCCGTTATAATGTAGTATGGAAAAACAGGAACGTAGGCAGTCCAATCATAAAAGGATTTCCCCTGCCACTCTGACCAGTTTGACGAGCTGTGCAGCGTACCCCACCCCAGGTCATAATCCAGCGTCAAGCTGGTTAAGCGAACTTCAGTCGCCAAACTCTCGGTCTCGGAACCGACCCCGTTGAGCGTTGGACCTACAGTCGGAGTAGGCTGCACCCGCGCCTGGTGGTAGGAGCCCGGCAGAGATAGTTCCGTTTCCTGCCATCCGTCCTGCTCAACCTCCTGCCACGCATAGCTCAGGTTGATATCCAGTTGCTCGACAGGCTGCCAACGGGTTGCCAGGCGAACGCCGTTAACCTCGTTACTTCCGCGATCGCCTTCATCCTTGATAAGACCGCCATACTGTTCCACCAAATCAAGCGTTACGCTGCCATCGCCCTGATAGCTACCGGCAATATTGTCCACAAAGCCGCTGTTTTCATGGCGATATATTACCACTCGGAGAGCGAGCTGGTCTTCGACCAGGGGAACATTGAGGATGCCCTGCATCTGATAGTTGTTATTGCCATATTCGCTGGTATTCGAATATTGCGCACCAACCTCAGCTTCGAACTGTTCAAGATTTGGACGATTAGGCAGTATCCGTACGATACCGCCCATGCTGTCCGCACCATAGAGAGTTCCTTGAGGTCCTTTAAGTACTTCAACTCGATCAACATCCACCATGCGGAGATCGCCACTACCGGAACTGACCGCTATATTCTCTCCCGACACAAGTGTTTCGCCAAAATAGACACCAACGGCGGTTCTTTCTGTTTGTGGACTGACTGAAATTCCCCGCATCGTGATGGATTTGGCACCGGCCCCACGATCCTGCATGGTCACGCCGGGGATGGTGCTGAGGTAGTCGCCCATACTGACCAGGCCGCGCTTATCGATGGTGTCGGCGCCCAATACAGAAATCGCCATCGCCGTGTCCTGAAGACTGGTGTCCCGCTTAGTGGCGGTCACGATAATTTCCTCGATTTCTTTATCACGCCCTTCCAACGCCCTCGTAGAACCCGCCTCTTCCTCCTTCCTGACAACCAACACATTGTCAGATCCATAGTCATAAGTCAGCCCCGTGCCACTCAACAAGCGATCCATCGCCTGAGTGATGGTCATCGTGCCTTCCACCATCGGAGACCGGGTATTTTCGGCAAGCTCCGGTGAAAACATGATCTGAACACCGGTTTCCCGCGCTAACTGCAACAGCGCCGCATCGGTTGCCTGCGGCTTGATAAAAATCTCAACATCATCACTGCGGTCCGCCTGAACACCAGCACTCAAAAAAGCCAGTGCAGACGCAAACCCGACTGCCATAAAATGTTTTTCAGGAACTTTCGATATAGTTCGAATAACAGATTTCATCTCGATTTCCCACCTCTTGTGTTCGCAATTACGTAATCATTTGTAGGCAATTTTGTATCGCCACCAAGTTGAACGCACGCAAACCAAATTCACCCCCAGTCTCCAAAGGCGCACCCCCATGTTCCATATTTTGAGCTTTTATTCATCCTTCATCCCTTATCCTTCCAACAATCACCACCCGATCCGTGTGTTCGACGACGCGAATGGGAAATGCGGATTCAATGCGATTGAGCGCTGCGTCAATTTCGTGAACATTAAACACGCCACTTACCGCCATGTTCATAATACGGTCATCTTCTATCAGGATCTTTTTGCCCACATAGCGATTTAACTCTTTAATCACTTCATACAACGGCTGTTTATCGAAAGTCACAAACCCCTGTTTCCAACCCAGGTAAGATCCTCGCGTGACTTCGCCAACCGTTACGCTGGCCTTCGCGCCACCCAACGTGCCGGAAAATCGGGCGAACACGCCCGCAGACAAGCGGTACCTGTCTGCCGTTTGAGCATTCTCCACACCCACCAACAAATCCACCGCCGGTGTCCGCGGCGTAACACTCTCTTCTACCGCGTGCACCATCACGGCTCCGTCGACAACTGCAACCTCAAGATCAAACGCCGACTTCAATACATTAAAACTGGTGCCCAATACCGTCACACTGTGGGTGCCCGTCAATACGATAAACGGTTTTTGCGGCAATGGCGTGACATCAAAAAAAGCTTCCCCTCGGTCCAGGGTGACGCGACGGCGCACATCGTCAAAATCGACAATCAAACGCGAGTTGGTATTGAGCGTCACCTGGCTGCCATCGTCGAGCACGACGGTTTTCTGCTCGCCGATTGCGGTCTGATACGAAAGCACCTCCCGTTGAGCCGGGGTATCACCTTCACGCCACCGAATCGTTACAAAAGAAGTGATCGCCACCAACACACTCGCCGCCACCGCATAGGAGAACCAGCGCTTGCCGGTCCGGTTTCTGCAACTGGATACCGCACCCATCTCCTGGCGGCGCCCCGCCAACGCGCCAACACTGTGCCAGGTGTCGAGAATGGCCTGTAGTTCCGTGCGATTTTCCGGAGTGTCGCGCAACCACTGCTCCATGGCACTCTGCTCTTGCGGCGACATCTTGCCCGAGTACATGCGCACGGCAAAATCCGCCGCCAAATCGAGCCGGGCTTGTGCGGGTTTGACGTTACTGTGTTTGTCCATCATCTCATTTCCTCGCGCAAAATTTTCAAGGCGCTGGCGATATAGCGTTCCACCGAAGTCGTCGACACCCCCATTTCTCTGGCGACTTCCGGATAACTTTTGTGCTCAAAACGATTCAGGATAAGCGCTTCACGACACTTCGGCTCCATCTTTTTAAGCAAGCTCATCATGGCGTCCAGCTGCTGTGTCGTGGCTGCCACCCTGTCGGGAGGTGGGTAATCTGTGGTAATCATTTTTTCGTCAAAACTTTCGTGATGTTCCGAGTGGCGTACTGCCGCCCGACGCTTGAAATCAATAATGAGATTGGTCGCGATGGAAAACAGGTATGATCTGGTATCGCCACTGCGTGCAGCCAGTTTTTCTTCCAGGTTACCCAGTCTTGTGAGCTTCAAAAACAGCTCCTGATAAATGTCTTCACGGTCGTCTTCCAACACCAGACGAGCGCGCAAAAAACTGCGCAGAGCGCTGCCATGCTTTTTGAGGACCTCCTCAAGCATCAGCCCCTTGCGTTTTCGGGAAGCCGAAAAATCAATTACCTTCATTCTAAATCCGGGCATTCGCAAACCATTTAATCAGTATAGCTTTCGACCCAGACCAACCATGCCGAACTGTTCTCTGCTGTCAATTATCGGGGGCTGCGGGTGGTTGTGACCTGTTTTCGGTTTTGGGTCCTGTACTCCTTCAAGGTGATAATGACAAGTCAACCCACAGGGCGATCCCGTCATTATCACCTTGAAGGAGTACTCCGGTTTTTGGATCAACCCTTGTGTTAAACGCAATCGCGTGGAAAATACCCCCAGGGGCAATGTTCGGTCACAACGGGCTGGCTTGCGGGGACTACCCAATACAAAAAGGAAACAACCAATGAACAACATCGCCAAACTGTCTTTTCTGAAACAATGGTTGCCATATACCGCATTAGCCAGTGCATTACTTCTTGTACTGGCTGGCTGCGACGCCACAGATAAAACAGCAGCCACCAAAACTGAGCCACAACAAAAGCAGCAGCCCACTCAGACAACAGACGTTTGGGCATCAGCAGCGGCAGCAAATCGCGTTAATATCTATACGGACTACACCCTGAGTGCCGACTTGAGCAGCCTGAGTGACAACCAGAAGACCATGGTCAGCCTGCTGATTGATGCGTCGAAAATTATGGACGACCTGTTCTGGTTACAAGCATATGGCGATAAACAGGAACTGCTGAGCAGTATTGACGACGCCGACGCACGTCGCTTTACCGAGCAAAACTACGGCCCCTGGGACCGCCTGAACGGCGACAAGCCCTTTTTACGCGGCGTAGGCCCCAAACCCCCGGGCGCCGGATTTTATCCTGCTGACATATCCAAAACCGAATTCGAAGCCTTTGATCACCCTGACAAAAGCAATCTTTATTCTGTCTTGCGGCGGGACAGCACTGGCAACCTCATTGTGGTGCCCTACCATCAGAAATATCGTCAGCAACTTGCCGCCGCGGCCGACCTGCTCGAACAAGCTGCAGAATATGCCGATAACAGCGAGTTTAAAAATTATCTGCAAATGCGTGCCAAAGCTATCACCAGCGATAATTACCAGCCCAGTGACTTCGCCTGGATGGATATGAAAACCAATTCTGTCGACCTGGTAATTGGCGCCATCGAGACTTACGAAGACCAGCTATTCGGTTATCGCGCCGCCTATGAAGCTTACGTACTGCTCAAGGACCGCGACTGGAGTGAACGGCTGGCACGCTTTACGACACTGCTGCCCGAACTGCAAAAGGGATTGCCAGTGGATGACAAGTACAAGTCCGAAGTTCCAGGCACCGATTCTGACCTCAACGCCTACGATGTCATCTACTATGCGGGACACAGTAACTCCGGTGCCAAAACCATTGCTATTAACCTGCCCAACGACGAACAGGTACAACTGGAAAAAGGCACTCGTCGCTTGCAACTCAAGAACGCCATGCAGGCCAAATTCGACAAAGTTCTGGTTCCGATTGCTGACCAGCTAATTGTTGCCGACCAGCGCCAGCACGTTACCTTTAACGCCTTTTTTTCCAACACCATGTTTCACGAAGTAGCACACGGACTGGGCGTAAAAAACACCATTAATGACAAGGGTCTGGTAAGAACAGCGCTCAAAGAAACCGCCTCGGCAATGGAAGAAGGCAAAGCCGATATCCTCGGGCTGTACATGGTAACCAAACTGTTTGAACAGGGCGAAATTACCGAAGGCAGTTTGATGGATTACTACGTCACCTTTATGGCAAGCATTTTTCGTTCCAGTCGCTTTGGTGCGTCCAGCGCACACGGCAAAGCAAATATGATTCGCTTTAATTATTTTAAAAACATGGATGCCTTTGCACGTGACCAAAACGGGCAGTACCACATCAAGATGGAGAACTTCCGCAAAGCAATGAATGGGCTTACTGAACTTCTGCTTACCATCCAGGGCGATGGCGACTACGACAAGGCCAAACAATTACTTGCAGAACAGGGGATTATTAAAAATGATCTCGCCGACGATCTGGCGCGTTTGGCCGATGCGGATATTCCGGTAGACATTCATTTTATTCAGGGCAAGAAAGTACTGGGTCTGGAGTAGTCAAATCAGACCCTATTCTCCCCAGCGGGATATCAGATGCTGCTCAATACCAAGATGGTCGAGTATCCGCGCCACGACAAAATCGATAATATCTTCGATGGTTTGTGGGTTTTGATAGAAACCCGGACAGGCTGGCATGATGGTAGTTCCCATCCGGGCCAGCTTGTGCAAATTGTCAAGATGAATGGCTGACATGGGCATCTCGCGGGGTACTAAAATGAGCGGCCGACGCTCCTTCAATGCAACATCGGCGGCGCGCTCTATCAGGTTGTTACTGGCACCGCAGGCTATAGCCGAAACCGTGCCACCACTGGCCGGACAAATAACCATGGTAGAGGGTGACGCTGACCCGGATGCTACCGGTGAAAACCAGTCACGTTTGCCATACACACGAACCTGTTCCGGCTCGGCCTGACAATAATCCGTCAGAAACTCTTCCAACTCATCTTCGTCACGGGGCAGGTCCACGCCAACCTCTGCCTCGATAACAATGTGAGCCGCTTCCGAAATTAAAAACGAAACCTGACAATTGGCTTGAACCAGACACTCCAGCAGACGCAATCCATATTGCGCGCCCGAAGCACCTGTCATTGCGAGTGTAATTGTTTTGTTGTACTCAGCCATTATTCCTTACTCTGCGTTGGAAGTTGGAAGTTGGAAGTTGGAAGTTGGAAGGAAAAACCAGAGCATACTACCTGCCAACCCCCAAAAACCAGGCCGAGTGCAACGACGGCACGAATCTTCAACTTCCGACCTCCGACTTCCGACTTCCGACTCGTTCCTCCAGCGCCGCAATCAACTTGCCGTGAAAACCACCAAACCCACCATTACTCATAACCACAATATGTGCGTTGTCGCCCACCACCTGCAAGGTGAGATCAATCAGTTCGTCAAGAGATTCTACCGCCTGGGCAGGTACCGGGCTACCACTCACCACACTGGCCAGAGACCATTCAATATCAGGGGGCTGATACCAAAGTACCCAACTGGCAGCAGCAACCGACTCTGCCAGTTCTGAATTGTGCTTGCCCATTTTCATGGTGTTTGAGCGCGGTTCGATGACGGCCACAATGTTTTCGCGCCCCACTTGTTCTCGCAGGCCCTGCAAGGTCGCCGCAATGGCCGTGGGGTGGTGTGCGAAATCATCGTATACATGGACGCCATTGATGTCGGTCAACTTTTCCATGCGGCGTTTTACACCCTCAAAATGGCACAGAGCTTCACAGGCGTTTTTCGGTTCAACACCAACATGACGGGCCGCAGCTATTGCCATCAGCGCATTATCTGCATTGTACCGCCCGGTATGCCGCCACTGCACTACACCTTGATCAACCCCGTCCATGCTCACAGAAAACCGGGTAGCATCGGAATTGATCAGGTTTACCTGCCAGTTCTGATCAGCTCCGGTTTTCTCCACCTCTGACCAACACCCTTTTGCCAGCACGTGTTCAAGGTTGTTGTCGGCTGCCGGAGTAATAATGCGGCCGTTGCCAGGCACTGTTCGCACCAGGTGGTGAAACTGGGTTTGAATCGCAGCGAGGTCAGCAAATATATCCGCGTGATCATACTCCAGATTGTTCAGCGTCAGGGTGCGCGGGTGGTAATGGACAAACTTGGAGCGTTTATCAAAAAAGGCACTATCGTATTCATCGGCTTCCACAACAAAAAACGGTGAGCCCCCCGACCGTGCAGACACATCAAAGTTTTTGGGTACCCCTCCGATCAAAAAACCTGGTTGGTAACCGGCGTATTCCAGTATCCAGGCCAGCATGCTCGCCGTTGTGGTTTTGCCGTGAGTGCCCGCTACCGCCAGCACCCAACGATCTTTCAGAAAATTTTCGCCCAGCCATTGCGGACCGGAAGTATAGGGAATGCCCTGATTCAACATGGCTTCTACACAAGGGTTACCACGCGACAGCGCATTGCCCACAACAATCAAATCCGGTGCGGGATCAAGCTGAGCGGGATCGTAACCTTCGATGATATCGATATCCGCCTGTTCCAGTTGCGTACTCATGGGCGGGTAGACGTTGGCGTCGCATCCGCTAACCCGGTAACCGGCGGCCTTGGCCAGTTGCGCCAGGCTGCCCATAAATGTGCCGCAAACTCCGAGAATGTGAATGTGCATATAGATCCTGTAAGTTTGTTCGCACTGGATTATGGCATCGGGTACACCAGACTGTCACGCGGCTGGTTGCGCTCGAATTTACAGTCCCGACAACAAGTGAAATTCCAATAAAAATGCGTGGGGAGCTGCAGCAACACCTAAAATCTGCCAATAGTCTTCAATTACCATCAAACTTTCTTGAATCGGACAATGACTTCTGACATTAATAGCACTGGTTGGAGAGTGAAAGGGGCGTGTCATCTCCACAAAACAGCAAGGACTGATTTATGAATTACCTGTCGGCCAGCAAGTTACTGGCAGTTATTTCCCTGAGTATTGTACTTATGGCCTGCTCTTCGGGCGGCGGTGGTTCGCAACCAGCAACACCCGACCCTTCTACCGCACCTGACCCGGCTCCCACCTCTCCGCCTTATGACAACTTTGCCCAGCAACCGGATGATCCTGATGATCTGGCACTGCAGAGCGAATCCTTCGAAGATAGTGAATACGAGGGGCTGCGCTTTCTCGAGCTTATAAATGCTTCCACCGCATATGCCCGTGGTGCAACCGGTGCTGGTGTAAAGGTAGGCGTTATTGATTCCGGCGTGATGGCCGACCACCTCGAATTCGACAGCAGTTCGGGCGGCAGCAAGGTCTCTGTTGCGGGTAGCGACTACGACCTGTTTGGCAGCGAACGCAGCGATGAAGCAATTGGCCACGGTACTCTGGTCGCCGGCGTAATTGCTTCCAACCGCGACGGCAACCCGGTAGTTCCGGGAGAAAATTTTAATATGCATGGAGTGGCATTTGACGCCGAAGTTGTCGCATACGAAATTCCCCTGGGTAGCGGCTCTGGCCCCTATGAACCATTGGACCCGGGCGAAATAACCTTTACTGATGACAGCTTTTTCGCCGAGCGCTTCGAACTGATGGCCAACGAAGCCCCGATTATTAATATGAGCTTCGGGTTTGCCGGCGCAATCACCGAATTCAATGCCCTTGAAGTAGACGCAGCATTCTCACGCACAATCGACGCACTTCGGCAAGATGAAAAGGTCGCCGGGAACCGTGCCATTTTCGTGATTTCTGCCGGCAATGCTTTCGGCGAAACAGACACCATGGGCAATCCGGTTGACGCGTCCTCTCCGGAAATCCTGGCGGGACTGCCCTATTTCTTTCCCGAGCTCAAGGACCACATGCTGGCGGTTGTCGCAGTTGATATGACGGGTGAGATTGCCTTTTATTCCAATCGCTGTGGTGTGGCGGCCGATTTTTGCCTGGCCGCACCTGGTGGTGGAGGCAATGGTGAAGACGATTTTGTCTGGGGGCCGATACCCACACCGGCAGGAGAGGACCCGGACCTGTTTTACTATGGTGGCGCTATTGGCACCTCATTCGCAGCGCCGATGGTTAGTGGTGCTTTGGCCCTTTTAAAATCGATGTTTCCTACCGTCGGTAACCATGAACTGGTTGATCGGCTACTGCAAACCGCAAACAAGTCCGGCATATATTCCAACCAGGATATTTACGGCCAGGGGCTGCTGGACCTGGCGGCAGCCACTGCGCCAGTTGGCGATACCAGTATGAGTACCGGCAATTCCATCGGCGACATCTCGTTTTCAGTCAGCAGCAGTGGCATATCAACCACGGGCAGTGCACTGGGTAACAGTATCAGCAATGCGCTCAGGGGTCGATCCATCGCAGTATTTGACGAAATGGACTTTCCTTTTTATCTGCCCGCCAGTGCCCTGCTGCACAAGAATATCGACTCCCTGCCAACATCAACACTGCACCATGGGGCAATCAACTATGCTGACGGCTTGACAGTGCAAGCCGGAATCTCAATGGATACCAACTACCTTGACGCCCGTTTTCATCCTCGCCTTGCCAGCAACCAACAGCGTGACTATGTGGCCATGCATTTTCGCGACGAAGTTACCGGCCGCGAAAGTTTTTCCGGCTGGAGCGCCAACCCCGGCTGGTTTTTCGGTTTGTACGGTGAGCAAGCCTTGCTTCCGGCCAGCACCAGTGACGACAGCGCCTTTGCTGCCCCCTGGTTGCGTTTTGCACGCAATGGCTGGAGTAGTGGCGGCGGTATGCAAACGGGTAACGGCAAGCTCCGTTTCGGATTTTTCCGCGGCAAGGCCGGTTGGGATAATTATCAACCACGTACCGATAACAGCGCCCAGGGCGCTTTGATGGAGTATGCGCAAAACTTTACCGGAGGTGACATCAGTATTCAGGCCGGTATGGTACGCGAAGACAGCAGTTTCCTCGGGATAAGCCCAAGCGGCGCTATAGGCGCGGCCTCGCAGGTTGGCACCTGGTTTGCCGGGCTCAATACCCATATGCGCCTTGGCACTAACTGGCACGGGTTGTTGGCAATGTACGGGGGTATAACCAAACCGGACTTGAGCACAGCCGTATCCGAAGCCAGTTTGCTCAACATCGACGATAATCTGTTTTCAAGCTCTTTCGCCGTTGGTCTTAATGGTCGTTCCCTGTGGCAACAAAACGACAGCCTTGGCCTTTTTATTACCCAGCCATTACGTATAGAACAGGGTGATGCCTCGTTGCGCATACCAGTCGGTCGCACCCTTGGCAAGCAAGTGGTTTATGATGATTTGCTGCTGGGGCTGGAACCGGATGCTCGCGAATACCGACTGGAAGTGAATTATGGTTTTGACCTGGGGCCAGTTCGCGCGGGTGTGTCTGTGCATTACATTCAAAATCCGGGGCATAGCAAGCTTGTTGGTGATGCAGTGAATTCGACGGTGAATGTGTCGATGCGGTTTTGAGTCGGAAGCCGGAAGCAAAAGCAAAAGCAAAAGCAAAAGCAAAAGCAAAACAATAAACCGGTCCTATCCCTGATGAACAAGACCTGCTTTCCTGGTAGCCGAGCAAAGCGATGGCACGAAAATTTCAGCTTCCGACTTCCGACTCAGGACCCAACAAATCTGACATTACCACCCAATTCCAGTATCATCGCGTCCCATTAATTTAACGCAACCGTTTCGCCACAACAGTCCGGGATTCCCATGGCCAAAAAGAACGCCTTTTACGCTCAGTCAGGCGGTGTTACCGCTGTCATCAACGCCTCTGCCTGCGGGGTAATTGAAGCGGTGCGCGACAGCAAACAGATTGGCAAGCTGTACGCTGGTAACAATGGCATTATCGGCGCACTCAGGGAAGAACTCATCGATGTCGGCAAGGAATCTCGCAAAACGATTTCGGCTTTGCGACACACTCCTTCTGGCGCTTTTGGGTCTTGCCGATACAAACTGAAAAGCCTGGAAGAAAATCGTCTGGAATACGAGCGATTGATCGAAGTATTCAAGGCACACAATATTGGTTACTTCTTTTATAACGGCGGCGGTGATTCCGCTGACACCTGTCTGAAGATTTCGCAATTATCCCAAAAAACCGGGTATCCGATTCAGGCCATTCATATTCCCAAAACTGTAGACAACGACCTGCCTTTTACTGACTGCTGCCCGGGCTTTGGTTCAGTCGCCAAATACGTGGCCGTGTCCACCAGAGAGGCGAGCCTTGACGTTGCGTCGATGTGCGAAACATCCACCAAGGTATTTATTCTGGAAGTGATGGGGCGGCATGCGGGGTGGATTGCCGCTGCCGGTGCTCTGGCACAGGAACAGGAAGGCGATGCCCCCCATATTATCCTGTTCCCCGAGATCGCCTTTGACCGGCAAAAATTCCTGAAAAAGGTAAAGCAGACCGTGCGCAAAAACGGTTATTGCGTCATTGTCGCTTCGGAAGGCGCTCAATACGCCGATGGCACATTTCTGGCGGACGCGGGCACAACAGACGCTTTCGGCCACAAACAACTGGGCGGCGTAGCCCCTACGCTGGCCAATATGGTCAAGTCTGAACTGGGCTACAAGTACCACTGGGCGCTGGCAGATTACTTGCAACGCGCTGCGCGTCATATCGCATCGGCAACGGATGTAGAACAAGCCTACGCCGTTGGGCGTGCCGCCGTGGAGTATGCCGAAGCCGGCAAAAATGCCGTTATGGTGACCATCGAAAGGGCTGCCAGCAAACGTTACAAATGGACTCTGGGTGAGGCCCCGCTGGACCAGGTGGCCAACGTCGAAAAAATGATGCCACGCAATTACATCAGCCGCGACGGTTTTGGCATTACCGAAAAAGCCCGCGAATACCTGCAACCCCTGATCCTGGGCGAAGACGCTCCCCCCTTTAAAAACGGCATACCCAGCTACGCTCGACTGAAAAAAGAACGGGTTGCAAAGAAACTTCGCAAGGCATTTAAAGTCTGACTCCTAACAACCTGTGCCTGGGTACAGCGAATAAAACTGAAGTCAATCAACAGGATAACTTTGTTTATCCCCGGTTGTGCCAAGGCAAAAATAATAACAGGAACAGAGGAAGACCGAATGAAGACGCTTGCCGCCTGCCTGTCACTGTGGTTTCTTACAACTTTTGCGCTGGCCTGGGGAAACATCAAAAGCAGCGACATCCCCGAGCCGGAATCTGTAACCACAGAACACAAGATTACGATAGGCGCAGAAAAAGTATCGTACCGGGCAGTTGCCGGCTACACCCGTATTCACAATGACCGCGACCAACCCACGGCTGACCTGTTTAGCATCAGTTACTTGCGTACAGACAACCGCTCTGCAAACCGACCGGTTACATTTGTGTTTAACGGCGGTCCCGGCTCGTCTTCTGTGTGGATGCACCTGGGTCTGTTTGGCCCCAAACGGGTCGTGGTGCCCAGCGATGCCCAGGACGATGGCGCCGCGCCGTTTACTCTGGTTGCCAATAATCACAGTTTGCTGGATGTGACGGACCTGGTAATGGTGGATCCGGTTGGCACCGGGTTTTCCCACGCCATTGGCAATGCCAGCAACAAGGATTTCTGGGGCTTGTACGAAGACGCCGACAGTCTCGCCTGGTTTGTGCGCCGCTGGTTAACCGAAAACAAACGCTGGAATTCGCCCAAATATCTCGCCGGTGAAAGTTACGGCACGACACGCGCCGCCATGCTTGCAGAAGCCTTGCACAACGGCTATGACGATGTTGCCCTGAATGGTGTACTGCTGATTTCATCGGTTCTCGATTTTCGCACAATTCGAGCCGCCCCCCACAATGACGATGCCGCGATCAGTTATCTGCCAACCTTTGCGGCTACTGCATGGCATCACGGCAAGGTAGAGGGTGAACCCAATCTGGAGCGATTTCTCGACAAGGCACGGGAATTCGCACTCACCGACTACGCCGTGGCGCTGCAAAAAGGTCGCCGCCTGGATGATTCACAACGGGACCGTGTTCGCAAAAAACTGGCCCACTTTACAGGTATTTCAGAGCGCTACCTGGAAATGACAGACCTTTATATTCAACCAAGACGCTTTATGAAAGAGCTGTTGCGAGACAAAAGCCTGGTGGTGGGCAGACTGGACGGCCGTTATCCGGGTAAAGACCTGGATGACGCTGGCGACTCCTTTGATGCCGACCCATCAGCCTATGGTGTTTCGGCTGCTTACACAGCTGCCATCAACCACTATCTGACCACCGACCTGAATATGACAGGTGATCGCCATTATGAAATTCTGTCCAGACAGGCCAATCGTGAATGGGACTGGACCATGAGTCCCCGATTCGGAGGCAACCAGGTTAATGTTGCACCCAAGCTGGGTGAAGAAGCACGTCAAAACAAAAATTTTCGTATCTTTGTGGCCAACGGTTACTACGACTTGGCCACACCTTTTTTTGGTACGGAAAACAGTTTTGCCAAAACCGGTATGCCCGACGACCAAGTCACGTTTAAATACTACCCGGCTGGCCATATGATGTATGTGCATGAACCGTCACTGAAACAGTTGTCAGGAGATATTCGGGCATTTATTGGCGGAAAATAAAACTGATGGGAGCCAATGAAAATTGGCTCCCATCACATTAATAACTCTTCATTTTGTGCGGAATCGCTCAAACCACGCAAACAAGTAGTTTAACTCGGTAATCATTTGTGAAGGCCGATAAAATATATGTCCGGCATTTGGCACACGAATAAACCTGGTTTCTATTCCCCGATACTGTAATGCGGCAAAATATTGCTCTGAATCTGATATGGCTGTTTGATAATCGCTATCTCCCGTCATAATCATCGTGGGCGTTTTAACATTACCCACCAATGAAAGAGGGGAGAACTTCCAGTATTGTGTTGGATTTTCCCATGGTGCACCGTCGAACCAGTTTTCCAGAATAAAGGGGAAATTCATGGTTGAATTGAGTGATTCACTGGTCCAGTTAATAACTGGACCACGGGCAACTGCGGCAACAAAGCGATCTGTTTTTCCAATCGACCAGGTGGTTAGTATGCCACCACCGGACAAGCCCGTTATAAACAGCTGGTTTTTATCAATAAACCCTTTGTCGATCAGAGCATCAACGCCAGACATCAAGTCGTCGTAATCTTCGCCAGGATAATTGCGGTCAATCTGGTCGGTAAATTCTGCTCCATAAGAGGTAGAACCACGAGGATTGGGGAGTAGCACCACATAACCTCTCGCCGCCGCATCCTGCAAAAGAGGAGAGAAGTAAGGCCCCCATGCCATTTGCGGGCCGCCATGAATTTCCAGAATAAAAGGGTATTTCTTGTTTGGATCAAAATTGGGTGGCGTAATATACCAGCCGTGTATCTCGCGATTATCAGCTGAGGATTTCCAAGTGATCTCATGGTATTGCGAAAGTTTACGATTGCCCAGCAGGTCCTCATTTAACTCGGTCAGCAAGGTGGGCGAATTACGCAGACTGCCCACACCAATATCCGCAGGACGTGTTGGAGTGCCAAATACCGATGCGTACTTTCCATTATTGGACAGGGAGTAGCCGCCGGGCAAGAAGAATGGGCGGTTAAATCCCATGCCAGAAAGATTGCTGGCGACTTCACGAATGTTACCGCCCTTTACAGAAAGGTAACCGAGCTTGAGTACACCTCGCTCAGCATATGTCAGGTACAAACTTTTACCGTCAGCTGCCCATTTTGGACTGGAAAGAGAGCCGTCATAATTGACGCTGATTTTTCGTTTACCTGAGCCGTCCGTTTTCATTATGTAAAGGTTTGCATTGTGGTGTGCATGGGAGAGATCGTCATATCCCGCATAAACAATTAATTTGCCATCTGGAGAGACATCGGGAGTTTGGTCCGGACCTTTGCGGCGGGTTAATTGGTTATAGCCGCCATCCTGGACCGAAAGCGCGTAAATTTCACTGTCTCGCGGCTGCAAACCAACCTTTTGATTTCGCTTGGCTGATAAATATAGTGTTTTGCTGTCCTTACTCCACGAAAGAGGCGCTTTGTGGTTAAAATCTCCGCTGGACACCTGATGCGCAACACCGCCTGTGGCAGGAATAACAAATATATGGCTGCGAGTATCAGCGAGTAAATCAACGTGATTGGTTCGGTAATGAACGTGGCTGATTTCCTTAAAGGGTTTTGCCCATGTTGCCCCGTCCGGCTTTTTTAGGGGAGTAATCAACGACGGTGTGGTGTAAGGGACATCCATGGTAAAGGCAATGGTTTTGCCATCGGGCGACCAGGAAATTCCGCCCGGGGCCTTGGTAAGATTACTGATTATGGCCGTCTGCCCCGAATCCATCCAGCGAACATAAATTTGCGGAGTTCCTTCTTCACCGGAAACATAGGCAAGTCGATCGCCGCTGGGCGACCAACTGACGGCAGATACATGCGCTTTTCCCGAAACAATCGGCCGATGATTTGTTCCATCCGCGTTAATAATCCATAAGCTGTTGTGCCTGCTGTCCGTCATTATGTCCATCGACTGGCGCAAGTAAGCCACTCTGTTACCATCAGGAGATATCTGCGGATCCAGGGCATATTCCAGAGAAAATATGTCTTCAGACGTGAAAGAGCGTGATGGTCCACTTAAGATTGGAGTAGATAAAACAGATAACAAAACAATCGTTGAAAAAGTCGACTTTATCGTAAACCGCATAATTTCACCTTTATAGGAAAAACAGGAACTAAGAAATGACGCTGGCCAATGTGTTTTGCTGTGTGTCAACTTGTCGTTAACAAAAACGTCACCGGGCCATCATTGCACAAGCTGACCTTCATATCGGCACTGAATATACCGGTGGCTACCGGTTGATAACGACTGCGCATTTGTGTCACAAAGTAATTGTACAAATGTTCCGCGTCCGCCGGTGGTGCGGCAGATGAAAAACTCGGGCGCAAGCCTTTTTGGGTATCTGCTGCCAGGGTAAACTGCGACACCACCAGTATACCGCCCTCTGCCTGCTGAACATTCAGGTTCATTTTGCCCTGGTTGTCGGGGAAGATACGGTAGTTCAGTACCTTGTGAATCAGCTTGTCGGCAACTGCCTCACAGTCTTCTTTTTGAACGCCCAGCAATAACAAAATTCCCTTGCCGATCTCTCCGGTAACCTCATCGTCAACGACAACGTTGGCGTGGGAGACACGTTGAATCAATCCAAGCATAATTCTGTCTGCTGTTCTCTGTCCTTTGCCCTGTCTTGTGCTCTGTGCATCACGCCGACTCACCCAATATATGAGCCATTTCATCAGTGGCGCGAATCAGCGCATCCAGCGTACCCGACTCCGACGACGCGTGACCGGCATCGCGAATAATCTCCAGACGGGCGTTGGGCCAGGCCTCGTGCAGAGTAAATGCCTGATCCACGGGACACACCATGTCGTAACGGCCATGAACAATAATACCGGGTATATTCTCCAGCTTGCCCGCATTTTTGATGATTTGATTGTTTTTCAAAAAAGCCTGATTCATAAAGTAATGGCACTCAACCCGGGCCAAGGACAGCGCGGTGTGCGGCCCGCCCAGGCGCTCAATCACGTTCGGGTTGGGCTTGAGGGTAGCGCAACGCCCTTCCCACACCGACCATGCCTTGGCAGCCGACATGCGCTCCAACTCATTGTCACCGGTAAGTCGCCGATAGTATGCCCCCACCATATCGTCGCGCTCATCTTCAGGAATGACTTCGGCATACTCCTTCCAGTAATCCGGGAACACATGGTCTGCGCCATGTTGATAAAACCAGCGGATATCGCGGTCACGGCATAAAAAGATGCCGCGCAAAATCATGCCAAGCACCCGCTGCGGGTGTGTTTCGGCATAGATCAAACTGAGCGTAGACCCCCACGAACCACCAAACAGCAACCACTGTTTAACACCCAGAGCCTCGCGAATAACCTCAATATCCTCCACCAGAGCCTGTGTCGTATTTTTTTCCAGGGAAGCGTGCGGCGTTGAACGCCCGCAACCGCGCTGATCAAACACAATAATCCGGTACTTGCCCGGATCAAAAAAACAGCGGTCCCACCGGGTAGCACCTGCACCGGGGCCGCCGTGGACAAACAGGATGGGAATACCGTCGGGACTGCCACATTCCTCTACATACAGTTCATGGGGCTGCTCCACAGCAATACGATGCTCTTGATACGGCTTGATATGTGGATAAAACTTGCGCATACACCGGCCTCACAGGATTTTTATAAAAAATTTGTTATGAACGAGTTCCAGGGTCTGTTGATATTCAGGCGCCGTTTCCAGCGACCCTTGCCCCGAAGAATACCTCTACTGACACCACGCTGTCAGCAGGCCTGTTGGAAAATAGCCCGGGCAGTTCATCCCGATACTGCCGCAAACACTCACAAGGAACCGAATAATGAACCAGCAAATATTAAAACTCTACTCTTTCAAACTGGCGCAAGGTATCGACCGCAATGATTTTCTGCAAGCCAGTCTGTACATACAACACTTCCTGCGTAACCAGGACGGCTGTGAATATCGCTCTCTCAGCTACAGTGAGGAAGACGATGTCTGGGTGGACACATACTACTACAGAGACGCCACCGCCGCCGCTGCCATTGACGTCGCTTTTATGGCTGATGACAAGTGCAAACACCTCATGGCGATGATTGACCCCGACACGGTTTCAATTCGCCGCACCACTATTGAACAAAGCAGCTGTATGTCAGAAGCTGCCTGATTGAGATCCGGGCCGATAGACAATAGCGGTCTGGCCCGGTTACATTGCCAGATCTGCAAACGACACTCCTGACCATGCGCCGAGCTGACAGACTGTTTCAACTGCTGACCCTGCTGCGCAACCGGCGTATGGCGGTCACTGCCGGACAATTGGCCGAACGGCTGGAGGTATCGCAACGCACAGTGTATCGGGACATTCAGTCACTGTTGATATCCGGTGTGCCGATTGAAGGCGAAGCCGGCGTAGGGTATCGCCTGAACCGCCATTTTGACTTGCCGCCACTGATGTTTGACACCAGCGAAATTGAAGCCCTGTTGCTGGGTGCAAGAATGGTACAGGCATGGAGTGACAAACAACTGGCAACAGCGGCCAGTGGCGCCATGCAAAAAATATTGGCGGTCATGCCCGAACATCTGCGCCACAGCGACGATGAAGAGACCATAATCGCATTCGACAGTCACTTTTCCAAAGAGGTGAAGGCTTACAGCGCAGAAATTCGCGCGGCGATCAAGGCCCGCAATATCCTCGCCATCGAGTATCAACGAGCTGATGGGGAATACTCCAGTCGTCGTATTCAGCCGCTCGGTCTGGTTTACTGGGGGCGGGTCTGGACGCTGGTGGCATGGTGTGAATTACGCCAGAATTATCGCGAGTTTCGCCTTGATCGAATCCGGGCATTCCAGGTTACGGCCAATACTTTTGCAACAATGCCGGAAAAAAACCTTAAACACTATATACGAATAACATCAAAGGCTTATGAATCAAGTGACTACCAGTACTGCTCCCCGCAAACACCGCTGTGAATGGTGTGGCGACACAGAACTCTATCAGCTCTACCACGATACCGAATGGGGCGTGCCCTGCTACGACGATGCAACGCTGTTTGAATTTCTGATTCTGGAAAGCGCCCAGGCCGGCTTGTCGTGGATTACCATTTTGAAAAAACGCGAAAATTACCGCAGGGCGTTTGCCGGATTCGACGCCAACAAAGTGGCTCGATTTACCAGCCGCAGTGTTGATCGTCTGATGAACGATTCCGGCATTGTGCGCAACCGACTGAAAATAGAAAGCGCCATCGGAAATGCCAAATGCTTTTTGGAGATACAAGCTGAATTTGGCAGTTTTTCAAATTATTTCTGGGCTTATGTTGACGGCAAACCGATTCAAAACAAATGGAAGAGCCTGAAACAGATACCGGCGTCTACCGAGCTGTCTGACGCAATCAGCAAGGATATGAAAAAGCGCGGTTTTCGTTTTTTTGGCACCACCATTTGCTATGCCCATATGCAAGCGACGGGATTGGTAAACGATCATCTCACCAGCTGCTTTCGCCACAGGGAAGTTCAATGTTAAAAGTCGGAAGTTGGAAGTTGGAAGTTTTATTCTGCTACGAAGTACTAAAGCTCGCTACGAGATAGTGCCCCACAAAGGAGCACTATCCCGCGACTACCATATTACGTCCCATATTCTTGGCTTGATAGAGCCCGCGATCAGCCGCACTGATCAACTCACCCACAGTTTCATGCCCTTCCACAAACGCCACCCCAAAACTCATGGTAACATCCACTTTATCGCCGTCAAATTTCATGTTCAGGTTACTGACATTACGACGTAAACGTTCTGCCACTTGCCGGGCAGCTTCGATATTCTGACCGCGGAGCAGTACCAGAAACTCATCGCCATCCCACCGGGACAGGATATCATCGGAACGCAGCCCCCTGTGCAGAGCTTTGCTCACCGCGGCGAGTAACTGATCACCAAACTGGTGTCCAAAACGATCGTTAACATTCTTGTAATTATCTATATTCGAAACCACAACCGAGAATGACTCGCCGGACAGATGGTAGCGATTCATGCTGGTGCCCAGCATTCGCTCCATTTCGCGACGATTGGGCAAGTCAGTGAGTTCGTCATGAGAGGCAACCCAATCGAATTGCCGAGCCAGATCAACCAACTGGTTGCGGCTGCAGTCCCGGTTGAAATCAACAACCAAAACGAAAATACCGAGCCCCGCATACGCGGTGAGAAATGCCACCGACATCTCACTGGACCAGGTACCTGGCCACCACGGCACCAGGCCAGCAAGCAGGGCTATCAGAATCGGGAAGTTGATCAACAACAACCACCCGGCAACCCGGTAACCGCAAACCGCAATCAACGCCGGCACCATGCACAGCGCACCCAGCAAGCCCGCTTGCTCAATATCACACAGCAGCAAAAACGCGTAAAGCATAACCACCAGCAAGGCAGCAAAGGCAAACTGCGTAAAGACGTATGCCTTTCTGCCGACGCTGTGAAATATCAGCAGCAAGACCACGGCTACCGCTCCGGTGCCGGTCAGGATCAGGGCAAAACGCTCATAGCCAACAACGTAGTTTCGCACGGCTGCGCCGAGAGAAAATACCGCGAACAACGTAAGAATCCAGGGCATAAACCTTGCCCGCTCTTCACGGTGCAACCGGTTTGTGGCCAGTTCCTGTTTGGGGTCCCTGGCCTGAGGATACTGGTGAGATAACATGCCTGCTCCCCTGCTACTCGCTATTATCGATTATTTTGTCCGGCATTATGGCAAAAAGGGCAGGGCACGTTAATGCCTTACAACTTTCGCCCGCGCTTGCGTTCTGTCTCAGTCAGCAATTTTTTACGCAACCTGATATTTACCGGTGTAACCTCTACCAGCTCATCATCCTCGATAAACTCAAGAGCTTGTTCAAGCGTATGTCGTATTGGCGGGCTCAGGGTCAGTGCCTCGTCAGTTCCCGCCGCACGAATATTGGTGAGTTGCTTCGCCTTGGTCGGATTCACCGCCAGATCATTGGAACGCGAGTGCAAACCCACAATCTGCCCTTCGTACACGTCTACCCCATGTCCCAGGAACAAGCGGCCCCGGTCCTGCAAGGTAAAAAGTGCATAAGCCAACGTCTTGCCCTTGACCATCGAAACCAGAACCCCGTTCTGCCGACTGATCACTTCACCAACCTTTACCGCACCGTAATGATCAAAGATGCTGGTCATTATGCCCGATCCCGACGTCAACGTCAGAAACTGGCCACGAAACCCGATCAGGCCCCGTGACGGCACAATAAACTCCAGCTTCACCCGGCCTTTACCATCTGGCTCCATATTGACCATTTCGGCCTTGCGCAGACCCAGTTCCTCAATCACAGATCCCTGATGCTGCTCTTCAACATCAATAACCACCTGTTCATAGGGCTCCTGAATTTCGCCGTCCACCTCTTTCTGGATAACTTCCGGGCGTGACACTCCCAGTTCAAAGCCTTCGCGCCGCATGTTTTCGATCAGCACCGACAAATGCAGCTCACCGCGACCAGACACCTTGAATTTGTCCGGGCTGTCGCCTGGCTCCACCCGCAATGCCACGTTGTGAATCAACTCCTGCTCAAGCCTCTCCCTGATATTGCGCGAGGTGACAAATTTGCCATCCTGACCGGCAAACGGCGAGTCATTGACCTGAAATGTCATGCTGACGGTGGGTTCATCCACAGACAATGGCGGCAGGGCCTCGGGGGTTTCCGGTGCGCAGATAGTGTCGGAGATATTCAAACCCTCGATACCGGTAATACAGACAATATCACCAGCCGATGCGCGTTCTACCTGAATTCGCTCCAGCCCGAGATGTCCCATCACCTGCAATACTTTGGCCTTGCGCTGCACACCATCACTGCCCACCACCACAACTGACTGGTTTGTCATAATTTTGCCGCGGGTAATGCGACCGATTCCGATAACACCAACATAACTGTTGTAATCCAGTGCCGAAATCTGCATTTGCAACGGTCCCTGAGCATCGACCACTGGCGGTTTGACCTGTTTGACAATCATTTCAAACAGGGGAGTCATATCATCTGCCAGTTGATCCGCGTCTTCACCGGCCATGCCATTCAGGGCCGATGCATAGATGATGGGAAAATCGAGTTGTTCGTCATTGGCGCCAAGACGATCAAACAGATCAAACACCTGGTCAACTACCCAGTCAGGACGCGCCCCGGGGCGATCAACCTTGTTGACCACAACAATCGGGTTCAGCCCCTGTTCAAAGGCCTTTGCGGTGACAAACCGGGTTTGCGGCATGGGACCATCGACGGCGTCTACCAGTAACAACACGCAATCCACCATCGACAATACACGCTCCACCTCACCACCGAAATCAGCGTGCCCGGGAGTATCTACAATATTGATATGGTATCCCTGCCATTCAATTGCGGTATTTTTGGCAAGAATGGTGATGCCGCGCTCACGCTCCTGGTCATTGGAATCCATGATGCGTTCCGCGCCCAGATCTTTCCGGTCCAGCGTACCGGATTGCTGGAGCAGCCTGTCCACCAGAGTGGTCTTGCCGTGGTCAACGTGGGCGATAATGGCAATATTGCGTAACTTCTCGATCATACCTGCTCCGGATGGGTAACAAATTTTTCTGTCAAATGGCAAAAAGCGCGCATTATAGCGGTGTGCGATGACAAGGTGTGAGCGGTTTTGGTTGGTATATGCAATGGAGTGCCGGAATATTTCAGGTTATGTTTTTGGGTCGCACGTCTGTCGTCGCACGCTTAGACTCGGGCCATCACTGCGCTCGGCCCCGATTGGAAACTTTCTAACGAGAACCTGGACGGGTTTGTCTTTGTTTTTGGCGTGCGACGACAGACGTGCGACGT